>NZ_JBITMW010000006.1:0-35082 GCF_044466585.1 Micromonospora sp. NPDC049359 | reverse complement strand
GTACGGGGCGGGGGGGGGGGGGGGGGGGGCCCCCCGCGGGGCCCCCCCCCCCCCGGGGGCCGCCGGCCCCCCCCCCCCCCCCCCCCCGCCCCGCGCGCGGGGGGGCGCCCCCCCCCCCCCCCCCCCCCGACCAGACCCGCGCGAACGCGACTAGTGCACGGCGACGGCCAGGTCCGGGTCGACCGCGCCGAGGGTGGCGCGGGGCACGACCAGGACCATGACCGCCAGCGCCGCGGCCATGCCGCCCGCGATGACGATCGCCATCGGTACGCTCCCCGTCCCGAACAGCCCGGCCAGGGGCGCGGACAGCGCGCCCACGCCGAACTGGACGGCGCCGAGCAGCGCCGCGGCCGTACCGGCGGCCTCGCTGTGCCGGCTCATGGCCAGCGCCGGCGCGTTCGGCAGGGCCAGACCGGCCGCGGCCAACACCAGCCACAGCGACGCGAGCAGGGTGCCCAGGCCCCCGATGCCGGTGGCGGCGAACAGCACCAGCAGCAGGCCGGCCGCCGTCCCGGCGACCAGGGCCAGGACGAGGATCTGCTGTGGCGTGTAGCGCCGCAGCAGCCGGACGTTGAACTGGGTGGCCCCGATCAGGCCCACCGCGCCGGCGCCGAAGGCCAGGCCGAACTGCTGCTCGTCGAGGCCGTACTCCCGCTGGAGGACGAAGGACGACCCGGAGACGTACGCGAACAGCGACGCCATGGCCAGCCCGGCGACCAGCACCAGACCGACGAAGGCCCGATCGCTCACCAGTCCTCGGTAGTCCCGCAGGGTCGCCGCGACGCCACCGTGCCGGCGGCGCGACACGTCGAGGGTCTCCGGCAGCTTCATGGCCGCGACGACGATCAGCAACGCGCCCAGTACGGCCAACGCCGCGAACACGCCGCGCCACTCGGTCCAGCGCAGCAGTCCGCTGCCCAGCGTCGGCGCGAGGACTGGGGCGAGCCCCATGACCAGCATCAACCGGGAGAAGATCCGCGCGAACGACGCGCCGCTGAACAGGTCGCGGACGACGGCCGTGGCGACCACGGTGGCGGCGGCGACGCCGAGGCCCTGCAGGACGCGTAGTGCGCCGAGCACGGCGATGTTGGGCGCGACGACGCACAGTACGGACGCCACGATGTGCGCGGCGAGGCCGGCGAGCAGCGGCAGGCGTCGGCCGACCACGTCGGAGACCGGCCCGATCAGCAACTGGCCCAGCGCGAGGCCGACCAACGTGCCGGTGAGCGTCAACTGCACGGCGGTCTCGGTGGTCTGCAGGCCGGTCGTGATGGCCGGCAGCGCCGGCAGGTACATGTCGATGGTCAGGGGGCCGATGGCGATCAACGCACCGAGCACGAGCACGAGTTGCGTGCGTTGGCGGTTGGTCATCAGGTCGCCGGGCAGCGCGTCCTGCTCGGGGGTGGGCTTCGCCAACTTGATCTCTCTCCGGGTGCGGAAGCGCCGTCATCGAGGTCGACGAGGCCGGGGCGGGGTGACTCTCCCGGCTGCAACGCCATGGAGGTGGATCAAGATTCCCGCGCGGCGCTCACGTACCCGGGGGAGCGGGCCCGCACCGGGTCGATCAGGTCCCGGTCCCCAGGCCACCCCCGCACCCTGGTAGCCGTCGTCTGCCGATCGAGGAATTCAATATCATTCCCTACTTTGGACGACTTACCGAGACAAGGGAGCGGCATGGCTCGGCACGAGCGGCCCGTAGATCCGACCGCTGGACCGTTGTCGTCTTTCGCCCATGAGCTACGAAAGTTACGTGTCGAAGCCGGCAACCCCACCTACCGGCGATTGGCCGAGATCGCCGGCTACAGCGCCTCGACCCTCTCCGCCGCGGCCAGCGGAATCCGGCAACCCAGCCTCGACGTGCTGCTCGCGTACGTCGGGGCCTGCGGCGGGGACACCGCCCAGTGGAGGCAGCGTTGGCTCGAACTGGACGAGGAGCTGCGGGCCACCGGTTCGGCCGGCGCACCAGCCGACCCGGCGAGGGCAGCGACACCGGACTCGACGCCGGCCGGGCCGATCACGACGCCTCTCGCCGAGTCACCGTCCGCTGTGCCTGCCGGGGATCCACCCGTCCCGGCTACCGGTGAGCCAACCGGCGCCAGCGGCGCAGCCGGACCGACCCACGACCGGCCCGCGAGCCCCCCGCGGCACCGGAAACTCCGACGGCGACTGGTGCTGGCGGCGGTGGCGGTCGCCAGCCTCGCCGGTACGGTCGCCGTGGTGCCGATGACCCAGCTGAAATGGCCGGCCAGCGGGGCGACGGCGGCTGGCACGACGACCACCACAGCCTGCCCGGCGACCAACACGGACGCCGCCTTCACCGCCGTCACCTACGGCAGTGGCGTGCATGTCCGGGGCGAGCCCCGCCGCGACCAGGGCATCCTCTACACCATTCAGCCCGGCTGCGTGATCGGGCTCACCGGCTACTGCCTGGGTGAGCGGATCGCCGACTCCACCTCCCAGACCCCCGACATCCGCTGGTTCAGCCTGGCCGACGGTGGACTGATCGCCTCCGGGGTGGTGCACGGCAACCCACCCCCGGGCCTGGAACCGTCCCGCTGCCGGGGCGACCGACCCGGGCCGGCCGCGATCGCCCTGGCGATCGCCCCCGATGTGACCGGCCCGGGTGGGTGGCGGCTGAGCGCGACCGGCACGCACGTGGAGATCGTCGGCTTCGCCGCCTACTACGCGGACGACCCCGCGCTGCCGGCGGAGCGCCGCTGGCACCAGATCGGAATGACCGGATTGGCCGCCCCGCCGTTCGACCTCGTCTGGAAGCTCGACCGCCGGTCCGGGCAACCCGGATCCACTGCCGAAATCCCGGTGGCCGCGGTCGCCTGTCTCGGCGGTGGCGCGCCGACCGACGTGCTCGACGTGCGGGTGGCCCGCCCCGACGGCTCCAGCACCGCCGAGGCCCTGCCGCTCGCCGCCGACCAGAGGCTCGCCGCCCGCCGTACCGCCTGCCTCTACCCCTGACGGGGGCGTACGCGGACGGACACCACCGGTGGCCCGGCGGGACGGATCCCACCGGGCCACCGGTTCGGCGTCACCGAACTCAACAGCCCTGGCGACCGGAGTGGATCCAGTAGGTGGTGCCGGCCCAGTCCATCTCGCCGTACGCGTCGACGCAGTTGTTCGCCGTGCCGGTCACTCCGCGCGGACCGGCGTAGTACAGGTAGTCGGCGTTGTCCTTGGTGGAGATCGCGGTGGCGGTGCACGAGCCGGTGCCGGAGGTCTCCGCGCACCGGGCGATCTGCACGGAGGTCCGCGCCGAGGAGCCGTACGCCGCGCCGCGGTGGTACATGCAGGCGCTGTTCGTGCCGCCGTTGGTGCTGTTGTAGTAGATGACCAGCTCGGCAACGGGCTTGCTCGGCGGGTACGCGTAGCTGTAGGTGACCGTGCCCGAGCAGGCCACCGCCGCCTGCGACGGGGCTGCCGTGACGACCAGCACCGTGCCGAAGGTCAGCAACGCCAGCAGCGCTCCGAACGCCTTGCGCAGCATCATGACTTCCACTCCTCCGGGACGGGGTTGGTTGAGAGCCGTCCCGCCGTCAACTTCTACGGAAGAGCGAAGTTGATCGCCGCTGACGAAGGCACCGATCAATCAATCCCGCACAACGCCGAACAACCGCGTACCGCGTCGCCGGGCCGGCTGATCGGCGCTGTCAGCCCTTCAGGAGTTGCCGCGCCATGACGACCCGCTGCACCTGGTTGGCGCTTTCGTAGCTCTGGGTGATCTTGGCGTCCCGCATCATCCGCTCGACCGGGTAGTCGCCCCGAGTCGGGGAAGGCATCGGGATTAACCGAGTCGCGATTTTCGCTTAATGCAATTCCCATTTCCGGTCGAGCACCATCAGCCGCAGCTCGACTACAGAGCGCTATATTCGCGTTTCCGCCGTCACGCGCCCGAACGGACCCTCTATTGTGGCCGAACGGTGGAATAGATACAGCTCAGAGCCACGAGTCGATCATGCGTACAGATTCCACGAGCATCCCCATCTACATTCCGCCCTTCCACAGAGAGTTATATGCGGAAAGGCCACTACGGATGCGTGAGGCGAGGATGATCGATCAATTGCGAGGGCTTGTTCCCGACAGCTCGACCGCAGTGGTTCTGGGACTGGTGGCCGGGGCGGTGATCGGGCTGGTCCGCGCCTACCTCCGGCACCGCACCCGGCTCCACGCGGAGCGGGAGCTGTCCGCACGGACAGCGGCCCGGGCGGCGGGCTTGATCACCCTGGTCAGCGGTCGCCACGAGAACATCACGGTCGACGAGCGGGACCGTGACGGGCACCGCGTCGTGGAGCTACGTGGACCTCGACAGACCAGCGACAAGGAGGCGGCGTGAACCGGAACAGTTCTGCCGCGGCCCGCGCCGCAACCCGCTCGCCCGAACCCACCCCGGCCGAGCTGGAGGCGTCCTTCACGGCCTTCTGCGACGACAACTTCCTGCGGGTCGAGCGCTTCCTGCGGGCCCGCTGCGCCAATCGGGACCTCGTCGACGAGGCGGTCCAGGAGACATTCATCACCACTCGGGCCAAGTGGGCGCAGATCCGCACCTTCGAGAAGCCCCTGGCCTGGGTGCTCAAGACGGCGCGGCACAAGCTCCAGGGGCAGCAGAGCCGGCGAAGCCGGACCAGCACTACCACGACGAACCTGGACGAGGTGCCCCCCGAGTTCCTCACCCAGCCGACCGACCCTCGGGAGGCGGACGAGTTGCTCGTCGCGTGGCTGCAGCAACTGCCGCCCCGGCAGGCGGAGGTGTTCGTCCTCTTCTTCGACGGCTGGCGGGACCTCGACATCGCCAGGATGCTGGGTCTCGCCCACACCACCGTTCGCGCCTACAAGCAGCAGGCGCGTCAGCATCTGCAGCGCCTCGCGGAACAGGCCGGTTTCAACAAGCCCACGGGGAGGTCATCGTGAACCTCGACGACGTCCTGGCACTCGCGGCCGAACGTGCTCCCACTCCCCTCGAACGCGCGCGCGCCCGACGCGCCAGCCGGCAGATCCAGCAGGCCTACGCCCACGCCGTGACGGCCGGGCGGGATCTCGTCGTGGATGTCGACCCGCACGACCCGCTGAACGCCGACGCCGACGCCGACGAAGCCGCCCGGATCGCCCGCGCGGCACAGCTGGCGAAGTTGGGCACCATCACCTGGATCTCCGCCACCGGAGAGATCTCCTGGTCCGACGAGATGTCACTGATCCTCGGCTGTGCCCCCGGCACGATCCGACCCTCCGCCGATCTGCTGTTCGAGCTGGTCCATCCCGAGGACGCGCACGCCGTTCGTCGGACCATCCACCTGGCGTGGCGGGAGCAGACGGTCAAGGAGACGACGTATCGGGTGGTCCGACCGGACGGGGCGACCAGGTACGTGCACTGCTACATCGAGGTCCTGATCGACCGGTTCGACCGGCCGCACGGCATCATCGGCACCGGTCAGGACGTCACCGACCTGGAGCTGGCCCGCCAGGAGCGGGACCGGCTCGCCCGCCGGTGCGAGACCGCACGCACCGAACTGATCAGCCGCGACCCGGCCACCGGCCTGCTGACCCGCCCGCGCTTCGCCGACGAGGTTGACCGGACCCAACGCGGCGGGTCGGGGGCCCTGCTCGTGGTGGCCGCCGAGCCACTGAACCTACCGATCTCCGGGCACGACCACGCGACCCAGGATCGGCTCGCCGCCGCGATAGCCGGTGTGGTGAAGAACGTGGCCCGCCGGACCGCCGTGTGCGGGCTCGTCGGCCCGGGCGAGTTCGGCGTGCTGCTACAGAACACCACGATGCGGTCGGCCACGACCATCGCGGAGAGCATCATCGACAGCCTGCGCAGTCACGCGTTCGTCGTCGGCCAGGACCGGGAACGGGTACGCCTCGACGCCTGGGGCGGTCTCGTCCGGTACCAGGACGGCGACGACAGTAGCGGCTTCGACCTGCTGGTGGACGCGGAGAGCGCGTGGCGACAGGCCAAGCGAGAGCAGGTGCCACTGACCGTGCTGCGACAGCCGGCCCGTCCCGAGGACCGGCAGGAGACCTGCCGGAGCCGAATCCGGGCGGCGGTCGCCGGCAACAGTTTCACGCTCTACGCCCAGCCGATTCTCGACCTCAGCCTCAACCAGATCACCCGCCAGGAGATCCTGCTCCGCGTCCTCGACGGCACGGGCCAGCCGGTACCGCCGTCGGCGTTCCTGGACGTCGCCGAACGGGTCGACGAGATCTGGCCGATAGACCGCTGGGTCATCGACCACACCATGGAGCTGATCGCCCACGGACCACGAACCTCGCACTACCAGGTGAACGTCTCGGGCCGGTCGCTCGGCGATCCGCACCTGTTGGAGCATGTCCACGAGGTCATGAAGCGGCACGTCATCGACCCCTCCCAGGTCACCTTCGAGATCACCGAGACGGCGTTGATCGGTAACCTGACGCAGGCGATCGACTTCGCCTGCGGGATCCGGGACATCGGCTGTCGGCTGGCCCTGGACGACTTCGGCTCCGGATACGGCACATTCACGCACCTGAAGTACTTCCCGATCGACCTGGTAAAGATCGACGGCGACTTCATCAGCAAGATCGAGGAGTCCCGTCCCGACCAGGTGATCGTCCAGTCCTTCGTCGACATGTGCCGGGGGCTGGGGATCCGGACCGCCGCCGAGTTCGTCCAGAGCGAGGCCACCCTGCGCCTGCTGCGCGACTACGGGGTGGACTTCGCCCAGGGCTACGCCGTCGGCAAGCCGACCCCGGTCGGCAACCCGCACCGGGCCCTGCTGGACTCCGCCGAGATCGAGACGGCCGGGCTGGGCGCCGCGTTGCGAACGGCGATCGGATGACGGGCCGCACCGGCGACCGTCGCGGGACGGATCGGCAGCGCCACCGACCGCCGCGTCCGGGCACGGCGGTCGGGGCGCGGCGGTCGGGGCGCAGACAGGCCGGGGCGCGGACAGGCCGGCGCGCGGACAGGCCGGGGCGCGGACAGGCCGGCCAGGGACCCGAGGCAGGTCCTAGACGACGTTGGCGAGGAGTTGCCGCGCCATGACGATCCGCTGGACCTGGTTGGTGCCCTCGTAGATCTGGGTGATCTTGGCGTCCCGCATCATCCGCTCGACCGGGTAGTCCCGCGTGTAGCCGTAGCCGCCGAGCAACTGCACCGCGTCGGTGGTGATCTCCATGGCGGCATCGGAGGCGAAGCACTTCGCCGCCGCGCCGAAGTAGGTCAGGTCGGCGTCGCCCCGCTCGGACTTGCCGGCGGCGGCGTACGTGAGCTGCCGGGCCGCCTCCAGCTTCATGCCCATGTCGGCGAGCATGAACTGGATGCCCTGGAACTCGGCGACCGACTTGCCGAACTGCCGGCGCTCGGCGACGTACCCCTTGGCGTAGTCGAGCGCGCCCTGCGCGATCCCGACGGCCTGCGCGGCGATGGTGACCCGGGTGTGGTCCAGGGTCTTCATGGCGGTGGCGAAGCCGGTGCCCTCCGCGCCGATCATCCGGTCGGCGGGGATCCGCACGTTGTCCAGGTAGACCTCGCGGGTCGGCGAGCCCTTGATGCCGAGCTTCTTCTCCGGCGCGCCGAAGCTCACCCCCGGGTCGGACTTCTCGACCACGAACGCCGAAATGCCCCGGGAGCGGGCGGCGGGGTCGGTGACGGCGAAGACGGTGTAGAACTCGGAGACGCCGGCGTTGGTGATCCACCGCTTCACACCGTTGAGCACCCAGTGATCCCCGTCACGCACCGCGCGGGTGGTCATCGACGCGGCGTCGCTGCCGGCCTCCGGCTCGGAGAGGCAGTACGAGAACATGGCATCGCCCGCCGCGACCGGCGTCAGGTAGCGGCGCTTGATCTCGTCGGAGCCGGCCAGCAGCAGCGGCATCGTGCCGAGCTTGTTCACCGCCGGGATCAGTGAGGAGGACGCGCAGGCGCGCGCCACCTCTTCGATCACGATGGCGGTGGCCAGGGCGTCCGCGCCCGCGCCGCCGTACTCCTCGGGGATGTGCGGGGCGTGGAAGTCGGCGGCCCGCAGCGCGTCGTAGGACGCCTTCGGGAACTCCCCGGTCTCGTCGGCCTCGGCGGCGTGCGGCGCCACCTTGGCGGCGCAGACCTCCCGGACCGCCTCCCGGATCGCCTCGTGCTCCTCGGGCAACCGGTAGACGTCGAACGACTCCCCTGCGGCCATGTCGGCCCCTCCCCTTCACCGCTATCATGCGCAGTCTGTGGCCTCCCCTGACCGCCGACCGCGCAGACTGAAGGATAGCGACTGCAGTTCAGGTGATGTTACCGGCGCGTAGGTATGGGCATGACGGAGCACCCGCGCCGCTGGGCGATGATGGAAGGCAGACAGTGAGCCACCCCTCCGGTGCCCGCCCAGGCGCCGCAGCAGAATGCGACGCGACGACGCGCCGCCAGTGCGAGCGGAGAAGACAGGCGTGACGATCCCCTACCCCACCATCCAGCCGACCCCCGCCATCGCCGCGGTGACGCCGCCCTCGGGCGCGTCTCGGCCGCGGGTGACGTTCCTGGGGACCGGTTACCTCGGTGCGACGTACGCCATCTGCTACGCCGAGCTGGGCTACGAGGTGCTCGGCTTCGACGTCGACGCGGACAAGATCGCGATGCTGAACGCCGGCGAGGTGCCGATCCACGAGCCCGGCCTGGACGAGCTGCTCAAGCGCAACCTCGCCGCCGGCCGGCTGCGGTTCTCGACCGACATCGCGGAGACCGCCGACTTCGGTGACGTGCACTTCATCTGCGTCGGCACCCCGCAGCGGGCCGACGGGATGGGCGCCGACCTGTCGTACGTCGAGGCGTCGGTGACCGGCCTCGCCCAGCACCTGACCCGCAAGGCGCTGATCGTGGGCAAGTCGACCGTGCCGGTGGGCACCGCCGAGTGGGTCGAGCAGCTCGTCGGCAAGCACACCCCGGACGACCTGGGCGTCGAGGTGGCGTGGAGCCCCGAGTTCCTCCAGGAGGGCTTCGCCGTCGACGACGTGCTGCGACCCAACCGGATCGTGGTCGGCGTCAAGAGCGAGTGGGCCAACGGCATGCTCTACGCCGCGCACAAGGGCGTCTTCGACCTGGCCGCCACCGAGGACCGCGAGGTGCCCCTGGTGGTCACCGACTTCGCCACGGCCGAGCTGGTCAAGGTCGCGGCGAACGCCTTCCTGGCCACCAAGATCTCCTTCATCAACGCCATGGCCGAGGTCTGCGAGGCCAGCGGCGGCGACGTCACCCAGCTCGCTCGGGCCATCGGCTACGACCCCCGCATCGGCAACCGCTTCCTCCAGGCCGGCCTCGGCTTCGGCGGCGCCTGCCTGCCCAAGGACATCCGCGCCTTCCAGGCCCGCGCGCAGGAGCTGGGCGCGGGCGAGGCACTGCGCTTCCTGCACGAGGTCGACCTGATCAACCTGCGTCGCCGGACCCGCGTGCTCCAGCTCGCCGCGGACCTGCTCGGCCGCCGCTCCGGGCCGGCCGGTCCGGACTTCTCCGGCACCCGGATCGCCGTGCTGGGCGCGACCTTCAAGCCCAACACCGACGACGTCCGCGACGCCCCGGCGCTCGCCGTCGCCGCACTGTTGCAGAAGGCCGGGGCCGACGTCCACGTGTACGACCCGCAGGGCACCGAGAACGCCCGCCGCGCGGTGCCCGAGCTGACCTACGAGCCCGGGATCAACGAGGCGGTCGCCGACGCCGACCTGGTCTGCGTCCTCACCGAGTGGGCGGACTTCCGCAACGCCGACCCGGTCGCCCTGGGCGAGCTGGTCCGCGGCCGCAAGGTCGTCGACGGGCGCAACTGCCTCGACTCGGCACTGTGGACCCAGGCCGGCTGGGAGTACCGGGGTATGGGCCGTCCCTGACGATCCACCACTCACCGGCCGGCCGCGACGCACCCTTGGCGGCCGGCCGGTGATGTTGTTTGCCCCGGACCCGCCGACAAGTGTCGAAATCCGCGCCAGCTTTGGGCATGCTGCGACAGTGGGAGTCCACAGTGCGGGTGGAGGGGTGTCGTGGCGACCTTTCAGTGCTCCTCGTGCGGCCGGGAGATCAAGCCGGCCGTGCACTGCCCCCATTGCGGGGCCGACCAGCCGCAGTGGGTCGAGCATCTGGCGGACATCGAGCGCTCGATCGCGGAGATGAAGAGGCGCGACGCCGCAATCGCCAGCGAGCAGCGGCAGATCGCCGCCAAGATGCAGGCCGCGCTCTTCCAGCGGGACATCCTCGCCCACGCCGGTGAGGAACGGATCAAGCAGGCGACCCGACCCCGCCGGGTGCTGCGCCGCCGCCCCGGTCGCCGTCCGCCGACGGCCAGCCCCGGCACCGGCACCGCCGCACCGCCGCCCCGGGTTCCACGCCAGGGCACGCCGCCCGTTCCGGAGGACCCGCCGCCGCCCCCGCCCCGGCCGTCCTGGCTGGACGCCGACGATCCCGAACACCCGCCGGAGGCGTCCAGCCGGGAGGTGCAGAACATCCCGCTCGGGCTGGGCGCGCTGCTGCTCGCCGTGGCCGCGGTGGTCTTCGCCGCGGTGGCGACCAGCTCGATGGACGCGCTGGCCCGCCTCGGCGTCCTGCTGCTCGCCACCGCGCTGATGCTGCTCGCCCCGCCGGCGCTGGCGCGACGCGGGCTCACCTCCACCGCGGAGACGATCTCGGCGGTGGGTCTGCTGCTCGTGCCGCTGGCCGGCTATGCGCTCTGGGCGGTGGACCGGATCGGCAGCGGCACCTCGGGCGCCGTCTTCGCCGGGTTGATCTTCGCGGCCACCGCCGCCGTGTCCGTCGGCTACGCCGCCTGGACGGGTCTGCGCGCACCCCGCTTCGCGACCGTGGTCGCCGCGCAGCCGGTCCTGCCGCTGCTCGCGTACGACCGGATCACCGGGCCGGGTGGCTGGGCGCTGGTGCTGACCCTGGTGGCCCTGCTCGACCTCTGGTTGGCCCGCTCGCCGATCGTGGTGGAGCGCGCCCCCGGGCAGGACCTGCCGCAGCCGGCTCGGCCGTCGACGACGCCGCGCCAGCGCGACGCCGAGGCCCGACCGGAGGGCGACCCGGAGGAGGCCGGCGAGGTGGTCGACGTTGGCGCGGGCGCCGACGACACCCCCTCCGTCCGCCCGGTGCCCGGACTGCGCGAGCTGACCTGGTCGCTGCACGCGGTGGCCGTCGCGGTCGCCCTGGCGTACGCGGTCACCGCGCTGCTGCGGGCACAGGCCGTGCCGACGGCGACCGGCGCCGGGCTGGTGCTGCTGCTGGCCGCCGCCGTCGGGCTGGCCGGCGCGTTGGTGCTGCGCCGCCCACCGCTGCCCGACGTGGCGGCCGGCATCGTCACCCTGGCCGTGATCGGCGCGTTCGGCCGGGTCGCCTCCGTCGCCCTGCCCGGCCAGGCGTTGCTGCTGATCGCGGCGGTGATCACGGCGACCGGCCTCGCGGTACGCGCGATCCCCGAGGCCGCCCGCCGCGGCCCACAGATCGCCTCGGCGGTAGCGCTCACCGTCAGCGGGCTGATGGTCGCCGGAGGCGCCCTGCGGGCCGGCGTCGCCCCCGTCCGGGCAGCACTGCCCGCCTGGGACGCCGACCTGGACCGGCACGCCGCCGAGCTGGCCGCCGCCGTCGGCCCGACCACGTGGCAGCTCGCCGCCGCCGCGTTCCTGCTCACCATTGCCGCGATGCTGGCCCTGCCACCGGAGATCCGCCGCGAGTTCGCGGTCGCCGGAGCCGCGCTGACGGCGCTCGCCGTGCCGGCGTCGTTCGGCCTCGGTTGGGCGGCCGCCCCCTGGCCGATGGTGATCACCGCGATCGGCATCGGTGTCATCGGCCTCTCCGCGCGTACCCCCCGGGCCGCCCTGGCCCACGGAGTCGGCGCCGCCGTGGTGGGCCTGTTCGGCGCGGGCGCAGGCCTGTCCCGGCCCGCGCTCACGGCCGCGGTCCTGCTCGCCCTCTTCGCGGCCGGCGCGCTGGTCGCGTTGGCGCCCCGGGTCCGGATCGCCTCGGCCGCCGCCGAGACGGTCACCGCCTGGGCCGCCGGAGGCGCGGCCTTCGCGCTGCCCGGCGCGGTGGCCGCGTTCGTGGCCGCCACCGTCCCCGTCGACGACACTCCCACCCCGGCCAGCCTGCGCGAGGCGACCGTCCCGGTGCTCGCGGCGAGCTTCCTGGCCGTCTGCGTGACCCTCGGGTACGCCGCGATGGTGCAGGTCTCCCAGCGGCGCATCCCGGTGCCCCTGCCGGTCGGCACCGGGATGGGCGCGCTCGTCGTCACCGCCGCCGCCTTCGGCGCGCCCGGCGCCACCGTCGCCGACGCGTGGGTCGGGGCGCTCCTGCTGATCGCCGCGGTGCTGCTCTTCCTGGCCCCCTCGATCGACGCCGGCCGCCGCTCCGACCTGACCCTGGACGGCTCGGACCTGGCCGCCGCGGCGGTGACCACCGCACTGATCGCCACGATGGTGCGGATCGCCGCGGTCCTCGCCCCGGGTGGGCAGTTGGCGGTGGCCGCCGGCCTGGTCCTGGTCGTCGCCGTGGCCGCCCGCGCCATGCCCGAGGAGTGGCGACGCGGCCCGATCCTCGGCATCGCCGTCGGCGGCGTACTCATCGGGGTGCTCGCCGGTTGGACAGCGCTGCGCGGCGGCGTGGGCGTGCTGGCCACGCCCGGACCGATCTGGAACGGCGACCTGAGCAACTGGCCGGCGGCGCCGACCGGCGGCTCGACCTGGCAGGCGCCGATCGCGCTGCTGCTGCTGGCCGTCGCCGCCGGCGTCCTGCTGCCACCGCCCTGGCGCTGGGACGCGTCCGGCGTGGCCGTGGTGCTCGCCACCATCGGCGCGCCGGCCGCGTTCGACCTGCCCTGGTGGTCGCCGGTGCTGGTCGGGGCCATGGTCGCCACCGTCTTCGGGATGGCGGCGGTGGCCACCGAGGAGCCCCGGGCCGGGCTGTCCCGGGCCACCGTGGCCGGGGTGGTCGCGCTGCACGGGGCCGGCGCCGGTCTGGTCCGCCCGTGGACCACCGCGCTCGCGCTGGGCAGCATCGCGCTGATCGGTGTCGTCGTCGCCACGCTGGCCCGCGTCCTCGCCCGGCCCCAGGTGACCGACCTGGAGACCGAGGGCATGCCGCCGCACCTGGCGCAGATCGGCGGCGCGGCGGCCGGTGCCGCGCTGCTGGCGTTGCCGGGCGCGGTGGCGGCGCTGGCCGTCGAGTTCCAGCACTCGGCGCAGGTGGTGCTGACCGCCGCGCTGGCCGCGTCGAGCCTCGGTCTGGCCGGTGTGGCCGCCGTACGCCGGTACGTGCCGCAGTACCTGCCCTGGGTCAGTGTGGCCGTGGTCGGCGGGGCGAGCATCAGTGCCCTCGCCGCCATCCCGACCGGCCTGCCCGTAGGGGTCTACGCGGCCGCCGCCGCGCTGCTCGGTGTCCTCGCCGAGCTGATCCGTGCGGCGACCGTACCGCCCACCGCCGCCGCCCAGCCGGTCCGACGCTGGGCGGTGCTGCTCGACGGCGCGCTGCGCCGGCTGCCGGACGACCCGGATCGGCGGCGGTGGCGGGTCAGCCCCTCGGCCGGCGCGCTCGCGGCCGCCGCCCTGCCGACCGCCCTGGCCCTCGTCTCGATCGCGCCCGCGCTGGTCTTCGCCCTGGTCGAGCCGCAGCGCACGTTGAACCGGATCTGGCAGGGTCCGCCGCCGGAACTGCTCACCCCACCGCCGGACCTGGTCAATCCGACCCACGTGCTGACCGCGCTGCTGCTCACCGCGACGGCGGCCCTGGCCGCCACCGGTTTCAGCGGCGGACGGCGGTCCCGTGCCGTACCGGTGGTGCTCCCCGGCGCGGCCGTCACGCTGCTGATCGCGCCCATCGCGCTGGGCAGCAGGTGGCCGGCGAGCACGCTCGCCGCGCTGTCCGTGTTCACCATCTCCATGCTCGGTCTCGCCCTGACCCCGCCACCGCCGCTCGTCGAGCCGGCCCGTTCGTTGCGGCTGGCCCGGGTGCTCGTGTTCGTCATCGGTCTGGCCGCCGGTGGCGCCGGCCTGGCCGGCAGCCTGGCCGAGGAGCAACTGACCCTGTTCACCCTCGGCGGCGCGGTGGGCGTGGGCGTGGTGGCGGCCCTGTTCGGCACCACCCAGCGCGCCCGGATCCTCGGCTGGCTGTTCGCCTCGGTCATGGCTCAGCTCTTCGTGCTCACCGCCGGCCTGATCGCCGGGCTGGCCCCGGTCTGGTCCGCGTTCGGGGTGCTCGCCGTCGGCGCGGTCCTCCAGGTGCTCGCGGCGACCCTGCCCCAGCTGCGCCGCCCCGAGGCACAGCGCGAGGCGGCCACCGTGCAGTGGACCGGGTACGCCGCGGCCCTGATCGCGCTGGCGCTCGCCTTCGACTCGCCACGGCACATCGCCGCCCTGCTGGCCGCCTGGGGCGCCGTCCTCGGGGTGGCGGCGACCCGGCCCGGCCGGCGGCCCGTGGAGCGCCGGATCCTCTTCTGGGCGGTGGTGTTCTGCGAGATAACCGCCTGGTGGATCCTCATGCGCGTCGCCGACGTGGCGCTGCCCGAGGCGTACACGCTGCCGTTCGCCGCGCTGGCCCTGCTGGTCGGCGTGCTGGAACTGCGCCACCGGCCGGACCTGAGCAGCTGGGTGGCGTACGGGCCGGCGCTGGTCGCCGCATTCCTGCCGACCCTGGCGATCGTGCTCGCCACCGAGTCCAGCACGCTGCGGCAGATGCTGCTGCTGCTCGGTGCGGTGGCGGTGCTGATCTTCGGCTCGTCCAGCCGGCAGCAGGCACCGGTGATCGTCGGCGCGTCGGTCACCGCGATCGCCGCCATCCACGCGCTGTTCAGCCTGGGCCCGTGGCTGGTGCTGATCCCCGTGGGCATCCTGCTGCTCGTCCTCGGGGCCAGCAACGAACGCCGTCGTCGCGCCCAGGAACGCCTCCAGACCGCGCTACGCGGCATGAGGTGAAACCGGAGGGTCACGGCGGCGTGCGTGAGCGTGCCGGGTTCGTCGGTGGCCTCTCCGCGATCTTGCACTTTCTGTCGCCGCAAAGTTGGGCAAATGCCGCTTAGCGACCACCGAAAGTGCAAGATCGCGGAGGTGGTTGGGTGCGGGGCGCGGGGTGTGCGGGTTAGGGCAGGGTGGCCTGGAGGGCCGCGTCCTTGGTCTTGATGAGGTTCTCCAGGTCCTGCTGGTAGGTGGCCATCCGGGTGCGCAGCGTCTCGTCGGACGCGCCGAGGATCCGAACGGCCAGCAGGCCGGCGTTGCGGGCGTTGCCGATCGACACGGTGGCCACCGGAATCCCCGCCGGCATCTGCACGATGGACAGCAGCGAGTCCATGCCGTCGAGGTGCTTCAGCGGCACCGGCACGCCGATCACCGGCAACGGGGTCACCGAGGCGACCATGCCCGGCAGCGCGGCGGCGCCACCGGCACCGGCGATGATCACCTTCAGCCCTCGGTCGGCCGCCTCACGCCCGTAATCGATCATCGCGACCGGGGTCCGGTGTGCCGAGATGACCCGCACCTCGTACGACACCTCGAAGTCGTCGAGCACCTCGGCGGCGGCCCGCATGGTCGGCCAGTCCGAGTCGCTGCCCATGATCAGCCCAACCGTGGTCACCGGAGTCCTCCTTGGTTCGCGGCCACCCGGGTCACTCGTGCCCCACCTGGAGCCAACGCACGGCCCGCGCCGCCCGTGCCCGTACGTCGTCCAGGTCGTCACCGAGCACGGTGACGTGCCCGATCTTGCGACCGGGGCGTACCTGCTTGCCGTAGAGGTGCACCTTCGCCCCCGGCTCGGCGGCGAAGAGGTGGTGCAGCCGCTCGTCGACCGACATCCCGTCCGGTTCGCCGCCGAGGACGTTCGCCGACACGACGACCGGCGCGGTCAGCGCGGTGTCGCCCATCGGGTAGTCCAGCACCGCCCGCACGTGCTGCTCGAACTGCGAGGTCCGGGCACCCTCGATGGTCCAGTGCCCCGAGTTGTGCGGACGCATCGCCAGCTCGTTGACCACGATCGCGGGTCGACCGGCGTCGTCGCGCACCTCGAAGAGTTCCACGGCGAGCAGCCCGACCACACCGAGCGCGGTGGCCAGGTCGATGGCGAGCTGCTGGGCGGAGACTGCCAGCTCCTCGTCGAGACCGGGCGCCGGGGCCAGCACCTCGACGTTGATGCCGTCCCGCTGGACCGTCTCGACCACCGGGTACGCGGCCACCTGGCCGAACGGCGAGCGGGCCACCTGCACGGCGAGTTCGCGGCGCAGCGGCACCCGCTCCTCGACGATCAGCCGGGTGCCACCCGCGAGCAGTGTCGCGGCCAGCTCGGCGGCCTTGGTGGCGTCGTCCACCATCCAGACGCCCCGACCGTCGTAGCCGCCCCGAGCCGCCTTGAGCACCACCGGCCAGCCGACCTGCTCGCCGAACCCGACCAGGTCGGCGGGGTCGCCGACCGGCCGCCAGACCGGGTTGGGCGCACCCAGCTCGGTGAGGCGTTCCCGCATGACCTGCTTGTCCTGGGCGTGCAGCAGCGCGTCCGCCGGCGGGTACAGGGTCACCCCTTCGGCCGCCAGCGTGCGGATGTGCTCGTTGGGCACGTGCTCGTGGTCGAAGGTGACCACGTCGCAGCCCTTGGCGAAGGTGCGCAGGGCGGCCAGGTCGGTGTGGTCCCCGTACTGGACGTCGGCGGCGACCAGCGCCGCGCCGTCGTCGGGGGCGCTCGCGAGCACACGCAGTGACTGGCCGAGGGCGATCGCGGCCTGATGGGTCATCCGGGCCAACTGGCCGCCACCCACCATGCCGACAACAGGCAGACCGGTACGGGAATCCATAGCGCGGCCAGCCTACCGGTGCCCGACTCAGCCCAGCTCGGCGACCAGCTCGTCGACGGAGGTGACCGGCCGCTGGCAGACGAAACCCCGGCAGACGTAAGCGGCGGACCGCCCGTCGACCAACGGCCGGTCGGCGAGCAACGGCACTCCGGGCTGGTCCGGGAGGCCGGCGACCACCACCGCTCCGGGCGGGGCGTACCGGTGGGCGGCGGCCACCAGCGGATCGCCGGCCGGATCGTGGGTCACCACCGCGATCTCGTACGGACCGGACAGCAGCGCCTCGCCGACCGTGGCCGCGTACCCGGCGAAGCGGGCGTGCCGCCCGACGATCGGCGCAACGGTGGCGAGCGCGGCCTCGGCGGCCTCGCGGTAGCGGGTCTGTCCGGTCAGCGCGGCGTACGCGACCAGCCCGGCGACCAGCGCCGACCGCCCCGACGGGGTGGCGTTGTCGGTCGGATCGGCCGGCCGGGCGACCAACCGCTCCGCGTCGTCGGCCGTGTCGTAGTAGGCGCCGCCGGGAGCGGCGAAGCGTTCCAGGGCGGTGTCCAGCAGCTGGCCGGCCAGGGTCAGCCAGCGCCCCTCGCCGGTGAGCTGGTGCAGGGCGCAGAACGCCTCGGCCACGCAGCCGTAGTCCTCCAGCACCCCGGCCGGATCGCCGACCCTGCCGTCGCGGGAGACCCGGCGCAGCCGGCCGTCGACGACGTGCACGCTGGCCAGGTGCTCGGCGGCGTCCCGCATCGCGCCGTCGGCGACGATGGTGACGCCCTCCAACAGGTTGGCGCCCTCGTCCCGCTTCTCCAGGGCCAGCGCGGCTACCTGGAGGAACTCGACGATCGCGGTGATCGCCAGGCCGTTCCACGCGGCCACCACCTTGTCGTCGCGGGCCGGCTGGGGCCGGATGTCGCGGGCCGCGAGCAGTTGCCCGACCACCCCCTGCCAGCGGGTACGGACCTCGGGCGCGGCGTCGTCCACGTCCCGAGCGAGCTTGAGCACGCTCGTGCCGTGTTCAAAGGTGCCGTCCTCGGTGACCGCGAACAGGTCGGCGGCGAAGCGGCCATCGTCCTCGCCCAGCGCCTCGACGAGCTGCGCGGGCGTCCAGGCGTAGGTGAGCCCCTCGACGCCGTCGGTGTCGGCGTCCAGCGCGGACGCGAACCCCTCCCCCGGACGGTGCAGCTCGTCGGCGAGGAACCGGGCGGTGTCCCGGGCGACCCGACGCGCCAACGGATCGCCGGTCAGCCGCCAGAGCTGCGTGTAGACGCGCAGCAGCAGCGCATTGTCGTAGAGCATCTTCTCGAAGTGCGGCACCGTCCAGTGCGCGTCCACCGAGTACCGGGCGAAACCGCCGGCGAGCTGGTCGTAGATGCCGCCCCGGGCCATCGCCTCGGCGGTGTGCCGCACGATCTCCAGGCTGCGCGGGTCGCCGGTGCGCTGGTGGTGGCGCAGCAGGAAGAGCAGGTTCATGTGCGGTGGAAACTTCGGGGCGCCCCCGAACCCGCCGTTCGTCTCGTCGTACTCACCCGCCAGGTTGCCGGCCGCGGCGTCGAGCAGTGGGCCGTCCAGCGGCGCGGTGGGGCCGCCCACGGCCTGCGCGCCACCGACCGCCTCGACCACGGCGGCGCCCTGGCGCAGCACCTCGTCTCGCTGGTCCCGCCAGGCGGTGGTGACCGACTGGAGCAGGCGGGTGAAGTTGGCGCGCGGGAAGTAGGTGCCGCAGAAGAACGGGGTGCCGTCCGGGGTGGCGAAGACCGTCATCGGCCAGCCGCCCTGACCGGTCATCGCCTGGGTGGCGGTCATGTAGACGGCGTCGACGTCGGGGCGCTCCTCGCGGTCCACCTTGATCGACACGAAGTTGTCGTTCAAGAGCGCACCGACCTGCTCGTTCTCGAACGACTCGTGCGCCATGACGTGGCACCAGTGGCAGGCCGCGTAGCCCACCGAGATGAGCACCGGCACGTCGCGTCGTTTCGCCTCGGCGAACGCCTCGTCGCACCAGGGCCACCAGTCGACCGGGTTGTCGGCGTGCTGGAGCAGGTACGGGGAGGTCGCGTCGGCGAGTCGATTCACCGTTCCAGCCTCGCACAGAGAGAGGGAGCGCGGTTCGGCTGCGGTGTCGCTATGGTGCTCGGATGTCCGAGACGGGGAATTGGGCGGAGCCCACGGTCATCCGGACGGGCTGCTGCGAGGGGGCGCGCTGGCGGCTCGAACTGCCCGGCCCGGACAACACCCGCGACCAGAACCGGCTCGCCGGACTCGCGATGAACCCGGCCGCCCCGACCGACGTCCTGCTCGCCCTGGTTCGGGACGGCGGTCGGCTGCCACGACTCGTCCTCGCCGAGCGCCTGCAAGGGAACTCGCCGCTGGCGCAGGAGATTCCTGACGTCGTCGCGGCGCTGGTGGCGGTGACGGTCGAGACCGGCGACCCGCATCTGTTGCAACGCCTCCTTTTCGAGGGCGACTTCCCGCCCGACGCGATCGCGGCCTTCCGCGCCTCGTCCGACCACCGGCTGCGGTCCGAGGTCCCCTGGCTGAAGGCGTGCCCACCGGAGACCGTGGCCGCGCTCGCCGACGATCCCCACCCCCAGGTGCGACGAAGTATCGCCTTCCTCACCAATGTCAGCCCGGAAATCCAGGCCAAGCTGGCCCGCGACCCCGACCCGGCCGTACGCGATGGGATCGGCCAACGCGAGTTCTCAGCCGAGATCGCCGAGATCCTGGCGCACGACGAGGTCCCCGCCATCCGGGCGGAAGCCATCGAACAGGCCGGAGACTGGCTGGGCGAGGAGCTGGCCGTCAGCGCCGACCCGGAGGCCCGCGCGAGGGCCGCCCAGTGGGGACGCCTGTCCGTAGCGGCGATGGTGGCGCTGTCCGAGGACCCGGTCGTCGCCGTCCGTCGCGCGCTGACCTGGTCGGAGCACGTCTCCAGCCCCCTGCTGGCGGTTCTCGCCCGGGACAGCGATCCCGAGGTCCGCCGAGCGGTCGCGCTGCACTCCGCCACGTCGACGGAGACCCTGACGACGCTGACCCGCGATGTCGACGAGACGGTGGCCCGTACGGCTGTCGAACGATTCACGAAGGACAGCTTCCGGCCGCTGCCCAACCTGGAGCGGTTGGAGGCAGTTGCCGACCGGCTCTCCGTCGAGCAACTCCAGGACCTGCTCGGCAGGTGGAAGTCGGGTTGCGAGCCCGGTCCGAGGCCGTGGCCGGTTGAAGACGCGAAGGAAGCGCTCCAGACCCTCCTGACGCAGTGCGCGGGGTCCCGATCAGCACGCGTACGCGCTGCCGCCGCCGCCAACTGGTCGCTGTCGGAGGAGACCGCCGCTCAACTGGCCCAGGACCGCAACCCCATGGTCCGCCGCTGGCTCGCCCGGCACTGTGGGCATCCCGAGATCCTGCGCCGACTCGCCGAGACGCCCGTCCGGGGCATCGGTGCGGCGCTCGCGAGCAACTCGCGGACCCCGCCCGACGTGCTGAGCCGGCTGCCCGTCAAGCCCCATCTTCTGGCAGAGAACTGGAGCGCGTCGGGCGAGCTGCTGGCCCGGCTGCTCGACGGTGCCGACCACGTCACCCGGCTCGCCATCGCCGAGCACCGGAACACCCGACCGGAGGCATTGGCGGAGCTGGCCCGAGGCGACGTCGAACGGGACGTGCTCCGGGCGGCCTGCGCCCATCCGGCGCTGCCGGTGCCGGTCATGTGGGAGTTGCTGCGGCGACCCGCTTGACGGGAGCGCCGAGCGGTCAGGAGGCGCCGTCGGCGCGCAGCCGGAAGACGTTCGACTCGGCCGAGTCGCGCAGCGTGCCCAGCACCGCACCGATCTTGTCGGCCGGCATCGGCTTGAAGAAGTGGTAGCCCTGCGCGGACGTGCAGCCCAGCTCGGCCAGGGCCAGCCGCTGTTCGGCCGTCTCCACGCCCTCCGCGACCACCCGCAGCCCCAACTCGTGGGCGAGCCCGACGGTGGTCCGGACGATCGCCGCGGCCTCCGGCGAGTCGGCCATCCGGATCACGAAGGAGCGGTCCACCTTCAACTCGTCCACGGCGATCCGGGTCAGGAACGTCAACGAGGAGAAGCCGGTGCCGAAGTCGTCCACCGCGAGCTGTACGCCCATCGACCGGAGGTTGGCGAGCACCTCGTCGATGATCTCCAGCTCGCTCATCACCACCGTCTCGGTGATCTCCAGGACCAGTCGGCGGGGTGGCACCTGGTGGCGGCGCAGCGCGTCGCCGATCTCCGCCGGGAGGCGGGGGTCGAGCAGGCTACGCGCGGACAGGTTGACCGAGATCGGGACGTCCAGCCCCTCGCGGGCCCACCCGGCGGCCACCCCGAGCGCCTTGTCGAGCACGTACCGGGTGAACGTGCCGAGCTGTTCGCTGTTCTCCACCGGGCGGATGAAGTCGGCCGGGCCCAGCCAGCCGCGCCGGGGGTGCTGCCAGCGGATCAGCGCCTCCACCCCGGTGGGAGCGCCGGTCGCCAGGTCGACCGCCGGCTGCAACGCCAACACCAACTGGTCGTCGACCTTCAGCGCCTCGCGCAGTTCGGCGAGCAGGGCGAGCTGGTCGGTGCTGGCCGCGTCCCGGGTGCTGTCGTAGGCGGCAACGCTGCCGCCACCCTCCTTGGCCTGGTACATGGCGATGTCCGCGCGGCGCAGCAGCTCGGTCAGATCGGCGGTGCCGGCGTCGGCCACGACCACGCCCACCGAGACCTCGATGGACATCCGCACCCCGGCCACCTCGGTCGGCGCGGCCAGCCGCTCGGCGATCTCACGAGCCTGACGCAGCGCGTGTGCCATCGGCGCGGCCCGGTCACCCAGCACGGGAACCGAGGTGAGCAGCAGCGCGAACTCGTCGCCGCCGAGCCGGCCGAGCAGGTCACCCGGGCGGGCCAACGCGCTGAGCCGATTGGCCGTCAGCCGCAGCAACTGGTCGCCGGCCGCGTGTCCGAGGGTGTCGTTGACCTCTTTGAACTGGTTGATGTCCAACAGCAGCAGGGCCACCGGGTGGTCGTGTGCGAGCTGCCGCAACGACTGGTCGCCCTTGCCGAGCATGGCCGTACGGTTCGCCAGCCCGGTGAGCGCGTCGTGCACCGCCTCGTACGACGATCGGGCGGTGACCAGGCGCAGTTCGCGGTGGGTCGCGGCGTCGTGCAGCGCGGCGGCGAGCGCGTCACCGAACGCGGCCACCGCGTCCCGTTCGCGGGTCGTGGGCGGGGCGGAGCGGGGGAACCGGACCCGGAGCCGACCGACCGGCACGGCGCCCACCGACAGGGGGCGGACCAACTCGTACTCGTCGGGCTCCGACTTGTCGGGCGGGCCGACCTCCCGGTCGAGCAACTGGCCCCCGGCGTCCCCCCGGTAGCGACGCCACCTGCCGTCGGGCCGGGCCACCTCGACATCGACCAACTCGGCGTTGAACAGCGCCAGCGCGCCCGTCACCGCCGCGCTGGCGACGCCCCGCTCGTCGAGCTGGTTGAGAGCGGCGGTGGCCTCGGCGAAGGCGCGCCACGTCCGACGTTCCTGGTCCGCCCGCAGGCGGTAACGGTAGGTCTGTTGCAGCAGCCAGAGCAGCGGCGGGAGCAGCAGCAACCAGCGCGGGTCCAGCTCCAGCAGCGCGATCACGACCAGGCCGACCGCCACGTTGCCGACGAACATCAGCAACTTGCCGCGCAGCGCGGCCAGCAGCGGCGGCCCGATCGGCAGCCCGTGCCGCAGGCTCAGGCTCACCGCGCCGAGCCAACCCGTCACCATCAGGTACGTCACCGACCCGGCGATCACGGCAAGCGCCAGCACCGGAGTGGGCGGGGTGAGCAGGGGGTGCCCCAACGCGGTGGTGACGGACACGGCCAGCGCCGACGCGGCGGCCAGCGACGCGGCGATCCGGACGATCTCCAGCGGCGGGCGGCGGTCGCTGTGCAGGGACAACCCCGTCCAGGCCAGCCCGGCGCCGATCAGCGTGGCCGACGGCAGCCAGCCGGCCGGAGCGAGATAGAGGCAGACGATCAGGGCCGCTTCACCCCAGGTGATGCTGACCATGCCGGCGGTCCCGCGGAACCGGAGCCGGGCGAGTTGGGCCAGGGCCAGGACACCGACCGCGATGCCGAAGCGGGCCGGACCACCCAGCGGGTCGTCGGCCGGCAGCCCGGACGGAAGCGTCAACCCGACCACGGCGGCGACCAGCGCGGTCAGCGTCACCGCGACCGTCAGCACGCGCAGCCGGACCGGCATGCCGTGCACCCCGAGCCGGTCGAACGGGTCGCCGGCCGGAGCGGAGGTCATCGACCTTCCCCGTCAGCCGACCGACCAACGGTACGGCGGGCAGCCGGTGCTGTGCTGGCCATCGGCGCCCCCTCCCGCGCACGTCTCGGGGACTTTTGGTCCCCCGGCGGAAGGCTAAGCCAAACCGGGTGGTCGCAACAGGGGTCCGCCACCCGGTTCGGCGTGAATCACGCGCGGACTACCCGTTCCGCTGCTGCTGGTGCCCATTGGGAGCGTGCGTGGATGAATCATGCGCGCCGGTCCCGTCTGTCGGATCGACGACTGAAGCGTCGGCCCTGGTCGGATCGACCGCCGGCCCCGGCTGCGGGAACCGGTCGGGCAGACGCCGCAGTCGGGCGTTCATGTTGCGGATCAGCAGGATGGTGGCGGTAGCCAGCAGCAGGATGAGGAGGAGGCCCATCGGGCCGGCCAGACCACCCGTGCGGGTGTCCCCGAAGTTGTTCTCCGCGAGCACCTGGGCAGCGGTCAGCATGGTCGTCCTCCGATGTGCGATTGCCTACCAGGGTAGCCCTGGCCGGGATCAGCGCGCGTGCGCCGTCTCCCGCACTCCGGCGAAGAGGTCGGACTCGGGCAGCGGGCTCTCCACCATGGTGCGTACCAGCTCGAAATCCTCCGTCGGCCAGGCCTGCTGCTGCATCTCCATGGGCACGTGGAACCAGAAGCCGTCCGGGTCGACCTGGGTGGCGTGGGCGCGCAACGCGTCGTCCCGCACGGGGAAGTATTCGGCGCAGTCGACCCGGGTGGTGATCCGTGGGCCCTTGTCCGGACGCTCGTCCCAGCGCTTGAGCCAGTCCTCGTACGGCGACTCGGCGCCCGTGGCCAGCACCGCCTCGTGCAGCGCCATGATCTTGGCCTTGGAGAAGCCGATGTCGTAGTAGAGCTTCAGCGGCTGCCAGGGGGCGCCCAGCTCGGGGTAGCGCTCCGCATCACCGGCGGCCTCGAAGGCGGCCACGCTCACCTTGTGGCACATGATGTGGTCGGGGTGGGGGTAGCCACCCTCCTCGTCGTACGTGGTCACCACGTGCGGACGGAACTCCCGCATCAGCCGGACCAGCGGGCCGGCGGCCACCTCGACCTCCTGGAGGGCGAAGCAGCCCTCGGGGAGCGGCGGCAGCGGGTCGCCCTCGGGCAGGCCGCTGTCGACGAACCCGAGCCAGGCCTGGTCGACGCCGAGGATCGCCCGCGCGGCGTCCATCTCGGCCCGCCGGATGTCCGCGATGTTGGCCCAGACGTCGGGCCGGTCGAGCTTGGGATTGAGCACGCTGCCGCGCTCACCGCCGGTGCACGTCACCACCAGCACGTCGACCCCCTGGGCGACGTACTTCGCCATCGTCGCCGCACCCTTGCTCGACTCGTCGTCCGGGTGCGCGTGGACGGCCATGAGACGCAGCTGCTCTGCCAACTTACGGCGCTCCTCGTCTGTGTCGGCCGGTGGACCCGACCGGGCTCGACCGGCTGACCTGCCAGGAACCTCCCCCGCCCCGCCGCCGGTCGGCACCTGCGGGACCCGACCTGCCGTTCCTGGCATTCGGCCGGGCTGGGAGGATGGACTCCTGCCATTCTTGCCGATGCCGCCGACAACAACGCCAGGAGATACCCGCCGGTGACCGAGACGCACGCCACAATTTCACCGGGCGCGCCGGTCTTCCCGGCCGGGCGCTACGGCCGACGCCGGGCACCCGGCGGAGGCCGGCGTCGTACGCTGCTGGCTGCCCTGGTGCTCCTGGTGCTGGTGGTGGGGCTGAGCCTGATCTCACTGCGGCTCTACCGGCAGTACGGCGACCCGGTCTACGACGCCCAGGTGATCACGTACACCGACATCACGGACAGCCAGGTGGTGGTCGACTTCCGGGTGCGGGTGCCCGAGGGCGGGTCGGCGGTCTGCGTCCTGCGCGCCCGGGATCGCGCCGGCGTCGAGGTGGCCCGCGACGAGGTCACGGTGACCGCCGCTCCCGGCGATCGGCACGTCACCGCCCGATACCGGCTGGGCACCAGCGCCCGACCGTTCATCGGCGAGGTCCTGCGCTGCCGAGCGCCGTCCTGAACTGCGGAGACATCACCCGGTAACGGCCGTCGCCCGGCATCGAGCGCGGGTGCCGGATCCGGACACCGGCGGTGATCGCCGACACGCTGTGTCGTACCGCACTGGTAACTTGGTAGTTCACCTGTCAGCCAGCCACGCACAACCGAGGAGAACGCCTGTGTCCACTGGCAACGAGGCGCCCGCCACCTGGCTGTCCCAGGACGCGTACGACCGCCTCCAGGCCGAGCTCGACGAGCACATCGCCAACCGGCCGGCGATCGCGGCCGAGATCAACGCCCGCCGCGAAGAGGGCGACCTGCGGGAGAACGGCGGCTACCACGCCGCCCGTGAGGAGCAGGGCAAGGCTGAGGGTCGCATCCGCTACCTGCAGGAGCTGCTGCGCACCGCCAAGGTCGGCGCCGCGCCGACGGCCGACGCGGTGTCACCCGGCATGGTGGTGACGATCTACTTCGACGACGACACCGACGACACCGAGACCTTCCTGCTCGGCTCGCGGGAGATCGCCGCCACCACCGACCTGACGGTCTACAGCCCCGAGTCGGCCCTGGGCAAGGCGATCCTGGGTGGTCGCGCCGGTCAGACCTGCACCTACACGGCACCGAGTGGCGCCGACATCAAGGTGACCGTGGTCAGCTTCGAGCCGTTCTCCGGCTGAGCGGCAGCTCCCCTACAGTGTAACGCCGCCGGGGCGTGGCACCGCCTGTCACGCCTCGGCGGCGAACACCACCTGATAGCCACTGGCCCGCAGCGCGCTGATCAACGTGTCGGAGTGCTCCACACCACGGGTCTCCACCGACAGCGCCACCTCCACCTCGCCGAGGCCGAGGTGCGGGTTGGCCCGCTGGTGTTCCACGTCCACCACGTTGGCCCGGTGCTCGGCGATCTGACTGAGCAGTGACGCGAGCTGCCCGGGCCGATCCGAACAGCGCACGGTCACCCGCAGGTAGCGGCCGGCCGCGGCGAGACCGTGCTCGATCACCCGCATCATCAGCAGGGGGTCGATGTTGCCGCCGGAGAGGACCGCCACCACCGGCGTCTCCACCTCCACCACGCCGGCCAGGAGCGCGGCCACGCCGACCGCCCCGGCCGGTTCGACGACCTGCTTGCCCCGCTCCAGCAGCATCAGCAGGGCCCGCGAGATGTCCTCCTCGGAGACCGTGACGATCTCGTCGACGAGCTTGCGGACATGGTTGAAGGTGATCTCCCCCGGCCGTCCGACCGCGATGCCGTCCGCGATGGTGGCGAACGCCGGCAGCCGGACCGGCTCTCCGGCCACCAGGGAGGGCGGGAAGGCCGCCGCGCCCGCCGCCTGCACCCCGATGATGCGTACGTCCGGGCGGAGCGCCTTGGCGGCCACCGCCATGCCCGAGATCAGGCCGCCGCCGCCCACGCCCGTGATGATCGTCCGCACGTCGGGACACTGTTCGAGGATCTCCAACGCCACCGTGCCCTGCCCGGCGATCACGTCCCGGTGGTCGAACGGGTGAATGAGCACCGCACCGGTCCGCTCCGCGTACGTCTGCGCGGCCACCAGCGACTCGTCGACGGTGTTGCCGGCCAGCTCGACCTGCGCGCCGTACCCCTTGGTGGCGGCGACCTTCGGCAGCGGCGCGTTGACCGGCATGAAGACCGTCGCGTGCGTGCCGACCAACCCGGCGGCGAGCGCGACGCCCTGGGCGTGGTTACCGGCGCTCGCCGCGACCACGCCACGCGCACGCTCGCCCGCCGACAGCCGGGAGATCCGCACGTACGCGCCGCGCACCTTGTACGAGCCGGCGCGCTGCACGTTCTCGCACTTGAGCCACGTCGGCCCGCCCAGTGCCGCGCTCAGCGGCCGGGAGGGCTCCAGCGGGGTGGTCCGGACGACGTCGGCGAGCAGTTTCCGCGCAGCCCGTACGTCGTCGAGGCCGACCAGTTCCGTCATGCCCCGATCGTGCCATCCGGGCCCGGCGGCCTCGGCGGCGACACCGGGGTACGCGACGCGACCACCCGCGTCGACGGTCCTCGGACGCCCCGATCGCCCGACTTGCGGGCCACCCCCGCGTTGATCCACTCCAGATCGCCGACGTGGGGCTGTCGGGTCGCCCGGACAGCGCCACATCGGCGATCTGGAGTGGATCACGACCTGGGCGCGGCCCCCGGCGTCTCCGAGGGCGCCACGGCCGCCGGGGACGCCACGGCCGCCGAGGGCGCCACGGCCGCCGAGGGCGCCACGGCCGCCGGGGCCGCCGGGGCGGGCTGGCCTGCCGACGTGACCGGGGCCGGCGGCCAGGCTTGTGCTGGCCAGACCGGGGCGGTCGGCCACGCCGGGGCGGCGCGGGCGATCCGGGCCTCCTGGGCGGCGGAGATCCGGTGGATCAGCAGGATCAGCGTCACCGCCGCGACCGCGCAGCCCAGCGCCGGCAGGGCGTTGCGAAGCAACGAGTCCCGGTAGTGGTCGACGTACGCCTGGTAGCCGGCGTCGTTGAACGGGGTCTCCGGCAGCTTCGCGTACGCCCTGTCGTCGAGGCGGCTGCTCAGCCGCTCGCCGATGCTGAACACCAGCCAGGAGCACCACCAGAGGCTCACGAGGGTGGGCGTGAACCGCCGCCAGAGGCTGTCCCGAGCGATGCTCGCCACGACCCGGGCCGGCACCACGAAGTTCGCGAACGGCACCAGCCAGCCGGCGATCGCCCAGCCCGTCCCGAGGGTGGGCAGTGCGCCGGGGAAGGCGTCGGTGTTCTTGCGCGCCCGCCAGGTCCAGATGATCACCAGCACCGCGGCGGTGAGGTAGACCACGGCCATGGTCAGCGCCACCAGGACGTTGATGATCACCACACCGAGGAGCAGGTCCGGGTCGTCGTCGGCCATGGCCCGCCGGGCCAGCGCCATCCCGATCAGCGGGGACAGCGCCACCACCAGGTAGAGCACGGCGGTCGCGCCGACGGCGACGCTGGCCGCCAGCCCGATCCCCCGTACGCGGTAGGTCGGCAGCCCCGGCGTGACCGCCGGCTGGCCGAGCGGCGTGTAGCAACGCGGGCATTCGTTGTGCTCGGAGGACGTGGCGTCTCCGCAGGTCTGGCAGCGCATTGGTGTCCCCCGTGGTTCGCGCGATGGTGCGCGCACACGCTAGACGATCATGCGCTGGCCGGCGACCCCGTTCCGACGAGGGGATAGCCGGGCGCGTGGCGCACCCACGGGGCGGTCATCTCGAACTGACCGGCCACGCCGAGCAGCAGCAGCTCCGAGCCGGGCGGACCGACGATCTGCACGGCGACCGGCAGGCCGTCCGGGCGGCGTCCCACCGGTACGACGATCGCCGGCAGGCCGGCGACGTTCCACGGCGCGGCGTACGGGGCGTACCTGATGTTGGCCGACAGGTTCGCCCGCCAGGACCGCTCCGACCAGCGGCCGGCCTCCGGCGGCGCGCTCGCCAGGGCGGGCGTGAGCAGCAGGTCGACGGAGTGGTCGGTGAAGAAGTCGACGGACCGCTGCCGCCAGGCGACCCGGTCGGCCTCCCGGACGTAGCCGCGCCGCTGTGCCCACTCGCCCAGCGCGACGTGCCGCCGGGTACGGCGTTGCAGACCGCGCCGGTCCAGCCCGGCGGCCCGGACGTCGGCGGCTGCCGCGGCGAACCAGGTGGCGAGGCCCTGCAGGCCCAGGGCCGTGGGGTAGACCGGATCGGCCGGCACGGTGTCGTGGCCGGCGGCGGCGAGCAGCCGGCCGGCCGCGGCCACCGCGTCCCGGTTGGGCGCGTCCGGCGAGACTCCGCGTACCGGAGAGCGCAGCGAGACACCGACGCGCAGCCGTTGCGGCGGGACCAGCTTCTCCGGGCGTCGGCCGGCGAGCACCGAGAAGCCGACGGCGGCGTCGGCGACCGTGCTGGCGAGCATCCCGTGCTCGGTGAGACCGAACCAGTCGTCCGCGCCGAGCTGGCAGGGCACCACACCGCGGCCGGGTTTGAGGCCGACCAGGCCGCAGCAGGCCGCCGGGATGCGGATCGAGCCGAGGCCGTCGTTGCCGTGCGCGATCGGCACCAGGCCGGCGGCGACCGCGGCGGCCGCGCCGCCCGAGGAACCGCCGGGGGTACGCGTGCTGTCCCACGGGTTGCGCGTCACCGCGCTGTCGTCGTCGGTGAGCGCCCAGAGTCCCAGCTCCGGCATCCGGGTGACCCCGAGGATCACCGCGCCGGCGCCCCGCAGCCGCCGGACGACCTCGTGGTCGGCCTCCGCGACCTCGGTCCGCGCGGCGGCCGACCCGTTCCAGGTGGGCAGGCCCGCGACCGGAGTGTTCTCCTTGACGGCCACCGGCACCCCGGCCAGGGGAAGGTTGGCCAGGTCCTCCTGCTCGTCGACCTTCTCCGCCTCGGTGATCGCCTCGCCGCCGCGAACGGCGCGGAACGCGGCCAGTTCGCGGTCGGCCGAGGCGATGTACTCGAGGTGGTCGGCAACGACCTGGGTGGCCGAGACGTCACCCCGCCGTACGCCCCGGGCGATCTGCTTGGCGGTCGCCCCGACCCAGGTCGCCATGATGTCCTGCACGGCCGTCCTCCCCAGCGGTCAGCCCAGCGCCTGCTCCAGATCGGCGAGCAGGTCGTCGACCGTCTCGATGCCGACAGACAGTCGCACGAGATCGCCGGGAACTTCAAGCGGCGAGCCGGCAGCACTTGCATGTGTCATCCGACCCGGGTGTTCGATCAGCGATTCGACGCCGCCCAGCGACTCGGCGAGCACGAAGAGCTTGGCCCGGTTGCAGATCTCCACGGCGTGGTCCTCGCCGCCGGCGGCCCGGAACGAGATCATGCCGCCGAACCGGCGCATCTGCTTGGCCGCCACCTCGTGACCAGGGTGCGAAGGCAGCCCGGGGTAGATCACCTCGGACACCTTGGCGTGCCCGTCGAGGTACGCGGCGAGGCGCTCGGCGTTGTCGCAGTGCCGGTCCATGCGTACCCCGAGGGTCTTGATGCCGCGCAGGGTGAGCCACGCGTCGAACGGGCCGTTGATCGCGCCCATCGCGTTCTGGTGGTAGCGCAGCTCCTCGCCGAGCCCGGCGTCGGCGACGACGAGCGCGCCACCGACCACGTCGGAGTGCCCGCCGATGTACTTGGTGGTGGAGTGCACCACCACGTCCGCGCCGAAGGCGATCGGCTGCTGAAGGTACGGCGAGGCGAAGGTGTTGTCGACCACCAGCAGCGCGCCGGCGTCGTGCGCCACACCGGCCAGGACGGCGATGTCGGCGATGCCGAGCAGCGGGTTCGTCGGCGTCTCCACCCAGATGATCTTCGTCCGTCCGGGCTGCACGGCGGCCCGGACCGCGGCCGGGTCGGAGACCTTGGCCGGCGTGAACTCCAGCCCCCAGCGCTGGGCCACCCGGGCGAAGAGCCGGTAGGTGCCGCCGTACGCGTCGTCCGGAATGATCACGTGGTCGCCCGGCTGGCACACCGCCCGCAGCAGGGTGTCCTCGGCGGCCAGGCCACTGGCGAAGGCGAGACCCACCGGCCCGCTCTCCAACGCGGCCAGGCACTCCTGGAGGGCGTCGCGGGTCGGGTTGCCGGAGCGGCTGTACTCGTAGCCGAGCCGAGGCGCGCCGACGGCGTCCTGGGCGTACGTGCTGGTCTGGTAGATCGGCGGGATCACCGCGCCGGTCCGGGCCTCGGGGTCCTGACCGGCGTGAATGGCGAGCGTCTCGAAGCCGTGACTCATTCTGGTGAGGCTAGTGCCCCGTCCCGGCGACCCGGCACGGAACCCGCGCCCCGGGCGGGGGCCGGACCCATCCGGTCCGACCCCACGCTCCGGTTCAGCGTCGGGAACGGCCCTCAGGCGGCCGGGACGGGCAGGACGTGCAGGGTGACCGGGCGGGTTCCGGTCCAGTCGTAGGAGACCGCGTAGAGCCGGGCGCCGTTCGGGGCCCAGGCCAGCGCGCCGGGGCTGAGCTCGTCGCCCAGCTCGAAGTGGGCCAGCTCGGTGCCGCCCGTGGAGAAGACGAACACGTCCGGGTCGTAGGAGGCGTCCGCGCCGCCGGCGATCCGGGTGCCGTCGCGCGAGACCTCGACCGCATTGGGGTACGCGCCGGTGCGGAAGGTCGCCGACGGGGTGGTGATGTCGGCGAACGGGAACGCCTGCACCTCGTACGGGGCGCCGGACGCGGTGAACACGGTCGCGCCGGTCGGGTCGAGGGCGATGTCGCGCAGGTTGCTGCCAATCGCCATGAACTCGTTGGTGCCCGGCGCGCTCAGCGCACCACCGGTGCCGATCGTGTACGTGTATACCGACGCGGGGCTCAGGCCGGGCTGCCCGGCCAACAGCACCGAACGGTTCTGGCTGGCGGCGGTCAGCAGCGGAGCGCCGTAGAAGCCGCTACCGGTGTCCAGACCCGTGGTCACCCGCGCCGGCTGGCGGCCCAGGTCGATCCGGCCGATGTTGCCGTCCCAGCCTCCGCAGCCGTACCCGAACCACAGGTACCGCCCGGTCAGCGCCAGCGACGACGGGCACTCGCCCGCGCCGGTGTCGTACCGGGCCGACTCGACGAGCGTGCCGGTGTCGAAGGCGGCGATGGCATTAGCGGTCGGCAGCGCCACGTAGAGGGTCTGCCGGTCGGCGCTGAGCAACAGGTCGGTCGGACCGGGCAGGCCGGACAGGGTGCCCACGACCGCACCCGTCGCGCTGGCCACCACGACGTCGGTCGAGGACGGCCCGCCGCTGACGAAGACCCGGTCACCGGCCGAGACCACGTCGGCCACCGCCGGCAACGACAGCGGGGTGGCCGTCGGCGCGGGTGCGGCCTGGGCGGGGCCCGGGAGACCGGCGGTGAGCAACCCGGCGGCCAGTACGGCCAGTGCCAGGGTCGTGCCTCTCTTGCTGTGCACGTGCGTTCCCCCCATGTTCTTGATCCAGACCCGTAAATGAGTACCACAGTCGATGCGTACGTGGGGGGCACGTCAGCGCAGATCGGCGCTATAGCCTGGCGCGATGGACGGGTGCGTGTTCTGCGGGATCGTGTCGGGTGACGTTCCGGCGTTCCGGGTCGCCGACGAGCCGGACGGGGTGGCGTTCCTGGACACCCGCCCGGTCTTCGCGGGGCACGTGCTGGTGGTGCCCCGGACGCACCTGGTGACCCTGGCCGAATTGCCGGCCGACCTGCTACCCGGCTACTTCGCGCTGGTCCAGCGGCTGGCCGTGGCGGTGGAGGCCGGCCTGGGGGCCGGTGGGACGTTCGTGGCGATGAACAACCGGGTGTCCCAGTCCGTCCCCCATCTGCACACCCACGTGGTCCCCCGCACCAAGGGTGACGGGCTGCGTGGCTTCTTCTGGCCGCGCACCCGGTACAGCGACGACGCCAAGGCACAGACCTACGCCGACCGGATCGCCACCGCCCTCGACGGCGGGGCCTGAGTCACAGTGGCGCGGGTAAGGAAGCAGAACCCACTGGTGTTACACGCTGGGAGACGCATGAGAGGAGTCCCACCGTGTTCCTGCGCCGTATGAACGCCGAGATGATCACGCCCGAGCAGGCCCTGCCGGGCCGCCCGATCTCGATGCCGGTCGCCGACCGCCACGAGGTTCTGGGCACCCCGCTGAAGGGTCCGTTCCCGGAGGGCCTCCAGGTGGCCGTCTTCGGCATGGGCTGCTTCTGGGGCGCCGAGCGGCTGTTCTGGACGCTGCCCGGCGTGTACACGACCTCCGCCGGCTACGCGGGCGGCTTCACCACCAACCCGACGTACGAGGAGACGTGTTCCGGCCGCACCGGGCACGCCGAGGTCGTCCAGGTGGTGTACGACCCCAGCAAGATCACGTACGAGGACCTGCTGAAGGTCTTCTGGGAGAACCACGACCCGACCCAGGGCATGCGCCAGGGCAACGACGTGGGCACCCAGTACCGGTCGGCGATCTACACGACCACCGACGAGCAGCGGGCCATCGCGGAGTCGTCGCGGGACGCCTTCCAGCCGATCGTGACCCGGGCCGGCAAGGGTGAGATCACCACCGAGATCGCCCCGCTCGGCAGCTACTTCTTCGCCGAGGACTACCACCAGCAGTACCTGGCGCCGACCAAGAACCCGAACGGGTACTGCAACCACGGCCCGAACGGCCTGAGCTGCCCGGTCGGCGTGGCCCGTACCGCCGGCTGACCCACCTGCGTGAACGCGATGCCCGGCTGCCGACGAGGCGGCCGGGCATTCCCGTTTGGCCCTGTGATCGAAATCCGTTGCCGAGCCCGGCGGGAACTCGATAACGTGGCCGTACACGTGAAAGGAGGTGGTCCAGACTTGTATAGCAATCGGACTCGTGAGGTGGCTGTCCGCTAGCCGCTGTCCTCGACAGTGATCGTCCGCCGCGAGGCGGGCAACCAGTACGACCGTCGAGACCGTGTGGCAGCGGTGCGGCGAAAACCACGACAGCCACCCGACCCCCGGGGTGCCGGCTTAGTCCAGCCGGCCCACGCGACAGCGTGGAGCGCCCCGGGGGTCGCTTCATCTCGGTGGGAGATCAGCGTGTCGATGCGCGAGCTGGTGATTCTCGGGACGGCCAGCCAGACCCCCACCCGGCAGCGCAACCACAACGGTTACGTGCTGCGCTGGGACGACGAGGTGATCCTCTTCGACCCGGGCGAGGGCAGTCAGCGCCAACTCCTGCACACCACCGTCACCGCCAGCGACCTGACCCGGATCTGCGTCACGCACTTCCACGGCGACCACTGCCTCGGTCTGCCCGGCACGATCCAGCGACTCTCACTGGACCGGGTCCCGCACCCGGTCGCCGTGCACTTCCCGGCCGGCGGCGCCGAGTACTTCGCCCGGCTGCGGCACGCCACCTCCTTCTACGAGAGCGCCGAGCTGGCGGTAACGCCGATCGAGACCGACGGGCAGCGGATCGCCCTGCGCTGCGGGACGCTGGAGGCCCGCCGGCTGCGACACCCCATCGAGACGTACGGCTATCGGCTCGTCGAGCCGGACGGCTGCCGGATGCTGCCGGAGAAGCTGGCCTCGTACGGCATCGCCGGCCCGGCCGTCGGCGAGCTGATCCGCGTCGGCCACCTGGACCTCGACGGGCGTCGCGTCACCCGGGACGAGGTGAGCGAGCCCCGACCGGGGCAGCGATTCGCCTTCGTGATGGACACCGGCCTCTGCGACGGCGTGTACGCCCTGGCCGAGCACGCCGACCTGCTGGTCATCGAGTCGACGTTCCTGGAGTCGGAGGCCGCGCTGGCCGCCGAGGTCGGCCACCTGACCGCGGCCCAGGCCGCGCGGGTGGCGACCGAGTCGGGGGTACGCACGCTGGTGCTGACGCACTTCTCCCAGCGCTATCCCGACCCGCGCCGGTTCCATGACGAGGCTCGCGCGCACTTCGACGGCGATCTGATTGTCGCCGAGGATCTGACCACCGTGCAGGTCCCGCCGCGCCGGGTAGCCTCGGCCGGGTGACTGTCACGCTCCGCCCCGCCACCGATCACGACCTGATGGGGGTCGGTGCCCTGCACCAACGGTCCCGGGTCGCCGCGTACTCCTCGTTCCTGCCGGCCGAGGCGCTGGCCAAACCGACCGGGGAGGCGATGGGACGGTACTGGGTCGAGCGGTGGAGCTGGGAGCGTGACACCCACCGGCTGATCGTGGCGGAACGCGTCGGCGGGCTCGTCGGGTTCAGCTACCTGGGGCCGGACGACGAGGACGATCCGACGACCGGGCTGCTCAACGCGATCCACCTGGACCCGGCCGAGCAGGGGCGGGGCACCGGCCGCGCGTTGATGGTGGACGCGCTCGACGCCATGCGTGACCGCGGTTGGCGTCGCGCAGTGCTCTGGGTGCTGCGGGAGAACGCCCACGCCCGCGCGTTCTATGAGCGCGGCGGCTGGACCCCGACGGGGGCCGAACGCGAAGAGAAGATGGGCACGGCCCCCACAACCCAACTCCGCTACACCCGCACCCTCTAACTGTGCTGTCCAGGGAGGTTGGTCGAGGTTGTGTGACGACACGATCTGATGTCGTAGGTAGGTGAAGGCCTCCGGTTGTGGAGTGGAGCTGTCTAG
>NZ_JBITMW010000005.1:224608-406547 GCF_044466585.1 Micromonospora sp. NPDC049359 | reverse complement strand
GCGCCCCCCCCCCCCCGCCCCACACCCCCCCCCCCCCCCCCCCCCCCCCCCCCCCCCCCCCCCCCCCCCGGGGGGGGGGCGGGCGCCCCCCCCCCCCCCCCCCCCCCCCGACCGTGTTCCCGACGGATCGCCCGACCAGGAGATACCCGTGCGCCTGCTGCTCACCGTCACGGATCAGTCCACCCCCGCAACCGACTACCAGGTCGAGGCCGCCCTCGACTCCACCGTCGCGGAGCTCGCCGAGGTGCTGGCGGGGCGCCGTCCGGAACCCGGCACCCGAGCACCGACGATCTTCGTCGCCGGCGCTCCCCTCGACCCCGGGCTGACGCTCGCCGACGCCCCGCTGTGGCAGGGCAGCGTCGTCGAGCTGGATCGTCCGACGTCCGTGTCACCGCCACCGGCGGCCGGTCCGCTGGAGATCCGGGTGGTCAGCGGTCTCGGCGCCGGCAACCTGTACCCGCTCGCCATCGGCGAGCACGCCGTCGGCGCCGCCGACGACAACCACGTCCGCGTACACGACGACCCGCTCGCTCCCGTGCTCGCCCGGCTGCGGGTGACCGAGGACGGGGAGTGCTGGCTCCGTCCGATGGAGCCCGGCCTGTTGCTCGACCGGGTGGAGGTCGACGAGCAGGAGCGGATCTGGAAGCCCGGAGCGCAACTCGCCGCGGGCTCCTCCCTGCTGGAGCTTCGCCGCCCCCTGCGGGACGAGGCGGCGCTCCAGATCTCGGAGGACCGTACGGGCCTCGACTACAACCGTCCGCCCCGCCTACTGCCCGCGGCGCGGACCACCCAGTTCACGCTTCCCGGGCCGCCGGCGCCTCCGGAGCGACGGCCGCTCACGCTGATCACCGTGCTGGCGCCGGTCGTGCTCTCCGGTGCCGCGTTCGTCGTCACCCGCAACCCGCTCACGTTGCTCTTCGCCATCCTGTCGCCGCTGGTGCTGATCGCCGGCCAGATCGGCGCGCGGCGTCAGGGCCGGGCCACCTACCGCTCCCGGCTCACCGAGTACGAGAAGAAGCGGGCCCGCATCAGCGGCGAGGCCGAGGAGGCGCTGGCCGCCGAACGGTCGGTCCGCCGGGACGACTTTCCCGATCCCGCGTCGATGGGGCTGATCGCCACCGGCCCGCAGCGTCGGCTGTGGGAGCGACGCCGCACCGATCCTGACTTCCTGGAGCTGCGGGTCGGCAGCGCGGACCTGCCGTCGGACGTGGTGCTCCGCGACCTGAGCCAGGACGAGAACCGGCGTGAGGTCCGGTGGAGCGCCCTCGACGTACCGGCGACCGTGCCGGTACGCAAGCACGGTGTCGTGGGGGTGGCCGGCGACGCCGTCGCGCGTACGACGGCCCGGTGGATGATGGCCCAGGCCAGTGCCCTGCACAGCCCGGAGGACCTGCAGATCTACCTGCTCTGCGGCACCGCCGACGAGAGCGGCTGGGCCTGGGCGGGGTGGCTGCCGCACCTGCGGCCCCGCGACGGTCAGGACACCCTCGCCACGGTCGGCACCGACACCCAGACGTTGGCCCGCCGGGTCGGCGAGCTGGTGGCCATCATCTCGTCCCGCTCCGGCGAGCGGGGCAGCGGAGCGTTCCGGGACATCCTCGTGGTGCTCGACGGCGCCCGCAAACTCCGGTCCCTGCCCGGCGTCACCCAGATCCTGCGCGAAGGACCGGCGGTCGGGGTGTACGCCATCTGCCTCGACGCCGAGGAGCGGCTGCTGCCCGAGGAGTGCCAGGCGGTCGTCGCCCAGCAGGAGGACGGGTCGCTGCTGGTGACGCAGACCCTCGCCGCCCCGATCGGCGACGTCCACCCGGACGTCGTGTCGCCGGAGTGGCTGTACCGGACGGCGCGGGCGCTGGCGCCGCTGCGGGACATCGGTGGCGCGGACGAGGAGAGCGCCCTGCCCGGGTCGAGTCGGCTGCTCGACGTACTCGGAATGGAGCCGCCGGAGCCGGATGCGGTGACGGCCCGGTGGACCTCGGGTGGTCGGACCACCGAGGCGGTGCTCGGGGTGTCGCTCGACGGGCCGTTCGCGCTCGACCTGAAACGGGACGGACCGCACGGCCTGGTGGCCGGCACCACCGGCTCCGGCAAGTCGGAGCTGCTGCAGACCCTCGTCGCCTCGCTCGCCGTGGCCAACCGTCCGGACGCGATGACGTTCGTGCTCGTCGACTACAAGGGCGGCAGCGCGTTCAAGGACTGCGTCCTCCTGCCGCACACCGTCGGCATGGTGACCGACCTGGACACCCACCTGGTGGGCCGGGCGCTGACGTCGCTCTCGGCGGAGCTGCGCCGACGCGAACACATCCTCGCCGAGGCCGGGGCGAAGGACATCGACGACTACGTGGAGCTGCTGCGCCGCGAGCCGTCCCGCGTCCCGATGCCGCGCCTGCTCATCGTGATCGACGAGTTCGCGTCGATGGTGCGTGACCTGCCCGACTTCGTGACCGGTCTGGTCAACATCGCCCAGCGCGGCCGATCGCTCGGCATCCACCTGGTGCTGGCGACCCAGCGACCGGGCGGCGTGGTCTCCCCCGAGATCCGGGCCAACACCAACCTGCGCATCGCCCTGCGGGTCACCGACAGCAGCGAGAGCCAGGACGTGCTGAACGCCCCGGACGCGGCCGCCATCTCGAAGTCGACGCCCGGTCGCGCCTTCGTCCGTCTCGCCCAGTCGTCGCTGGTGCCGTTCCAGGCGGGCCGGGTCGGCGGGTTCCGCCCCGGCGCGCGCAGCACCGACCGCCCGGCCCCCTGGTTGGCGCCACTGTCCTTTCCCGACCTCGGTCGCCCCGCGCCACGTCGCCGCTCCGGCGAGGCGGCGCCGTCGGCCGAGCTGACCGACCTCGCGGTGCTCGTGACGGCGATCCGGGACGCGAGCGAACGGCTCGGCATCCCGGCCCAGCACAGCCCCTGGTTGGCGGCGCTGCCCACCTCGCTGACCGTCGACGCGTTGCCCCCGGCCCGCGCCACCGACTACCACCTCCCGGCGGTCGCCTACGGGCTGGTGGACCTTCCGGCCCAGCAGGACCAGGTGCCGCTGGCACTGGACCTCTCCACGCTCGGGCACCTGCACGTCATCGGCTCCTCGCGCAGCGGCCGATCGCAGACGCTCCGGACGATCGCCGGGGCGGTCGCCCGCGTCCAGTCCACGGCGGACGTCCACCTCTACGGCGTCGACTGCGGCAACGGGGCGTTGCTGGCCCTCAACGGCCTGCCGCACTGCGGGGCGGTGGTGCAGCGCACCGAGGCGGAGCGGCTCGGCCGGTTGTTCGCCCGTCTCGTCGCCGAACTGGGCCGGCGGCAGCAGCTGCTCGCCACCCGGGGCTCGGCGAGCATGGTGGAGTACCGGACGGGTGCCGCCCCGGGTGAGCGACCGCCACACATCCTGGTGCTCCTGGACCGGTTCGAGGTCTTCGACAAGACCTTCGCCGACTACGACAACGGCACGATCATGGCCGCTCTGCTGACCCTGCTGCGCGAGGGTGCCGGGGCGGGCATCCACGTCGTGCTCGCGGGTGACCGGGCGATGTTCTCCAGCCGGATCTCGTCCACCACCGACGACAAGCTGGTGTTGCGGTTGACCGAACGCGGCGACTACAGCATGGTCGGCATCAACCATCGGCAACTGCCGGACGAGATCGAGGCGGGTCGCGCGATCCGGGCGTCCGACGGCGCCGAGGCGCAGATCGCGCTGCTCGGCGAGGACACCTCGGGTCAGGGGCAGGCGCGCGTACTCGCCGACATCGCCGAGACGGCCCGGCGGCGGGACGCGGACCTCGCGCCCGGCGACCGCCCGTTCCGGATCGACGTGCTGCCCGACGAGCTGACCCTCGCGGACACCGAGACGCTCCACCGACCCGACGGGCCGCTGTGGACGATGCTGGGTGTGGGCGGCGACGAGCTCACCGCGATCGGGCCGGACCTGACGGTCGTCCCGACCCTGGTCCTGGCGGGTCCACCTCGTTCGGGACGGAGCACCGCGCTGCTGACGATGGTCGCCACCCTGCTGCGCAGGGGGACCGAGGTGGTCGTGGCGGCGCCCCGCAGATCGCCGCTACGCGAGCTGGCCGACCTCCCCGGTGTGCTCGACCTCGTCGCGAACGAGAACCTCACCTCCGCCGTTCTGACGGCCGCGCTGGAGCGCAGGAGCGGACCGGCCGTGGTCGTGCTCGACGACGCCGAGCTGCTGCTCAAGTGCGACGCGGGCAGCGACCTCGGGGAGATCGCCCGAACCGGCGCGGAACGGGGGCTCGGGTTGGTCATGGCGGGCACCATCGACGGCCTGTCCGGCGGCTTCGGCGGCTGGCACGTCGACGCCCGGCGCAACCGGCAGGGCGCGCTGCTCAGCCCGCAGGGCCTCGGCGACGGCGAACTGATCGGCGCCAAGCTGAGCCGGGGCCAGCTCGGTGGGGGACGCCTGGGTCGGGCGCTGCTGCACCTCGGCGACGGCACCGTCCGCCTGGTGCAGGTGCCCCGCACCGATCCGGTGGCACTGCGGTCACTGGTGACGCCAGCGGAGTAGAACCCGAACGAGAGGGGGACACCGCGCTGCGGTGTCCCCCTCGTCGATCACCGCTCAGGCGTCGGTCGTACCCGTAGGCTCCGGCCGCGCGGCCAGCACCGGCCGGTCGTCGTCCCAGGTGAACGCCAGGGACTCGGTGATCGCGCCGAAGAGTTCGAAGATGTCCTCCGCCTCCGCGAGGTTCGGGCTCGACCCGGTGACCACCACGACGTCCGCCGATCCCGGCATCGGTACGACGGTGTGCATCACCGCGCACCGCATCGTGACGCCGTCCTGGACGACGTTCTGGATGCCGTACACCCGACCGACGGTGCCGATGCGGGGAATCGTCGCGGTGGTCACCCGCCGCCAGGTCCCGTCGGCCCGGTTGGGGTGCGCCACCGCCGTCAACGCGCCGAGGATGTCGCCGTTGGCCGGTGGTGTGACCACCGCGACCACCACGGTGGCGGTGAGCGGGCCGTCCTCGTACATCTCGAAGACGCCGGCCGCGTGCACCGCGCCACCGCGCCGGGCCTGGCGTACCGACCGGCGTACCTGCTCGGCGAAGCGGCCCGCCTGGTCGGCGGTGAACCCGCCGGTCAGGGCGTGGCCCCGCGCCTCCTCGCCGAGCCGGTTCTCGCTCGCCTCGTCGGCCACCGCGAAGTCGACCCACGCCTGCGGGGTGCGCAGCTCGAAGCCGGTCGGGGTGGGCGTCGCGGCATGGGCCTGGGTCGGGGCGCTCACTGTGCCGCCTGCTGGTCCGGCGCGGTCAACGCGTTGACCGTCTGGGTGTCGGTCTCCCGGAACGCGTCGGCGACGGCCTTCGCGGCGTCGCGTACGCCCCCCAGGTCCTTGCCCACGACGTGCCGACCGTCGCCCCACCGCTTCTCGAAGTGCCGGGCGGCGTCCTCCAGGCCGCGCTGCCCGAGCGTGTCGACCACCGCGCCCATCGACCGGACCGACGCGCTGTCCATCAACTCCTTGGTACGCCGCAGCAGCTCGTGTACGCGTTCCAACTCCGCGCCCGGAACGAGGATCTCGCTCATCGCGCGCACTCCCCCGCCGGCCTGCTCATCGCATCGCTCATCTCCGCACCCTCCCGACCCGTCTCGGCAACTGGGGCGTACACGGATCGGCGGCCGGCCCGGTTCACCAGGTGAACCGATCCACCCCGCGCTACGTGTGCGACTCGGCTCCCGGCGGATGGCTCGGGCGCCGGCCTGACGATGCGATGGGGAGGTTCGTCATGACGCGTCCGGGCGACGCCGAGTGGTCCGTGTTGCAGCTCGACTCAGATCCCGTGCCGGGTGATCCGGAGTCCTTCGAGGAGATCACCAGGGCGTACCAGGAGCTGGCCAGAACCACCCAGGAGGCGCACGACCTGCTCGCGTCCGGCAGCCAGATCGACGTCGGTCAGGGCAAGGCCATGGACGCCTTCCGCGACCTGATCGGCAAACTGCCGGGACGCCTGGACGGGATGGCGAACTCCTACGCCAGCGCCGCCGACGCGTACCTGCGGTACCTGCCCTCGCTGGAAGAGGCGCAGACCATGTCCCTGCGCGCCCTCGACCAGGCCCGACAGGCGGCCGGGGACCAGAGCGCCGCCCAGGCGGCGGCCGTCAGCGCGGCGGCCGCGCTCCTCGTCATGAACGCCGACACCACGACCACTCCGGACGCCAAGGAACAGGCCACCGACGACGCGACCGCCGCCAAGAACCGCGCCGCCGACGCCCAACAGGCACTCGATGGCGCGAAGTCGCTCCTCGGCCAGGCCACCGCCCTACGCGACCAGGCCGCCCGCACCGCCGCCGACACCCTGCGTCAACTCGCCAAGGACGCACCACAACGATCCCTCTGGGACAAGATCGTCGAAGCGTTCAACGCGTTCATCGACTTCCTGCAGAGCACCGTCATCGAGTGGATCACCACCATCCTGGACGTGCTCTCCGTGGTCGCCTCGTTCATCTTCCCACCCCTCGGTTCGGCGATCGGCTTCCTCTCCGGCGCCATCGACCTCGCCGCCGCAGCCCTCGGCGGCGACCCCGCCGAGATCGCCCTCGCCGCCGGCGGACTCGCCCTCGGCCTCGTACCCGGCGGACGCATCGTCAGCCGGGTCCTCAAGTTCGCCAACAAGTTCGCCGGCAAGATTCGCCCCGGCAGCGTCGCGGACGGCATCAGGAACAGCACCAAGGAGGTCACCGGCGGCAGCCGCAGCGTGCCGGGCGCCGGCGCGGCGCCGGGGCGCGGAATCGACGCGAACGTCACCGAGGTCGGCCTCGGCAAGGTCATCAAGGGCGTGTTCAACAAGATCGACATGAAGCTGTTCGACCTGCGGTTCAACCGGGACCTCAAGGCCGCCAAGAAGAAGCAGGCCAACGACCCGACCCTGATCATCGGCCAGAACAGCAAGGGCCACCTCAAGACGTTCCACGCCTCGGACGTCGAGTCGACCCCGCTGGTGGACAACAACGGCAAGCTGGTCGGCGTGCTCTTCCCGAGCAGGGCCACCGACAACGACAACTTCACCAGCTGGGCCCGGACCGACGCCAACCTCGCCTTCGGCCGGAACATCGGCGGGACGGCCGCCGACCCGGGGACGAAGGCGGTCCGCAAACTGCCCGGTACCGACACCGGCTTCGCGGGCAACGAGTTCCTTCCCCCGCCCTGGGCCGGCCTGAGAAACGATCCCACCCTGGTCATCGCGCACGGCAACCCGAACGGTGCCGCCGTACGGCTGGCGAACGGCAAGCTGCTGCACGTCCCGGGTGGAGAGTTCGCGAAGGTTCTGCACCACAACGAGCTCTTCGATCCCAATTCGAAGAGGTCCATCGCCCTGATCTCCTGCAACTTCGCCAACGCCTCCGGCTCTGCGGGGCAGGACTTCGCCGACGCCATGGCTGCTCTCGGCAACCGGCGAAAGATCTTCGCGGCGAACGAGGTGGTCGTCACCACCGAGGGCGTGGACGTGGACGGTCTGGTGACCAGCCCGGGCCGGCCCATCGCGACGTTGGCGGTGCAGAACGGCGGCGAATTTGCAGAGCTCAAGCCGAAGGGCAAGGGGGCAAAGTGATGAACGAGAACGACAACGGTGACCGGCAGCGAAACTGGATGCTGCTGACGGACGCGCGCTGGAGCGCGCCCGACGAGGGTGCGGCGGACGCGACCGACGTGCCCCCGGTGGAGGCGATCGTCGGTGGCTGGCTGGTGGAGCCCGACGGCACCGTGGGCCGCTTCACCGCGAATCCGCTGTACCGGCCGGAGGACCCGGGGGCGCCCACCAGCCCGGTGGACGCCGCCGCGCAGTTGGTCGCTTCCGGCCGCGCGGGGGTCGACGTGGTGCTCCTGGCGCTGCGGGACAGCCTCGTGGACGTCGCGCTGGACAGCGAGGGTGAGGTCATCGTGGCACCGGCGCCCGACGACGTGCCGTGTGTGCTCGTCGCGACCGGGGTGGTGGACCAGGCCCGGGTCGACGCCGCCGAGTGGCGGCAGGTCGACCTGGGTGATCTGCTGACGCTGCTCCCGGACGGCGTCGACGTCCTGCTGAATCCGGGCGGGCCTCGCTCCATGCGCCTGTTCGCGGATGCGCTGCGGGACGTCGCCGTCGAGGGCGAGCCGTCACCGACCGCCCCGTGACGCACCACCCCGCTGGGGCTCGGACGTGACGTCTGCGCCCCAGCGGGGTGGTGCCGCCGGAAACGCATCGGCGACGGTTGACGTCTCGAATCGGTCTCGACGTGGGTCAGTAGACAAATCTTTTATTGATCAACTAACGGTACTAACAGGACGTGCATCCTGAGGCCCCGTAGACAACCGGCGGGCACGCCGGAGACGTGAGGGTCAGCAAAAGGGTGGTAGCAATGGCGGGATCAGGACCTGTTCGTCGGCGCGAAGTGGCAGGCGAGGCACTGGTCCGGTCCATATTCGAGGAGCACGGACGCGCGATGCTCGCTTACGCGACACAGTTGACCCGCGACCGCGCGGCCGCGGAGGACGTCGTCCAGGAAGCGCTGGTACGCGCGTGGCGTCACCCCGACAGTCTGGTCAACGGCAAGGGCTCGGTACGGGGTTGGCTGTTGACGGTCGTCCGCAACATCGTGACCGACACCGTCCGCGCCCGGAACGCGCGACCACCCGAGGTGCCCGACGGCCCGACGGAATCCGCGGTCGAGCGTGACCACGCCGACCAGGTGGTCAACTCGATCGTCGTGACGGACGCCCTCAATCGCCTCTCCACCGAGCACCGACAGGTGCTCGAGCAGGTCTACCTGCGCGGGAGTACAGTCGCGGAAGCCGCCCAGGTCCTCGGGATCCCACCGGGCACCGTGAAGTCCCGCTCCTACTACGCACTCCGAGCCCTCCGCGATCTCGCCGAGCGTCGCGCCGGGGTGGAACGGCCTGCCTCATGACATCCGACAGCTCATCGCCCCACGCCGACCACTTCGACGTCGGCGGTTACCTGCTGGGCGCGCTCGACGAGTCCTCGGCCCGCCGAGCCGAGGAGCACCTGGCGGGTTGTGCCCAGTGCCGGGCCGAGGTCGAATCGCTGCGGACGTGGACGGACGCGCTCGAGAACGTACCCGACGTGATGCTGCTCGACGGCCCGCCGGAGGACGGCGACCTGCTGTTGCAGCGCACCCTGCGGCAGATCCGCGGCGAGGCCGCCGACGAGCGCCGCCGCCGGCACGCCGTGACCGGGGTCGCCGCGGCGGTCGTCGCCTCGGCCGTCCTCGGCGGCGCCTTCCTCGTTCCCCGGGGCGACACGACGACGGACGCGACCGCGCCGCCGCCGAGCCCGAGCGTCCCGGCCGACCGGGCGGTCCGCTCCGCCAGCGCGGCCGATCCGCGCACCGGCGCTCGTCTCGCCGTCGCCGTCCAGCCGGCCCCCGGCTGGGTACGCCTCAACGCCACGGTGTCCGGCATCCCGCAGGGCCAGCGTTGTCGCCTGCTGGTCGTCGGCAAGGACGGCAGCACGGTACTGGCGGGCAGTTGGCTGGTGTCGGAGCGCGGGGCCGCCGAGGGCGTCACCCTGGACGGCAGTGCCCTGATCGACGAGGCCCAGATCGGCAGTGTCCGGGTGGAGACGACCGACGGCACGGTGTACGTCAGCGCGACGCTGTAGGGCATACCACCAGCAGCGACAGACAGCAACGCGCCGGCCCGGCCAGTGGCCGGGCCGGCGCGAGCCGCACCGCCGGGATCAGCCCAGGCGCACCGAGACGACCGCGTTGTCGAAGTCGACGGTCGCCAGATCCGCGACGTCCCCGTTGATCACCTTCGAGCGGCCGGTGCAGTCCGGGCCCGCCCAGAGCTTGAGCGAGCCGGGCGCCGCCACCGAGGAGGAGACACCCGGGCGGCTCAGGTTCCGGCAGCCGGTGCCGGCGACCCCCTGCGAGCCAGCGCCGTCGCCGAAGTTGGTGTCGTCGAAGAAGACGGCGCTGGTGGCCGGCGGGGCCGGCGACTCCGCGCCGGGCTGCTCGCCACCGGACGCGCCGGCCTTGCCGCCGGTCGGGGTCACGCCGAACCAGGTCCCCCCGACACCCTGCCCCTTGGTCTCGCCGGGCTTGGTGTCCTTGGCGAAGCGGTAGGCCGGCCAGCCGCCGATGGTGACCTGCCGGCTGCCGTCCGAGCGCCGGACCGTACCGACGGCCTCCGCCTTGACCCCCGCGACGAAGATCTTGCCGCCCGGCGTCACCGTGACCGGCGGCCAGGTGGTGGCGCAGTCACCGTCGCAGTTCGACGTCGGCGGGTTGTTGCTGTCCTTGTCGAACCGGTACAGGGTCAGTCCCGCGCCGTTGACGACGACCGGGTCGAGTTTGCCCGCCCGGCCCACGGTCAGCTGGACCCAGCGCTGCGCCGACTCGCGGGCGGCCCCGGTCGCCACCCCGCCGTTGGGTACCGCCCAGTCACCGGTGCCCTGAGCCGCGTTGTTGGACTTCGCGGTGCCGGACGTGAGGGCGAGGTCGGCGACACCGGCCCCGCCCTGTGGTGATGCCGCCGGGCTGCCGCTCAGGTCGGCGGCCCGCGCTGGGCCGGGTGGCACCTGGCTCGGGCCGCACGCCGTGAGCGTCACCGCGCCGACGGCCAGCGCGGCGATGAGGGGTGTCACGTGGTTGCGCATCATCGGAAATCTCCAGCAGTCACCCGGCTCCCAGGAGGTCCGGAAACCGTTCGCCCCTCACACGGAACAGGTCCGGAATCGGTTCAGGGCGGGTGCTGCCGCAGTCGGCCCCGAGGAACTCAGGTGGTGCCGAGGGCCACCTTCAGCCAGCCGGGGCTGCGCAGGTCGAACTCCCGGTACGCCCCAACGGCGTCGGTCAGCGGTTCGTGCTCCGTCACGACATCCTCCGGACGGACCTGACCGGAGGCGACCATGGCCGCCAGCCTGGGGATGTACCGGGGATGGTTGCCGTTGCCGGCGCGGATGGTCAGGTTGCGTCCCATGGCCACACCGATGGGGAAGTACCGGTCGCCGGGCGGATAGACACCCACGATGCCCAGCGTGCCGACCTTGGCGAGGCTGTCGACCGCCCAGGTCTGCGCCTGGCTGGGCGCGTCACCCGGCTTCCAGTGCCCGTCCTGGCCCTGGCTGTCGAGGTTCGGGGAGATGGTGCGCTGTTCCTCGGCGTTGCGCTCGGCGTCCTTGCCCGCCGCAGGTCCCGACTTGGCGCTCTCACTGTCCACTCCGACGGCGTCGATGGCGCAGTCGGCGCCGATACCGTTCGTCAATTCCATGATGGCGTCGACCGGGTCCACCTCGTTGAAGTTGATCACCTCGGCGCCACGGCCACGGGCATGCTCCAGCCGGTCGGCGTGCCCGTCGATCGCGATCACCCGGGACGCGCCACGCTGGTACGCGGAGAGGATGGCGAACTGACCCACCGGACCGCAACCCCAGACCGTCACCACCTTGCCATCGTCGGCATCGGCGAGGACCGCTCCGAAGTAGCCGGTCGGGTAGATGTCGGACAGCGTAATGGCCTGCGACTCGGTGACGTTCTCGCCCAGGGAGATCAGGTTGGTGTGCGCGAAGGGCACGCGCGCGTACTCCGCCTGCAAGCCGTTGAACGGACCCTGCATATCGGGTGAGCCGGGCGAGGCCGTACCGGTCCGCGGTCCGAGCGGGTTCGCGTTGTCGCACTGCGCGAAGAGGCCCCGGCGGCAGTACCAGCAGGACCCGCAGCCCAGCACCGCCGAGATCACCACCCGGTCACCCGGTCGGAAGTTGTGGATCTGCGAGCCCACCTCCTCGACCACCCCGACGCCCTCGTGGCCGAGGATCTTGCCCGGCGACATCCCGGGCATGGTGCCGCGGACGAAGTGCAGGTCGGTGCCGCAGATCGCCGCTGTGGTGACCCGGACGATCGCGTCCGTGGGTTGTTCGATGCGGGGCTCGGGCACGTCGTCGACCCGAATGTCACCGATTCCGTGGAAAACGACGGCCTTCACGCGTACTCCCATCCGCGCTGGTCGCCGCAGTGGCGCCAGCCCTCGACAACGGGACCCGGCTTCCCCGGGCGGGCCACGACAAACCGCCCGCTCACGCCAGTTTCTGGGCCAGTCGGGTGACCGAGGCACGCATCCCCTCGGTGCCGCCGTCGGGAAACTCCCGCAGCAGCGTGCGCGCCTCTTCGAACGCCCGGCGGGAACCGGGCAGGTCACCGACGGCGATGAGCACGTCGGCCATCTGCCGCAGCGCGGCGAACTGCGACGGCCGGTTCCCCACGCGCCGCGCCGTGCTCGCCGCGAGTTCCAGCTCCGTCACCGCCTCCGCGACCCGGCCGGTCTCGACCAGGTTGTCCGCGACGGCGGCGCGAATCGCGCTCTCCTCGTGCGCACGCCCCGCCCGCTGGTTGAGGTCGAGCGCCTCCCGGAGCACCTGGATCGACTCAGCGACCTGCCCCTGGGCGGTCAACGACCGTCCCATCCGCAGCAGGCTGCAGATCTCGCCCTGCCGGTGGCCGAGCAGGCGGAACAACGCCAGCGCCTGCGTGCTGTGCGTGAGCGCGCGGTCGTGTCGGCCCAGCACGCTGAGCACCTGGTGGCAGTTGTTGTGCACCAACGCCTGTTCCAGACGCATGCCCCGGTCCTGGTAGGTCGGTGCGGCCTCGCCGAGCAGGCCGAGCGCCTCCTCGTGGGCTCCGAGAAAGTACCGGGCGCCCGCCAGGCTGCGCAGGACGTGCGCTTCCCCGACGACGTCGTGGCGTGCCCGCGCGGCACGTAGCGCGTTGCGCATGACGTCCTCCCAGTCCTGGAAGCGTCCGGCCCACTGCAGGTACTGCTGCATCGAGATGGCGAGCTGCCACGGCACGATGCCGTACCCGACGTCGGCGGCGAGGCGCACCACCTCCGTGAGCACCTCCCGCTGGCGGTCGAACCAGGCGATCGCTTCGTCGTGCGTGTCCGGCCGTTCGACGACGACACCGGGCAGCGGCGGCGCCGGCTCGATCGGCGAACGGTTCGGGTTCAACGCAAGCTGCGCCTGGTAGCTGCTGTGCAGATAATGCTGCAGCAGGCGGCTGAGCGCCGCCTGTCGTTCCGCCGCCGGCTCCTCGGCCTCCCACAGCTCCTCGGCGTACGCCTTGACCAGCACGTGCGACGTGAGTCTGCCGTCCTCGTGCTCGCTCACCAGCGCCGCGTCGATCAGCTCGGCGAGCAGGGCACGCGTGGTGTCCGGGCCGCGGTCGGCGAGGCTCACGCAGGCCTCGGCCGTGACACCGGGCAGCGGGGCGGCCGACAGCAGTCGGAACAGCCGGGCGGCCTCCGGACTGAGCTGCCGATAGGACCACGAGAAGGCCGTCCGGGGATCGACCAACCCGCGGCTGGCCGCGAACGCCTCGAGCCGGTGGGCGCTGTCGCGCAGCTCGGCGGCGATGGTGGCGAGCGACAGGCCCGGACGAGCGGCGATCCGGGCCGCCAGGATGGCCAGCGCCAGCGGAAGCCGACCACACAGCTCGATGACCTCGTCGGCCGTGCCGGCCCCCTCCCCGTCGTCGGTCGACCGGCCTGGCAGGCCGGCGAGACGACGTTCGAGCAGTCGACGGGCCGTCGGCAGGTCGGGCGGGTCGACCCGGAGCAGGTGCGCGCCGTCGAAGGCCGCGAGGCCGACGAGGGCCCGCCGGCTGGTGACGATCACGAGACTCCGTGCCGAGTTCGGCAGCAGCGGGCGCACCTGGGCGGCGTCGTGGGCGTTGTCCAGCAGGAAGAGCATCTGCTTACCGGCCGTCATGCTGCGGTACGTGCCGATCCGCGCGTCGAACGTGTCGGGCACGTCGGAGGCGGGCACGCCCACCATGTGCAGCAGCGAGCGTACGGCGTCGTCGGCCGACAGGCGCTCCCCCGCGCAGAGGTGCCCCCGCAGGTCGAGGTAGAGCTGCCCGTCGGCGAACTCGTCGGCCACCCGGTGGGCGAAGTGCGTGGCGAGCGTCGAGGTGCCCACTCCACCCATGCCGTCCATCGCGATCACCAGTGGACTGGTCCGCCCGGCGGTCCGCATCCCCGTGGTCAGGTCGCCCAGGATCAGCAGTTCGGATTCGCGGCCCACGAAGAAGGGCGGGTCCGGCGGGAGCTGCGCCGGGCGGACCAGCGGTGCCGGACGGGCCACCACGGGGTCCGCGTCCTCGGCGGGTGTCAGCGCCGTCTGGGTGAGGGCCTGCCGATGGGCGTCCTGTAGGTGGTAGCCGGGATCGATGCCCAACTCCTCGTCGAGGCGCGTCCGGATGACGCCGTACACGGCCAACGCCTCCGCCTGCTGCCCCGCCGCGGCGAGGGTCGTCACGAGGCTCGCGTGGACCGGTTCGTTGAGCTCACCCATCGTCGCCGCGAGCCGCAGCGGCGTCAGGACCCGGGCGGGCTGACGCAGCCGTACGGCCACCGCGGCGGCGGCGATCGCGGCGTCGAAGAACTCGCCGTCGATGCCCGCGCAGACCGCCGCGGCGGCGGCGCTGTCGAGAAGCCCGTCACCGGACGAACCGTGGCAGCGCCCCAGCGCGTCGAGATACTGCTCCAACGCCTGGTCCGGGCGGTCCTGCGCCAGGCTGGACTTGGCCGCCGAGACGTCGCGGCGGAACGCGACGAGGTCGAGCGTCTCCGGCTCGGCCACGAAGAGGTACCCGTTGCCGTGCCGCAACAGGTACGAGCCGACGGCCCGCGCGGGCAGGTCGGGTTCGAGCAGGCGGCGCAGCGCCGCGACGTACTTGTGGATCAGGTTCACGGCGCTGGCCGGCGAATCTGGACCCCAGACGAGATCCATCAGATCGCTGGTGGTGGTGGGACGCCCCTGCCGGGCCAGCAGGACCGCCAGGAGGCGGCGTTGCTGGCGCGGGCCCGCGTCGAGTTCGGCCGCACCGCGCCAGACCCGCAGCGGGCCCATGATCTGCAGGCGCGGTCCCCCCTGCGACGCCGGTTCCGCTGTCCGACCGGAGCCGACATCGTCCGTCACGTTGATCACGCTGCGTCCACCGAGTGGAGGTCTACTTGACGACGACTGGATCGGACAGTTCGCCGCAGGATCCGACAATCCCGGGCGCGGGGAAGCCGACACCGGGGTCGAAGGCGGCACGCACCGACCGGCTCGGCCCTGCGGAGGCGAGGTCCTGTCTCGTAACCCATGTTCAGCAGACGTCGCCGGCGAGACGAAAGTTCGATCCTCTTAATGGATTTTTCCCACCGGCGAGCTAGCGTTCCCGGATGCTTCTCCCGACCTCGACGCACGTGTCGGCCGACGACATGGTCGAGCAGGTCCGGAGCGCCCAGCAGGGCGATCCGGCCAGCTTCGCGCTGCTTCTCGACCGCCACTACGCCGGCATGCTCGCGGTGGCACACCGTCTGTTGGGCTCCCGGCCCGACGCCGAGGACGCCTGCCAGGATGCGGCGATCACGGCGTTCAGCCGCATCGGTGAGCTGCGCGACCCCGGCGCCGCGCGGTCCTGGCTACACGCCATCGTGCGCAACAACTGCCGGACGATGCTCCGCGCCCGCATCCCCGTTCCGGTCGGGGTGGCCGGCGAGAATCTGCTCGCCTCGGAGCTGGACGACCCGGTCGCCCGCATCGAGCGCAGCGCCATGCGGGACTGGGTCTGGCACGCGATCCAGCAGTTGTCGCCGGCCGCGCAGACGGTGGCGTTGCTGCGGTACTTCACCAACAACAACTCGTACGAGCAGATCGCCGACCTCTGCGGTACGCCGGTCGGCACTGTCCGTAGTCGCCTGAGCGAGGCACGCCGGCAGTTGGCCGAGGTCCTCCCCCGTGTGCACGACGAGCGGCACGGCGAGACCGTGGCGCTGCGCGCCGAACGACAGCAGGAGGCGGCGACCATCCTGTCGGCGGTACCGGACGGCGCCAGGCTGAACAAGGTGGCCGCCCGCTGGGCCGAGGACATGACCTTCTGGTGGCCGAGCGGCATCCGGACGACCGGTCGGGAACCGGTCTTCGCCGTCATGCGGCAGGACTACGAGTCCGGCGTCGCTGCCAGGATCACCGGAGTGCTCGCCGGGTCCGGCGTCACGATCTGGGAGAACGCCTTCATCAACCCGCCGGAGGATCCGCACCACTGCCCGCCCGGGGGGACCTGGTTGCTGAGGGAGAAAGAGGGCCTGGTGCGCGAAGTGCGCCTTCTGCACACCCCACGGCCGCCCCGGTTCTAGAGAATCCGCGGCGGAATCGAACTTTCCCCCGCCGAGCCATGTCCTGAGGGTATGACCACGTACTCCATCCACGACCTGGAACCACAGCTCGCCGCGAACCGCACGTACTGGTGCGGTTGGGCCGGCGCCCAGCCCGACACCGACCTGCCGACCTATCGCACCGACATCCCGCACCCGCTTCTCAACGGTGTCCTGCGCGTACGCGGGCGGCAGCTCGACGACGCGATCACGGAGGCGAGGAAGCACCTGACCGGCTCGGTCTGGGGCTGGTGGGTGGGTGCGGACAGCGACGAGGGCACCGCCGAGGGACTGCTCGCGCGCGGCGCGACCCAGATCTCCGACATGCCCGTCATGGCGGTGGACGTGACCACGCTGCCCGAGGTCGAGGGCCCCAGCGACCTGCGGATCCAGGTCGCCGCCACGCCGGCCGAGATGCGCGAGTACGTCGAGGCGTACGCCGGGGCGCTCGGCGTCCCCGGCGACCTCGGGCTCGTCGTCGACCGGGAACTGTCCTTCGCCTATCCGGACGTGATCCGCCTCGCCGGCATCGTGGACGGCCGCACCGTGGGCACGTGCACCCTGTCGCTCGGCACCGACGTCGGCGCTCTGTACTGCATCGCCACCCACCCCGACCACCGTCGCAAGGGCATCGCGACCGCCCTCACCCGCGAGGCGCTGCGCATCACCCGCGCGGCCGGACTGCGGATCGCCACCCTCCAGGCGAGCAGTGAGGGCGAGCCGGTGTACCGGCAGATCGGCTTCGACACCGTCACCCGCTACCGCCTCTACCAGCTCCCGGAGTGAGTCCGCGGCGCTGTCGGGCGGGTCGTACGCCGGTCGGCGCGGCAGCGTGCTGACCGGTTCGGCAACAACTTGCTCGTACGGAAAGTGAGTGTTAACTTTCCGTACGAGCAAGTACTTTCCCTAGCTCAAGGAGTTGCGCGATGAGCACCACCCCGACCCCAGAAGAGGCACGGCGAGCTCTCGAGGACGTCGACCGGCGCCGGGACCAGACGGCGGCGGCCGCCAGCCGGTCACGCTGGACCTGGCTCGCGGCCGGAATCCTCGTCGCGGCGTACGGGATCGTGGCCGACCGTTATCCGGACTTCGTGCGCACCTACGGCACCACCATCGTCATCCTGCTTCTGCTCGCCTCGATGGCGGCCAACACCCGATGGGGAGCGGCGCTGCTGCGGCGTCCGGTGCGTCCCCGGGCCACCCCCGACACGTCGAGCCTGCTGTGGTCGGCCCTGGTGCTGGCCCTCCTGATCGGTGGCGCGGCCTTCGCCACCGCCCTGGACGTCCCGCACCTCTGGGCGTGGTTCGGCCTGGTGGGTGGTGTCCTGCTGGCCGCCGCCGGGCCGTGGTGGCAGCGCCGCGTCCTCACCCGCCCGGCCTGACCGTGGCGGCCGACCCGAAGCTGGACCCGGTCCTGCTCGATCCCACCCGGCTGGCCATCCTGGCGCTGCTGGCGGGGACCGAGTGGGCCGAGTTCGCGTTCGTCCGCGACGCCATGGACCTGAGCGATTCCGCCCTTTCCAAGCGGATCTCGAACCTGAGCGACCGCGGTTACGTCGAGGTGCGCAAGGGCTACGTGGGCAAGCGACCCCGCACGTGGATCAACCTCTCCGTGGCCGGGCGGTCGGCCCTGAGCGGCCACATCGCCGCCCTGCGGGACATCGCCGCCCGCGTGGACGGGCCTTAGCGTCACGCCGTGCGACCGACGCCAACAACATCCTGATGTGCGTGATGCCGGTGAGTCATCTAGATGCCTCACAGGCATCACGCACATCAGCATTACCGCCGCCGCTCAGCGACGCGGCCCCGACCGTGTGATCGCGGCCTCGTTCCAGGCCACCGTCACCATCGCCGCGCTACTCCAACGTTTGTGAACCTTTGAAGACACGGCCTCGCTAGCGGTTGTCGTTGTCCCGGCGCTGGGTCATGTGGACCTGTTCGAGGTCGAGTCCGTCCTGGACCCGGCGAAGCACCTCGTCGTCAATCTCGCCCGCGTCGCGCATGCGCACGACGGTCTCGTGGCGGTGGTCGATGACCGCGAGGTGCAGGTCGGCGTACTGCTTCTCGTAGTCGGCCGCAGCCTCGTCCGGGCCGGCGGCGGCGTCACCGTCGCGCAGGACCCGCAGCCGGCGGTCGTACTCCGTGCGCAGCTGCTCGTGCACGTCGTCGCTCGTGCCCAGCTCGGCGGCCATCGTGGGCAGGGACTCCAACGCCCGGTCCATGGACGTGATCTCGGCCTGCCGGCGTTCCCGCTCGGCCTCGGAGTCGGCGCCCAGCCCGGCCCAGCGCGTCACCCGGGGCATCAGCGGCGCCTGCACCAGCAGGGTCACGGCGATCACGACAGCCGTGACGAAGACGATGAGGTCACGGTCCGGGAACTCCGCTCCGGAGGGAAGCGTGTGCGGTACGGCCAGCGCCGCCGCCATCGACACGGCGCCCCGGAACCCGGCCGCCGACATGAGCGCCCGCGGACGCCCGCTCAGTCGTCGTTCCCGCTGCTGCGGTCGCCGGTCGATCGCCCGGATCACGTACGGGCTGGTGAAGAGCCAGCCGAAGCGCACCGCGACGATGACCGCGCAGACCACGAGCGCGACGAGCATGCCGTGTGCCAGACCGGTGTGGTCCAGCCCGCGCACCGCCGACTGCGCCTCCAGCCCCACCAGGACGAACAGCGCGGCGTTCGCCAGCATGGTCACGAACTCCATGACGGTGTGGACCTGCCGGCGCGCGTTACCAGGGAACAGGCGTGGCGAGGCACGGCCCACCCACAGTCCGCTGACCACGGCCGCGAGGACACCGGACACCTCGGCCGCCTCCGCAATCAGGTAGGCGGTCAGGGGTGTCAGCAGCGCGAGCAGATTGTGCTGGAAGGGGTCGGTCAGCCGGCGACGGATCTGCAGGACGAGGAACGTCACGACCGCGCCGGACGCGATGCCACCGAGGTACGAGAAGGCGAACAACCCGGCGACCCGACCGACGCTCAGGTGCTCCTCGCCCAGGGTGATCCCGACCGCGAGCGTGTAGATCACCAGCGCCGTACCGTCGTTGACCAGGCTCTCCGCGCGCAACGTGGTCGCGATACGACGGGGCAGCATCCGGCCCAGGACGCCGACCGCCGTCGCGTCGGTCGGCGCGACGGCGGCGCCCAGCACCCATGCCGCTCCCCAGCCGAGCCCGAGCGCGTGCGCGGCGACCGCCACACCGGCCGCCGTCGCCACCACGAGCAGGGTGCTCAGCAGCACGATGACCCGCAGGTTCCGGCGCATCTCGCGCAGTGAGGAGGAGAACGCCTCCCAGTAGAGCAGCACCGGAAGGAACACCAACAGGACTGCCTCGGGCGGCAGGTGCACCCCGCGCAGCGCGGGGGCGAAGCCGAGGAGGACACCGGCGATCAGCAGCAGCACCGGCGGAGCGATCCGGAGCCGACGGGCCGCGCCCGTACCGACCAGGATCGCGACACCGACCGCTACGACCAGGGCGAGGCTGGACACGAGGTTTCCGCTGTCCTTCGTTCGGGGGTGACTCGGACCCGGCAAGGATGACCGGACCCAGTGGACGGCTACTTGACGCTCCCCCGGGTCACGACGACGGAGGGCTCGACGGCCTGGCCTTCTGCGGGTACGGGGTCTCGTGGCGGGCGAGCATGGCGACGAACTCGGCGATCTTCCGCTCGCGGGTCTCAACCCGCTTGACCGCGTTGACGCGGTGGATGAGAGAGAACCGGTTGGTCTTGGTGAGCACGTCGAACATGGCCTGGGCGGCGGGATCGGCGGCGATGGCGGCGAGCAGGTCGGCCGGCACCTCGGCTTCCGATGGCGGAGCGTACGCGGCCGCCCACCGCCCGTCGGACTTGGCGGCCTCCACCGCGGCCCGGCCGGCGGGCGTCATCCGCCCCTCGGCCTCCAGCCGCGCCACGTGCGCGACGTTGCGTTGTGACCAGATACTGCGCGGACGGCGGGGGGTGAACCGGATCCAGGAGGACTCCTCGTCCCGCTTGCGGGCCTGCCCGTCGATCCAGCCGTAACAGAGCGCCTCGTCGACCGCCTGCTGCCAGGTCAGCGTCGTGACCGTGCCGCCCTTCTTGGTCAGGGCCAGCCAGACGCCCGGCGACGTGGCGTGGTTGGCGGACAGCCACCCGCGCAGCGCCTCGGCGTCCACGACGATCAGCTCCTGGAGTTCGGCGCTCGCCATGACAGCAGGCTATCGTCGCGCCGGTCGGCCAGCCTCCACCAGGTGGGCCGTTCCGGCACCGACCAGCGGTGCGCGCGGGGACGGCCGGGGGTGCGGCACGTCGACCGTGCCACACCCCCGATCCCACCTCCGGTGGTCAGCAGCCGATCCGACTGGCTCCGACCGCGACGTCGTCGTACCAGAGGGTGTCGGACCCGTTGCCGTAGCTCTCCCAGCCCAGCTTCAGGTCGGTGAGCTGCGGTCGCCAGGTGCGGTTGTACCACTGCCCGTCGATGTCGTGCGTGGGTACGCCGTCCGCGGTCAGCCCCGCGACGGCGGCGCCGTCCAGCCAGGTGCGGAGCTGACCGGACGAGCCGTCCACCATGAACTCCAGGCAGGTCCACCGGTTGGTGGGCAGCGGCACGCTCTGTGCCACCCCGGCCGGGCTCTGCTCCGGCAGGGTCGCGTCGTCGGAGGCGCGGTTCCACTGCAGGGCGCCGTTCTGGCCGCCCATCCGCAGGTCCCGGTTACCGTCGGCGGCGTCGGTCATCGCCATCATCGTGGTGTGGTCGGTGGGCTGGGCGGTGGTGTGCCGGACCCAGATCCGGCCGTAGCGGACGCTGCCCACGCTGCCGAGGTTCTTCGTCGACCTGATGAAGACGTGGTTGCAGTACCCGGCCGCCCCGTTGATCCGCACGGCTCGGCTGCCGCTGTGCGTGGTGGTCGTGTCGATGGTGGCGGTTCCGGCGCCGGAACAGTCCGGGCTCACGACGGCCCAGTCGCCGGACGGTGTCGAACCGGTCTGGTTCTCGAAGCCGTCGCAGAGCACCGCTCCGGCACAGCCGACCGGCGGCGGCGTCGTCGGCGGGGGCGTGGTGGGCGGGGGCGTGGTCGGCGGCGGCGTCGTGGGAGGCGGCGTCGTCGGCGGGGGCGTCGTCGGCGGGGGCGTCGTGGGAGGCGGCGTCGTCGGCGGGGGCGTCGTCGGCGCGACGCCGTTGCACGGTACGCCGTTCAGGCTGAAGCCGGTCGGCGCTCCACCGCTGGTGCCGTACGTGCCCTGCACGCCGAACTCGGTGACGCCACCGGCCGGAATGCTTCCGTTGTACGACATGTTGCGGGCGGTCACCGTCGATCCGGACTGGCTGACCGTGGCGTTCCAGCCGCTCGTGACGCGCTCGTTCCCGGCGTACGTCCAGGTGACGGTCCAGGTGGAGACGGCGGTGTCGCCCGGGCTGACCTTGACGCTGGCGGTGAAACCGCCGGGCCACTGGTTGGGCGTGTAGTCGACCCGGCAGCCCTGGGCGGCCGCGGCCGGCGCGACGAGCAGGGCCGTGCCGGTCGCGGTCACGGCGGCGGCCAACGCGGCGACGACCGCGAGGGTCGGGGCGGGGCGGGCGCGGAGAATGGTCATGGGAAGTCCTTCTGCCATCAAGCGGGAGACCGGCGCGGCAGCGCGCGTCCGGGGCGGACACGGCGACACGCCGGGTACGGCGCGGCGATGCGCCACAGCGAGTGGTCGATGCGTACGACCGACGTGCCCGGCTCGAGGTGAAGCTGTCAGTCACCGCTTCGGGTTGTTACCCGGAACGCAGTGACGCCCGCTCCCAATGTATTGACAGACCACTATCTAATCAAGCGCGCGTAAATCGGTGGCCCGACGCCGGCGGCCGTGCCAGCCTGGCCGGAGAAGGACCGGGCCCGCACGGCCCGGCACCACCAGCAGACGGGAGCACGGCGATGCGAGGACTCGAAACCCCGCCCATCCGGACGCGAGCTTTCGAGGACCAGAGCGCCTGTGCAGACCATCAACCTTGGCATCGTCGCCCACGTCGACGCCGGTAAGACCAGCCTGACCGAACGCCTGCTCCACGCCACCGGGGTCATCGACCGGCTCGGCAGCGTCGACGCGGGCACCACCCAGACCGACACCGGAGCGATCGAGCGTCGGCGGGGCATCACCATCCGCAGCGCCGTCGCCTCGTTCACCGTGCGCGACCGCCAGGTCAACCTGCTCGACACCCCCGGGCACAGCGACTTCGTGGCCGAGGTCGAACGCGCGCTCGGGGTGCTCGACGCGGCCGTGCTGGTGCTGTCGGCCGTCGAGGGCGTCCAGCCGCACAGCCGCCGGATCATGCGCATCCTCCGGTCGCTCCGGCTGCCCACCCTGATCTTCGTCAACAAGATCGACCGGGTCGGCGCCCGCGTCGACGAGCTGGTCGCGGACACGCGCCGGCTCCTCGCGCCGACCGTCGTCCCGCTGGGCACGGTCCGCGCGCCCGGCACCCCCGACGCCACCTACCGGCCGCGCCATCGGGGGTACGACCACAGCCTCGCCGAGGTTCTCGCCGAACACGACGACGAACTACTGGCCGCCCTCGTCGACGACCGGCCGCCCGACGCCGACCGCGTCGACGAGGCCCTGCGGGCACAGGTCGCGGCGGGGCAGGCGTACCCGCTGCTGTTCGGCTCGGCGCTGTCCGGGGCCGGCGTACCGGAGCTGCTGGACGCCATCGCGGCAGTGCTTCCGCCCGCGCCCCCGGGCGAACCCGACCCGCGAGCGCGGGTGTTCGCCATTGAGCGCGAGCCCTCCGGCGAACGCGTGGCCTACCTGCGCTCGTACGGCGGGCAGTTCCGGGCGCGGGAGCGGGTCACCGCGTACCGCCGGGAGTCGGACGGCCGGACCACCACGACGCACGGGCGGATCACGCGGCTCGACGTGGTCGGCGCGGCCACCGACCAGGCCGCGCTGACCGCCGGCCACATCGCCCGGGTCGGCGGCCTGACCGGGGTACGCCTCGGCGACCAGCTCGGCAGCCCGGCCGGCCTCGACGGGCGGTCGTACTTCCCCGCGCCGACCCTGGAGGCGGTGGTGCGACCCCGCGACTCGTCCCAGACGCTGGCGCTGCACGCCGCGCTGCTGGACATCGCGGACACCGACCCGTTCCTGCGGACCCGGGTGGCCCCCGAGGGCGGCACGAGCGTGCTGCTCTACGGCGAGGTGCAGCGCGAGGTGCTGAGCGCCACGCTGGCCGAGACGTACGGGGTCCAGGCGGAGTTCGGGCCGGGACGGCTCATGCACGTGGAGCGGCCGACCGGCACGGGCACCGCCGTGGAGATTATCGGACACGGCTTCTTCGGGACGGTCGGGTTCCGGGTCGAGCCCGGCGTCGGCGTGGACTACCGGCGGAAGGTCGAGCTGGGCTCGCTGCCGCTGTCGTTCCACGCGGCCATCGAGGAGGCCGCCCGCGCCGCCCTCGACCAGGGCTGTCACGGTTGGCCGGTCACCGATATCCGGATCATCCTCACCCACAGCGGCTACTGGTCGCCGATCACGACCGCCGGGCACTTCCGGGACCTCGCCCCGTACGTCCTCATGCAGGCGCTCGCCGAGGCCGGCACCCGGGTCTTCGAGCCGTGCCGCCGCTTCGAGGTGGAGGTGCCGGCCGACCGGCTCGGCCCGGTCACGTCGTACCTGGGCCGGCTCGGCGCCCGGGTCGACGGCACCGACGACGTCGCCGCCGGCTGGCGGATCAGTGGCGTGCTGCCGGCACGGCTCGAACTCCAGGCGCAGCGGCGTCTGCCCGACCTGTCCAGCGGGGAGGGGCTGTGGTCGTCGACGCCCGGCGGCGACCGACCGGTGTCCGGCGAGCCGCCGCGCCGGGCCCGCACCGACGGCAACCCGTTCGACCGGGCGGAGTACCTGCGCTTCCTCGCCCAGCCGAAGAACCGACCCGTAGCCGTCAGGGACGCGGGCCCAGGAGGCCCCGGTCGGCCATGAAGGCGCGCAACGTCTCGGCGTCCTCGGCGGACATCAGCCACCGGGGGATCACGGTCGCCGGCATCCGGCCGACGAACACGATCCAGAAGTCCGGGTTGTCCCCCACCCGCGCGACCCCGTCCCAGGCGATACCGCCGGACTCCGAGCCGCTGCGCATCATGATGTTGTCGTCGGTGATCTCGTACGCGCCCTCGACGGCGTAGTCACCCGAGCGGCGGCGGGCCCGCGAGCGTACCCAGGGCAGGTAGAGCATCGACAGCACGCCCGCGAGCACCAACGTCAGCCACAGCGGGGACGCGCGCTCACCCCAGCCCAGCCCGCGCGAGAACACCAGGCCGACCGCCCCGACCGCCACCAGCACCGCGCCGATGTAGCTGAACCGACGCAGTCGGACACCGGCGAGGGTGGCTGCCACCCGAGCGGGGTAGGCGGGGTCGGCGGGTACGTCGAAGCGGATGCGCACCCCAGAACGATAGTGCCTGCATCGGCCCGGGTCGCGGCGGACGTGGGGTCGCGGACGTTTCGGCCGCAGTGGCTTTCGGGTAGCGGATGGCGCATGAACCGCGATCTCCTGAAGGCCGTCCAGGTGGCCTGGGGGCTGCCGGAGTTCCGCGACGGGCTGCGACACCTCATCGACCTCGACGAGGTGTCCGTGCTGCTGGGCACGCTGGCCGTGCCGGATCACGACGGTGCGGTCGACCGCAGCCTGGTGGACCTGCTGCGCTCCGGCCTGGAGACGGTCGAGATCCGGGAGGCGGTGTTGCTGCTGCTGGAACGGGACGAGGTGCGCCGGCCGCTCGTGGCGGCGGCGGTGGAACCGCTCGCCGACCGACCGGGCCTCGCCGCCGCCATCGCCTCGGCCGCCGAGGATCCCGGGGTACGGCGTGCGGTCCGGGCGGCGCTGGACAGCGCCAACGTGCGTGAGCTGATCTGGCAGGCGATGGAGAACCAGCTCAGCGACCACCGGTTCGGCATGATCCGCCGGGCGGCGGCGCTGTTCGTCCGGCACCCGAGCGTGCGGCGGCTGGCGTGGGCCGCGCGCCGGCACGGCGTGCTACGCGAACTACGGCGCGGACCGCTGATCGACCAGGGGCCCTCGGCCGGCAAGGGGCTTTGACACACGCCCTTAGCGTGGTGGAGTGGCCGCGCCTCGCCCGGCACCGCCCCCGCACCTGAGCCGCCCGCTGACGTTCCTGCTCGCGCTGGCGGCCGGCGCGGCCGTCGCCAACCTGTACTGGGCGCAGCCGCTGCTCGGCGTCATCGCCGACGACCTGGACGCGCCGACGTCCACGGCCGGCTGGCTCGTCACCGCGACGCAGATCGGGTACGCCGTCGGCGTCCTGCTGCTCGTACCGCTCGGCGACGTCCTGGACCGCCGCCGCTTCGTCCCGCTGATGTTCCTGGCCTCCGCCGCCGCGCTACTGCTGTGCGCGCTGGCGCCGTCGATCGGCGTGCTCCTGGTCGCGCTCGGCGTGCTGGGCGTCACGACGATCTCCGGGCAGATCCTCACGCCGCTCGCCGGGGACCTGGCCGGCGACGCCGACCGTGGTCGGATCGTCGGTGTCGTCGGCTCGGGGACCCTCACGGGCATCCTGGCCTCCCGCACGATCAGCGGACTCGTCGCCGGCGCTGCCGGTTGGCGTGCGACCTACACCCTCGCCGCGGTCGTCGCCGCCCTGCTCGCGGTCCTGCTCCACCGCGCGATGCCGCCGCTGCCACCGCGAGCACGCATCCCGTACCCACGGCTGCTGTTCTCGGTCGCGGCGATGGTCCGGCGGGAGCGGGCGGTCCGGTGGACGCTGGTCCTGGCCGCCGCCGGCTTCGCCGCCTTCTCGCTCTTCTGGACGGCGCTGACGTTCCTGCTCAGCGGTCCACCGTTCCACTATCCGCCGGCGGTGATCGGGATGTTCGGGCTGGTCGGACTCGCCGGTGTCCTCTCCGGCCTGCGCGGTGGTCGTCTGTACGACCGCGGCTGGTCACTTCCGGCCACCGGGGCGGCCTGGGCCCTGGCCCTGGGGGCGTTCGTCGTCGCGGCGTTCGGCGGCCGGTCCCTCGTGCTTCTCATCACCGTGGCCGTCGTGGTCGACGTCGCCTTCCAGACGCAGGCCCTGCTCAACCGTGCACGGTTGTTCGCCCTCGCGCACGAGGCGCGCAGCCGGCTCAACACGGCTCTGGCGACCGCCAACTTCATCGGCGCCGCCGCCGGTTCCGCCGCCGCGAGCACGCTCTGGTCGGCGGGCGGCTGGTCAGCGGTCGCGATCGCGGGAGCGGGCCTGGGCTGTCTGGCGCTCGCCGTGTGGGCGCTGGGACGCCGTGGCCCGCTCGTCGTCGATTGTGCCGAACCAGGTCCCGTCACCTGAGGACGAGCGGGTCAGCGCGCCTGCGTCTGGTCGACGATCGGGAACGCCCGCCGTACGGCCGCCAGGAACTCGTCCCGGCGGGAAGCGTAGGTGCCGACCGCCGCCCACAGCGCCTCCAGGGCGGCCTGCAACGGATCCGACTCGCCGGCGGCCACGAGGGCCGGCAGGGCCATCGCGACCGGGTCCACCGGGCCGTCGAGCGCCGCGCGCAGCAGGTCGGTCGGCGCGGCATCCCCGCGGCGCAGCGAGGCGACGGCGATCGTGACGGTCGCCCTGCCCTGGATGCGTGTCCTGAGCGCCGTCGTGTCGGTGAAATCGGCGGGCAGCGGTCCACCCCGTTCCAGCGCCGTCCACGCGGGCCTCATCCAGTCGAGATCCGCGATGCCCGCGAGGGCGCACGCCTGCCGCGCCGCCCAGACCGCGATCTCGCGTTGGGTGACGGCGTCGGCATCGGCCAGCCCGTCGACCAGGTCCCGGTCCAGCAACAGCATGCCGTGGATGTTGCCGCGTACCTGTCGGAGTCGCTCGCTCGGCAGACGCCCGCCCCAGCGCCGCAACTCCTCGCGCCGCCGATACTCCTCGTTGCGGCGATCCTCCTCCGCCCGCCTGCGCACCTCGGCCTCAACCCGTTCCCACAGCGTGAGCGGAGCCGGCAACCCGTGCGCCCAACCGTGCCAGTACGCCGCGTTGCCGCTGCCCTGGCGCAGCACCGCGTCGGCACGGACAGCGCCGTCACCCGGGTCGCCGGCCGCGCTGGCCTCCGGCCAGAAGCAGAGCAGGTAGCGGTCCGGTCGTCGGTCAAGGTAGGTGTGGTCGTCCTCGTCGATCTCGTCGGGGTCGAGCCCGCCGAACGGATCGCTCCCCTCGTCCATGCCCGCCGCGCAGTACCGCACGCGGTAGGCCGGCAGCCGGCCACCGTCACTCTCCTGCGAGGTCAGCGGCAGGTGGGCCAGCGCCCCATCGCCCCACGGGACCAGGTCGACCACCGGGGCCCTCGGCTGGAGCGACACCTCCACCACGTCCTCCCACTCGGCGGCTGCGGTCGGCGGCTCGGCGTCGTGCAGCTCGATCCGGAACCGGACCCGTCCGGAGTGGGTGCCGGTCATCAGGAACAGCGCGCCCGGGTGTCCGGCCCCGCATAGTCCGTTGACCTGCCCGGCGAACGCCCGGTCCATGTCGGGCAGCTCGCGACTCGTCACGTAGATCTGCCCATAGTCGACCGGCGCCGGGCCGTCGAAGAGAACGCGCATCGAGCGATCCTGTCATCGACCGATCGCCCTCCGCTGCCCCGCGACGAGGCGGCCGACCACCTCGTCAGTGAGAAACGTCGATGCCTTGACACTCCACATGCGATCGCTAACACTTGGCTGCAACACGCGCTTAACACACGGAACACACGCTGTCCGCGTCAGGGTGAGGGGCCGGGTCCACCCGCGCGGCACGCCAATCACGCCGCGATTCGACCGATCATGTCCGCGGTTCGTGTTAGCGCTAACACATTCACCACCGCCTCGGAGGCATCATGGTCACACCACCCGCTGACCGCGCACCTGATTCGACGCACGATCCTCGCCTGTTACGGCGGACGCTTGTCGCCCTGGTGGCCGTGCTGACGGCGATGGTCGGCGGCATCGCGGTCCGGCCCGGGCCGGCCGCTGCCGCCACCAGTCAGTTCCGGGGCATGAACTGGGCCGTGCTGGGCGACAACTTCAGCACCGGCCCTCTCGTCGTACAGGGCCTGAGCATGTCCGACAGCAACGCCACCGTGCGCGCCAAGGCCAACGCCCTCTACGACGACATGGCGTCCACGCTGGGTGTCAACACCGTCCGGCTGCCCATCAACACCCACACCGTCGGAACGGCCTGGTGGGAGGCGTATCGCGGTGCCATCGACGCCGCCACCGCCCGTGGGTTCAAGGTGATCCTCGCCTACTGGGAGGACGGCGCCGCCTCCGGCGGCAGGATCACGAACCTCGCCGCGTGGAACGCGATGTGGTCCACGGTGACCAACACGTACGGCTCGAACACCAACGTCTACTTCGAGCCGATGAACGAGCCGCACGGCTACAGCTCGGCGGAGTGGCGCACCGTCGCGGCCAACTGGCTCACCTACCACTACTCGGCCCCGCCCGGCCGGGTGCTCATCGGCGGCACCGGCTTCAGCCAGGACCTGCGTGACATCTGTAACGACAGCCGCTTCAACGCCACGCTGCTCTCCTTCCACTACTACGCCTTCTTCTACGGCGCGATGACGTACGACGCCTTCCGCGGCCACATCCAGACGCGCCTCGGCAACTGCGCCTCCCGGGCGGTCGCCACCGAGTTCGGCGCGCCCATGAACGACGGCCGCAACTACGCCGACCCGAACAGCACCGACAACTTCGTGCGGTACATCCGCGCGATGGCCCAGGTCATGCGGGACAACCAGATGGGCGGCACCTACTGGCCCGCCCTGGGCGGTAAACCGGGCACCATCGGCTACGACTGGTACTCGATGTACGCGCTCAGCGGCGGCGGCACCGACCTCAACCTCACCGTTCGCAACACCTCCGGCGCGGACCGGATCCGCTACGGCTGGGGCGATACCATCGGCGGCGGCGACCCCACGACGCCTCCCCCGACAACGGGGACCTTCTACCGGGTCGACGTGCGGCACAGCGGCAAGGCCATGGACGTCCAGTCACCGAACATGAACAACGGCGCCCGCGTCGGCCAGTACACGTACGGCGGCAACGCCTGGCAGCAGTGGCAGTTCCAGGACGCCGGCAGCGGCTACTGGCGCATCATCAGCCGCAACAGCGGGAAGTGCCTCGACGTGACGAGCGCCTCGACCGCCGACGGCGCCGAGCTGATCCAGTACACCTGCGGCAGCGGCACCAACCAGCAGTTCCAGATGGTCACCAACGGCAGCTACTTCCAACTTCGCGCCCGGCACAGCGGCAAGTGCGTGGACGTGCCCGCCGCGTCGACCGCGGACGGGGTGGTCCTCAAGCAGTACACCTGCAACAGCGGAGCCAACCAGCAGTGGTCGCGGACGGCCGTCTGACGACCGGCACGCCAGCGCCCCCGCTCATCGTCGTAACGGTGCGCGGGGGCGCGTCGTCCGTCCCGCGAAGATCAGGGCGTCCAGCGTACGTTCGGGTTCACCCGCCCGGACCAGTCGAAGACGGCCATGTTGTCCCACTGGTTTCCGGTGCCGTTGATGTTCGCCGGGTCCCAGCCGTTGCCGTTGACGGCGTACCAGGTCGGCTCCCAGTAGAAGACACCGATGGCCCCGGCGTTGCGGGCGGTGTTCTGCACCCAGTCGAACTCCTGAGCCTGACCCGACCAGGTCGCGCTGATGCCGTCGCACGTCGCGTCGCCGATGGCGTTCGGCTCGCTGTCCGCGTTGTTCCGCGTGAAGGGGTACGCGGTCTCCGCGATCACCACCGGCCTGCCGTAGCGACCGCGCAGGTCGACGATGTTGTTGTAGAGGTTCGCCAGGCTGCCGTGCCACATGCAGTAGTAGGACAGGGCCGTGATGTCCCACTGCACGCCCTGGGCGCGGATGCCGTCGTAGAACCAGCGGGCGTTGGCGTTGCTGTCGGCGTTGGCGGTGTGGATCATCACCGGGATGCCGCCCCCGCACGCCTTGGTCGCGTTGTAGCCCTGCTTCAGCAGGCCGGCCAGCGGGCGGAAGTCGTTGTTGACGACCTTGCCCTCGTCCCACAGCATTCCGACGTTGATCTCGTTGCCGATCTGCACGCTGTCCGGCAGGGTGCCCTGCCCCCGCAGGCCGGCGCAGACGTCGTAGGTGAAGTTGTACACGTCGGCGCCCAGTTGGCTCAGGGTGTGGCCGGCCCACGCGACCGGCTTGTACTGCTTGCCAGGGTCGGCCCAGGTGTCCGAGTAGTGGAAGTCGATGAGCACCTTGAGGCCTTTCGCCTTCGCCGCCCTGGCCTGGGCCAACACCCTGCTCTTGTTGTTGTAGCCGCTGGTTGGGTTGTTCCAGACGCGCAGTCGGACGTAGTTCACGCCGACGGACCTCAGGATGTCCAGTGGGTCACGGGCGACGCCGCCGGCGTCGTAGTACCGCGCGCCCAGGTCGAGGCTGCGCTGCAACGAGGAGACGTCGGCGCCCCGCATGGTGAGCGTGTTCGCGGCGGAGGCGGGCGCGGTCAGGCCGCCGAGCGTGGTGGAGACGACGAGGACGCCGGCCAGGACAGCCCCGGCCAGGAACCTACGGCGACGGTGCGGTGTGCTCACGGGACTCCTCGGGAGGGGGCGGGCTCAACCCACCGCGCACTGGGCGCCGTTCAGCGTGAAGCCGAGCGGCGGCGCGTCGCTGGCGCTCCACCGCCCCTGGATGCCGAAGGTCGTCGAGCCGTTCGGCGCCAGGACACGGTTCCAGTCGACGTTACGGGCGGTCACGGTGGAGCCGGTCTGGCTGACCGTGGCGTTCCACGCCGAAGTCACCTGCTGGTCTCCGCTGAAGGTGAAGGTGACGATCCAACCGTCGACCGGTGCCGCCTGGGTGTTCTGGACCGTCACCGTCGCCACGAAGCCGGTCGGCCACTCCGACTGGTTCCGGTAGGTCACGCGGCACGTCGAGGGCGGCGGGGGCGACGGCGTGGACGTCGTGGGCAGGGTGACCGTGTTGGACGCGATCGACACGTTGCCCACCGCGTCCCGGGCCCGTACGTAGTACAGGTTCTGCAGCGGCGTGGACGCGGGCAGCGACGTCGTGTACGTCGTTCCCGGCACGGTGGCGATCAGCGTCGAGCTGAACCAGCCGTCGAAGCGGTAGACGTTGTACCCGAGCACGCCGACGTTGTCGGTCGACGGCGACCAGGACAGGGTGCCGTTCGAGGCGGTCACCTCGGTGACCGTCAGGTTCTGCGGTGCGCTCGGCGGGGTGGTGTCCCCGCCGGTCTCCGTCACCGGCGTGACCACGGTCAGCGCGTCCGTGGACGTCGACCGGTGCCCGAGGGTGTCCCGGGCGGCCACCCGGAACGAGTACTGCTTGCCCGGCCCGATGTACGAGGTGATCGTGGTGCTGGTGACGGCCCCGACGCTGGCGCTGTAGATGACGTCGTCGAACGCCTGGTAGTACGTGATGTCGTACCCGACGATGGCGCAGCAGCCCGGCCTGGCTGCCGCCCAGGTGAGGGTGACCGATCCGGTGCGTACCTCGCTGGCGGTCAGGTTGGTGGGCGGGCTCGGCGGGAAGGGTGAGGTGCCCGGCGTGCCGGGCGGCGTGGTGGGCGGCGGTGGCGCGGTCCCGGTCGGTTCGGCGGCGGGCATCGCGCCGCCGTGCGGCGCCGGGGCGACCCCGGGGTACGCGGCGGGGGCGGCGGTGCCGGCGTCGGCCGCCGGCGCGATGCCTGCCACGGTCACGACCACCGCCGTCGAGAGCATGGCGGCGACCAGCAGACCCGGACCGAGACGGCGGAACAGCGAGGACGACGAGACGCCTGTCATACGTCGACGATGCAGCCGCCATATCGATGATCGCCAACGTATCTCATTACTCGGTCGCCTCTCTTTCGGCGTGTCACCCGGTGCGTGCCCTGGTGGGGAGACGATTCACTGGGAGCGATACCAGCCGGGGCGGAATTCCGCCCGCCCGATCGCTACACTCGCCCCAACGCCGGCACCGTCCACAGTCCTCAGCCTGCGCTGATTCGAATCGAATGGAGACGCCTGTGACCCGCGACAAGGCGGCACCCCCGGGCATCGACCCCCGCATTCCCAGCGTGGCCCGGGTCTACGACTTCTTCCTGGGCGGCAAGGACAACTTCGAGGCGGACCGACAGGTCGCCGAGCACGCCCTGCGGATCACCCCGGACGGGCCGGCAGCCGGCCAGGCGAACCGGGCCTTCCTGCGTCGGGTGATCCGCTTCCTGGTCTCCGAGGCGGGCATCGACCAGTTCCTCGACATCGGATCGGGGCTGCCCACCCAGGGCAACGTGCACGAGGTCGCCACCGAGCAGAACCCGAAGGCTCAGGTGGTCTACGTCGACAACGACCCAATCGTCCTGACGCACGGCCGGGCACTGCTCGCCGCGGACGGCACCGCGACGGTGATCCAGGCGGACATCCGGACACCGCAGGAGATCCTGCGCCACCCGGACGTGCAGCGGTTCCTCGACTTCGATCGGCCGGTCGGGCTGCTCCTCTTCGCGATCCTGCACCACCTGGGCGACGACGAGGATCCGCGCGCGGTGGCGGCGGAGCTGATCGACGCGCTGCCCTCGGGCAGCTACGTGGCGATCTCACACTTCCGCGACCCCGGCGAGCGGGACCCGGAGGGCTCCCGCAAGGCGCGCGAGGTCGAGCGGGTCTTCAACGAGTCGCTGGGCACCGGCCGCTGGCGTACGGACGAGGAGATCCTCTCGTTCGTCGACGGGCTGGAGGTGCTGGAGCCGGGGCTGGTGCCGCTGGCCGAGTGGCGGCCGGCGCCGGGCGCGTCCGCGCCACAGCAGACCGACACCTATCACACCTTCGTCGGGCTGCTCGCCCGCAAACCATAGGCTTCACCCCCGATGCGGTCCGTCGGCGAGAGCACTGAGCCCGAGCTACAACGGCGGCGATAGCGGGGCACCTGGGGGTATGACCCTCCTGCGCCCAACTTCCGTACCGCCATGTCTCAGCGCCCGAGATCGTGCCACGGTTCCAGAGTCGTTCTAGCGGGACCACCGAGATCAAGCGCCAGGGCCCCGGTCGCCCCGAAGTGCCGGGGCGCCCTCCTCTCTGGCTACGTGAACGGCCTGCGCCTGGTCCATCCGACGAATCTAACGAACAGGGCGTCAGGGCCGGGCATCTCGTGAGGGTTGAGCTTCACCATGTCGCCGGTCGCGTCGAAGAGGTAGCCGGCCATCTCGATCGACAGCCCGACCGGGTCGCCGTCGAACACGGCTCGCAGGGTCAGTCGGGCGGTTGCGCACGGCCAGACTCCGCACCCTCGGCGGCAGTGCCAGATCGGGCGGATGGGTGCATGTCCTGCGGAGATCGGCAAGCAGCGACCGGATGGGGTGTGGCGCAACGTCATGCTCACATGCTGTCGCTCGTTGGTGTCATGTGTCAACAACGTGCAGCATCAACGTGCCGCGTTGTTGCTCGGCTACCACACGTTGTTGCCTACCGTCAAGGGCATGGATCTGGTCGGCGTTGCGGAGATCCGAGACATGCTCGGCGGGATCAGCCGGCAGCGGGTCAGCATCATCGCGAACAGCAAGGGCTTCCCTGACCCGGTTGCCGTGCTCGCGATGGGCAAGGTGTGGCGTCGGCGCGATGTTGCCCGGTGGATCGCTGAACATCGACCCGACCAGGCCGACTGACCCGATACGACGAAAGCGCCCCGGTGGCCCGTGGTGGGTGTCGAGACTTCTCGTACCTGGGCCACCCGGCCGCGCGGCCTCATCGCCAGCGGCGCGAGGAACAGGGTTACCGGCCGACCACCCGCACCCTGCCCGATGTAGAACGGGTACGCAGCTCAGCGAGAGCGCCTTCCTCGAAGACTTCGCCGGCGACGTTCGACAGGTTATCTGTAAACAACCCTTGATATTAAACGTCACGAACGTCAATATGTGGAGGTCGCGGGTCGCCGAAGCCTGGGGAGTGAGCCATGAGAAGCCGTCGCATCGTCGCAGCGCTGGCCGGGGCGGCGATGTCCGTCGCGGCCGCCGTCGCCTTCGTCCCCAGCAGCATGGCCGCCGTGTCCTCGGGCAACGCCGTCGCGATGGTCGCCTGCACCGCACCCGCCTGGGCCGAGGGCACCACCTACCAGGTGGGCGCACAGGTCACCTACGGCGGCCGGCTCTACCAGGCTCTGGTCACCCACACCGCGTACGTCGGCGCCGGTTGGAACCCCGCTTCGACCCCGTCGCTCTGGCGTGACCTGGGAGCCTGCTCGGGAAACACTCCCCCACCCAGCACGCCACCGCCGACGACCGCGCCACCCACCACGCCACCCCCGACCACCGCTCCCCCGACCACGGCTCCCCCCACCACGCCGCCGCCGACCGGCGGAACCTGCGGGGTGAAGTCCCGGCCGACCGGCAAGGTGTTGCAGGGCTACTGGGAGAACTGGGACGGCGCGTCCAACGGCGTACACCCCGGGCTCGGCTGGATCCCGATCACCGACAGCCGGCTCCCACAGCACGGCTACAACGTGATCAACGCAGCGTTCCCGGTGATCCGCGCGGACGGCACGGTCCTCTGGGAGAACGGCATGGACGCCGGCGTCAAGGTGGCGACCCCCGCCGAGATGTGCCAGGCCAAGGCGGCCGGCGCCACGATCCTGATGTCGATCGGCGGTGCCGCCGCCGGCATCGACCTGAGCTCCACCGCGGTCGCCGACCGGTTCATCGCGACGATCGTGCCGATCCTGACGAACTACCACTTCGACGGCATCGACATCGACATCGAGACCGGCCTCACCGGTAGCGGCAACATCAACACCCTGTCGACGTCGCAGGCCAACCTGATCCGGATCATCGACGGCGTGCTGGCCCGAATGCCGTCGAACTTCGGCCTGACCATGGCGCCGGAGACCGCGTACGTCACCGGCGGCAGCGTGGTCTACGGCTCGATCTGGGGCTCATACCTGCCGATCATCAAGAAGTACGTCGACAACGGCCGGCTCTGGTGGCTCAACATGCAGTACTACAACGGCAGCATGTACGGCTGCTCGGGCGACTCGTACCCGGCTGGCACCGTGCAGGGCTTCACCGTGCAGACGCAGTGCCTGAACAACGGCCTCACCATCGGGGGAACCACCATCCGGGTGCCGTACGACAAGCAGGTCCCGGGCCTGCCCGCGCAGATCGGGGCGGGCGGTGGCTACCTGTCGACGTCGTTGGTCACGCAGGCCTGGAACTCCGTGCCCGGCCTCAAGGGCCTGATGACCTGGTCGGCGAACTGGGACGGCTCGAAGGGATGGACCTTCGGCGACAACGTGAAGCGCCTGCAGGGTCGCTGAGGCCCGCGCCGGCCCGCCCCGAGCCTGCGACAGGACAGGTTCAGGGCGGGCCGTCCGCGGCCTGGGCCCGGGTCCGTCTGATGCTGGCGATCTCACCGTTGATCGGTAGCCAGTAGAAGGGAATGAACGCCGCGACCGCGATCAGGCCGGCGATCGGGTGGACGACGCACAGGGCGGTTCCGACAGCGATCCAGACGGGGGCCACCCGGAAACGCCTGCTGATCGCTCGGGCGGTGGCCTCGTCGGTGGTGGACGTCAACAGACGGTGACCGCTGCTGGCGTACTGCCAGATGACGTTGAAGAGGATGGAGGCGGCCCCGTAGACGATGCCGTAGAAGACGAGCGCGGCCCGCTTGCCGGGCCCCTCCTCGAAGGCACGGGCCAGCACCGACGAGACGAACGGCAGGAACGCGATCACCATCAGCAGCAGGGTGTTCAGCAGTAGCAGCAGGCGGTCGGCGGAGCGGATGTGATCGAACATGACGTGGTGGTTCACCCAGATCTGGCCGAGCAGCAGAAAGGTGACGCCGTAGGCCAGGTAGGACGGCCACAGGTCGAGCAATCCGCGCATGAGGTGTTCGGTGTCCTCGGGCGGCTTGATCTCCAGGACGAGAAGGGTGATGGCGATCGCCATGACGGCGTCGCTGAAGGTGACCACCCGGCTCGGGTCACGTTCCGCTCCGAACGGCCTCCGGGATCTGGTCACCCCGTTCGAGGTGGCACCGCGGGAGGTCCGGATCCTACGCATCAGCCTCCCCCACCCGTACCCGGCTGCCGCCGGAGCGCTGCCGGGAATCCCCGCCGCGCAAGGAGCTAAACCGGCACCCGCGCCGTCGTCTGGTCGGCGCGGACGCCTACCGGGCCCGCAACCTGGCGCGGACGGCTGCGGCGTCCGGGTGGTCCAGGGCCGTGAAGATGTCCAGTGCCCGCTGCCAGTCGGCTCGGGCGGAGGCGGGGTCGCCGAGTGCGAGGCGGGTGTCGCCCAGCCGGCTCAGAGTGTCCGCCTCGCCCCAGAGGTCGCCGAGATCCCGGGTCAGGTCGAGCGTGCGCTCGTAACACTCCACGGCCCGGCCGAACTGGCCGAGGTGGTGGTGTGCGTACCCGAGGCTGTCCCAGGTCGCCGCCTCGCCCGCCCGGTCGTCGAGTTGCTGGAGCAGGTCGAGCGCCTGCTCGCAGTAGGCAAGCGCCGCGAGGTGTTCGCCGATCTGCGCGTGGCACCAGCCGACGGCGTTGAGCGCGTCGGCCTGGGCCCTGCGGTGGCCGGCGGCGCGGGCCAGGACCAAAGTCCGCCTTGAGTGCTCGAGCGCCTTGCGGGGCTCGCCCTGACGGTCCCAGAGCGAGGCGAGGTTCTGGTGCGTACGCGCCTCGCCCCCGGTGTCACCACCGGCCACGTACAGGTCGAGGGCGCGTTCGAGGTGGCTGTGCGCGTCGGCGTACCGGTTGACCACGGTGTGCGCGCCGGCGAGGAAGCGGTGCGCGACCGCCTGGGCGACCGGGTCGCCGAGACGTTCGGCGGCGAGCAGGGCCGCCCGGCAGGTCTCGACCCGGTCGTGCCAGTGCCCCTGCCGGTCCAGGAACGTGTCGAGGGCCCGACCCAACCGCCAGGTGTGGGCGTCGTAGCCGGCGCTCGCGGCGAAGCGGAGCGCGGCGAGCAGCACAGGATGTTCGGCGGTCAACCAGTGCAGCGCCTCCGCGTGCGAGGCGGGCCGTTCCGGACGCACACCGGCCGCCGCCGGGGCCATGAGGTGGTCGACCGGATCGCTGTGCGGGCGCAGCAGGGCGTCGGCGGCGTGGGTGGTGTGGGTGTAGTGGTCGAGGAGCCGGATCGTGGCGGCCCTGCGGTCGGGCACGGAGTCGGTGCCGTCGCTGAGTTCGGCCGCGTACGCGCGCAGGAGGTCGTGCGCGGTGAACCGGCCGGGCCGGTACTCGGCCAGCAGGTTCGCCCGGGTCAGTTCGGTCAGCAGCAGTCGGGTGTCGTCCACCGCGCGACCGGCCAGGCTCGCCGCGGCGGCCACCGTGATGTCCGGGCCGGGGTGCAGGCCCACCAGCCGGAACAGCCCGGCGGCCGGTGCGCTGAGCGCGGTGTACGACCAGGAGAACACCGCCCTTACCTCGCCGACCGCGTCACCCGCGTTGAGTACGCCGAACCGTTGACCGGCCGTGCCCAGCTCGGCCGCGAGGGTGGCCAGCGGAAAGCCGGACTGCTGGGCCCGGGCAGCGGCGATGTTCAGCGCCAGCGGCAGCCGGGCACACGCGGCGATGATCGCCTCGGCGGCGTCCGGCTCGGCGGCCACCCGTTCCACGCCGAGCCGACGGGTGAGCAGCTGAGCGGACGCGTCGCGGCTGAGCAGGCCGAGCGGGAGCGGGTGCGCGCCGTCCAGGCTGACCAGCGAGGTGAGCTGGCTGCGGCTCGTCACCAGCACCATGGTGGTGGGCGTGCCGGGTAGCAGCGGGCGGACCTGTTGGGCGTCCCGGGCGTTGTCCAGCACGATGAGGATCCGCTTGCCGGCGAGCGCGCTGCGGTACAGGGCGGCCTGGGCGTCGAGGTCGGCGGGCACCCGGGTGGCCGGAACGCCGAGCGCGTCCAGGAAGCCGTGCAGCGCCTTCGCCGCGCTCACCGCCTGCCCGCGCGGGTCGAAGCCGCGCAGGTTGACGTAGAGCTGACCGTCGTCGAAGCGATCGGCGACGCGATGCGCCCAGTGCACGGCCAGGGCGGTCTTGCCCACGCCCGCGGTTCCCGAGATCGCGGCCACCACGACGGAGGTGGGCGCGGCGACGAGCTTGTCGAGGAGGGCCACCTCGTCGTCGCGGCCGGCGAGGCTGGCCACGTCGGCGGGCAGTTGCCGGGGTACCAGCCGGCCGGGCGTACGCGGCGTGCGGCGGCGGTTCTCCTCGACGCGGTCCCGGGCGGTGGCCAACGCGCCCTGCTCGGCTGGCGTCGCGCCGAGCAGCCGGACCAGCGCGTCGAGCCGGTCGGTGGGCGGCAGCGTCTTCCCGGTCAGGTACTCCGCGATGGCGGTGTGCGACCAGCCGGTGCGGGCGGCCAGCTCCCGATAGGTCAGCTCGCCGTCGCCGTGTTGGCGTGCGTACCTGCGTCGCAACGCCCGCAACAGGCCGGCGAGGTCGTCGGACGTCTGCGCCCCCGCGGCATCCAGTGCCCTGCCCCCCACCGTCGACAATCGACGTTCGTCAGTGTACGGCGGTGTACGGAATTCCGGCCAGAGCCCGATCGGATCCGCGATCCTGCTCGTGCGCGGAGCACAGCGCACCGATCCGATCGATGGAGGTCACGTGTCCGTACACCTCAAGCCTCTGGCCCTGGCCCTGACCGTGCTCGCGGCGACGCTCGCCGTTCCGGCGGCGGCCGCGTCGGCGGCGACGCCCGACACGGCCATCTGCACGACGAAGAAGGCCTGCGCCGACGGCGGTCTCGCCGCGGCGTCGACGCACCGGGCGGCCCGCGCCATCGGCGGCGTCGGGGCCAACGTGATTCCGGTTACCCCGCCGGCCGCCTTCCCGCCGGGCACCCCCTGCTATCGCGAGGAGGTCTCCGAGCAGGTCTACGAGACCGCCACCTACTCCACCATCTACGAGCTGTACTTCCAGGCGAGCGTCTGCCTGTTCGCCACGGAGATCGTGCTGTACAACCTGGACACCTCGCTCTCCTTCCCCAACGACGTGCAGGACCCGCGACTGACCTCGATGCAGTTCGTGACGCGGGACGAGGTGTACGCCCACAGCCCGACCGAGAAGGACGGGTACTCCGAGCTGTGGGTGACCTTCTGCACCAACCCGGCGCAGCCGAACACCTGCCAGCGCTACCTGCACCGACTGGGGCTGATCTTCACCCAGGCCTGGGTGTACCCGTTCTCCGTGTTCGAGCGTCTGAGCTGACCGTCCGTCCGTGACCGATCAGGGCGCCCTCCGGGATTCCCGGCCCCGGGCGCCCTGGCCGCGCGTCCGCGTCGGTTGCCGATGGATTTCCACGCCGTTACGGTGGGGTGCCATCGACGTTTGTCTACAAACGGGGGGCCGTATGTCCATGCCTGTCACTCGCCGTACCGTGCTGGCCGGTGCGGCCGGCGCCGCTCTCGGTCTCACCCTGCCGGGCGCCGCCGCCCAGGCCGACGACCGGCACCACGAGGTCGGCGTGGGCTTCACCCTCGACGCGCGGACGCTCGACGGTGGTGAGCAGGTCACCTCGGTCACCCTCGACACCCGTCGGCTCGGCCCGATCGACCCGGCGGGGCTCACCCCGGACACGTTCACCGTGCACGCCAAGGCCACCAGCCCGCTCCCGATCGCTCCCGGCGATCTGATCTTCAGCGAGTACGACCTGGACCGCACGGTGACCGCGGCCCGGCTCGACCGGCACGGAAACATCGTCCTGGAGCTGAGCCACGCCGAGGGTCAACCCGGCGGCGGCACCCTCGGCTACATCCTGAGCAAGGGCCGCAACGTCCGACTGGACCTCGTCTACACCATCACGCAGAACACGCCGCTCGCGCGCCGCCACGGCTCCCCCCTCACCATCACGCGCTTCGTGCAGGGGCGACTGTCGAACCCCGAGGTGGACGCCTTCACCCACCACGTTTCGGGGTCGGGCCTCAAGTACCGGCTGTACTCCCCGGCACATTCGCCCCGCCACGGCCGACGGCCGCTGATCCTCTGGCTGCACGGCGCCGGCGAGGGCGCCTCCCTCCCCGACGACTACTACGACAACGAGACCACGCTGCGCGCCAACCGCGGTGCGCTGGGTTTCGCCACCCCGCAGGCCCAACGGATCTTCTCCGGCGCGTACGTCGTGGCTCCGCAGAGCACCTCCTACTGGATGGAGGACGGGCCCCGGTTCGCACCGCTGATCCGCGAGATCGTCCAGGATCTCGTGCGTCGCGAGCGCGTCGACCCCGACCGGATCTACGTGGTCGGTTGCAGCAACGGCGGCTACATGTCCCTGGAGATGACCGTCACGTATCCCGATCTGTTCGCCGCGTCGGTGCCGATCTGCGGCGTCGTCGAGCCGCTCGGCGGGCAGGGCCCGCCGCTGGTCACGGACGCGGAGCTGGCGGCGATCCGGACGCCGACCTGGCTGGTCACCTCGCTCGACGACGACACCGTGCCGCCGGAGACCAACACGATCCACGCGCACGACCTCATCCGAGGATCGCTGGTCACCCTGTACGACCACGTCGTCTGGGACGGCTACCAGTTCCCCGGTCACTGGTCCTGGATCTACGTGGCCCGCAACGACCCCAGCCACCACGGCACCCACATCTGGCAGTGGATGGCCGGCCGCAGTCGGTGATCCACCCCGCAGAGGTCAGCCCACCTGAACACCTGCCCGGTACACGGCGAGCGGGTGGCGCAGCACCCCGATGTCGCTCGTCGGGTCACCGTCGACGATCAACAGGTCGGCCTCGAATCCGGGCCGGACGCGGCCCTTACCGCCGCCCACGCCACACACCTGCGCACCGATCGCGGTGGCCGCGGCGAGGGCGGCGGTGGGGGGAATGCCGCAGGCCACGTACTCGACGAGTGTCTCCGGCAGGATCCCGTGCGGTTTCGCGGGGCCGAGGCCCGCGTCCGAACCGGCCACCAGATGGACCCCGGCCCGGTAGAGCGTGGCGGCACCGGCACGTAGCGCGGCGGCGCTGAGCCCGGCCCGCTCCGCCATCGCCACCACCTCCGGCGGCGTCACCACGGCCGGATCGGTGCCGAGCGTGGCGCAGACCGCCGGTCCGGACGCGGCCAGGCGGGCCGCGAGTTCGTCGGGGACGCGGGCCCCGGCCGCGGTCACGCAGGTGCAGTGCTCGATGCCGTCCACCCCGACGCGGAGCGCCTGCTCGACCGCGAGCAGGGCGTGCGCGTGCGCGGTCACCGGCAGGTCCAGGTCGTGCGCCTGCGCAACGGCGGCGGTCATCTCCTGATCGGTGAACTGCAATCCACTGGTGTCCGTGCCAGGGGTGAAGACCCCGCCGCTGGCCATGATCTTGATCAGGTCCGCGCCGGCTGCCGCTCGCAGCCGCACGGCCTCTCGCACACCGTCGACACCGCTCGCCTCACCCCCCAGCGCCCAGCAGTGTCCGCCAACGCTGGTGATGGGCGTACCCGACGCCACCACCGTCGGCAGGTCGTCGCGTACTCCCCGAGCCCGCCATCGGAGCACCGCGTCGCGTCGGTCGCCCAGGTCCCGTACCGTCGTGACGCCGGCCGCCAGGTGCGCGCGCAGTGACGCCTCGATGACCGCGTCGAGATCCGCCTCGGCGCGCTCGGCGAGTCGACCGAGCGCGTCCGGCCCGGCGTCGGCGCACAGGTGCACGTGTGCGTCGACCAAACCAGGCAACACTGTCCCGTCTCGCGCCTCGCGTACCGGCCAGCCCACCGGCGCGTCGATCCAGCCCCGGTGCACGTCGGCGATGCGCCCGCCCTCGATGAGGACCAGCACCCCACCATCGGTGAGCCGCTCGCCGTCGAACATCCGGGCAGCCCGGACAGCCTGCTTCGTCATCGTCACCCCATCCGCACGACCGCGGCCATCACCCCCGCCGCGGCGCCTCGTGTCCTCCGGCGAACCACCGGCCGTGACCCGACCATCGCACCGGTGACGGGTGTCCAGCCTCCCTCAGCGGGGTGATCCTTCCTCCCTCTTCCGAGGCGGTTAACGATCAACACGGCCGATTGTCCACACAGGACGCGAGGCGGGTCGTCCCGAATCTTCGTTGCGCTTCCCGGGGCGCTCAAATTCTGCGACCCGCTGCTCCCAGTAACGGCGAGATCACCTGTAAGGTCATCGAGTCCCGTCCCTGACCTATCGCCTAGAACCTGGGGAGGTTCAGTTATGGTCACGCCTTCGGTGACCCCCCTGACGGTGTCCGCCGAGCGGGGACTGGCACGCAAAACTCTGCGAACGAGTTCTCTGGTGACGTTCGGCGCGACCGCGTCGTCTCCCATGGCCGTTCTCGTCGGCGGTATCGTCGCGACCTATGCGGCGACCGGCAATACCGGTGTGGCCTCCAGTTTCCTGCTCCTGACGGTCGTGATGCTCCTGTGGGCACCGGGGTACATCGCCATCGCCCGTTACGTGCAGCCCAGTGGAATCTTCTACACCGCCCTCGCCGCCGGCCTGTCCCGGCTCGTCGGGGTCGCGGGCGCGCCGGTCGTGCTCCTGGCCTACAACACCATTCAGATCTCGTTGTACGGGCTGCTCGGGTCGGTGATCAGCGGGCTGGTCGGCGGACCGTGGTGGGTCGGCGCGCTCCTCGCGTGGGCCATCGTCGCGGCGTTCGGTCTGCAACGCACCGGCGTCAGCACCGCCATGTTCGGCACCATCCTGATCGTCGAGATCACGTTGCTGCTGGTGTTCGTGCTGGTCGGCCTGGCTCACCCGGTGGGCGGTCAACTGACCTTCGCGGCGTTGAACCCGGCGCAACTGTTCGACACCGGGGTGGTGGCCGGGCTCGCGGTCCTTCCCCTCGGCTTCGCCGCGTTCTTCGGCACCGAGACCATCGCCGCGTACGGTGCGGAGGCGCGCACCCCACGGGCGGTGTCGCGCAGCATCATCTACGTGATCCTGGGCCTGGGCCTGCTCTACGCGCTGTGCGCGTGGGCAATGGTGGCAACGGTGGGCGCCGACCGGGTCGTCGACCTGGCCCGCGACCCGGCGGCGCCGCTGCCGTTCGAGGTCTTCTCGGGCTCCCGCGCCGGTAGCGCCGGCGTCCTGCTGGTGGCGCTGGGTGGCCTGCTGCTGGTCAGCAGCGTCCTCGCGGCGATGATCAGCTTCCACAACAGCGTGGCGAGATACCTGTTCGCGCTCGGCAAGGACCGGCTGTTGCCCGCTCGCCTGGCGGCCATCCGCGAGGGTGGGTCGGGCGCGCCGCTGGGCGGCTCGATCACCCAGTCGATCACCGCTCTGATCGTCATCCTGCTGTTCGTGGTGAGCGGCGCCGAGGCGTTGACCATGTTCACCTGGCTGAGCAACATCGCCGCGGTCAGCCTGATGCTCTTGATGACGGTGAGTTCACTCGCCACCGTCCGTTACTTCGCCCGGGGCGGCGGACGCAGCGAGTCGCTGTGGGCGCGGGCGATCGCTCCCACCCTCGGTGGTATCGCGATCGCGGTGATCCTGCTGGTCACGCTGGTCAACATCAGCGCCGCGCTCGGCACGCCACCCGGTTCCCACACCGCCTGGCTGGTGCCCGGAACGGTCGGCGTCTTCGTCGTCATCGGCGTGCTGTGGGCGATCAGCGTTCGGGCCCGCCGCCCGGACCTGCTCACCGGCATCGGGGAACGGGAGACCAACCCGACGCGGCAGGTCGACGAGGACCTGGGTCACCTCACGCTCTGAGCCGCGTCCACACGATGAAGCAGGCGGCGCCGCCGAAGCGGCGCCGCCTGCTTCAGGTTCTAGGCTGTCGCGCCCCTGGTCGGGCTGATCCGCTGCGCGCCGAGGTGCACCAGCGTCGCCAACTGGGCGATCCCCGTCCAGATCGGAGCGTCGCCCGAGTAGCTCTGCAACGGACGCCACGACTCGTAGAGCGGCGTGGTGGACTGGATCAGCGGTCTCTCCCACGGATCGGTGGGCCGGTCGACGACGATCCGCGTCTCTTCGGGATCCATCATCTGGATGTAGAAGCGGCCGGGAATGCGGTCCTCACCCTCCACCCGGCGCATCGTCTGCTCCCAGGTGCCGAGCGGACCGTCGAGCGAGCTGACCGCGAGCCCGATGAACGTCGACTCGGCGGTGATCCGCTCGTCGACCCGGTTGCACATCTGCGGGGGCTGACGCGGATCCAAACCTCCGTTATCGAGGTAGTGTCGCGCCGTCTGCGCGAGGTCGTACAGCAGCCTGGGCAGGTGTGAGACGTCCTCGCCGGCCTTGTCGAGACGCGTCGCCGCGCCCACCTCGAAGACCGATCGATCCGCTGTGGACCCGATGACCGGCACCGCGTAGAGGAAGGCGAAGCCGTAGGGGCACAGCGGGTTGCGCCGGCGCTGCGCCCACGCGTGCCGGCCGTGCATCGTGTTCATCAACCCGACCCGGCTCAACGCGGACGATCGCAACGACGCCCAGATCCGCCGCGTCTCCGGATCGCTGACCGGGGGCGCGGTCGGCGACTCGCGCGTGGTCGGCGACGGCTCCACCGGTGGCGGCGCGTACGCGGACGGCGTGGGCTGCCAGGGGACCGGCGGCTGCTGCTCGACGGCGGGCGACGGTATCGCGGTCGTGGGCGCCACCCAACCGTGGCGTCCAACCGCCGGCGCCGGCTCCGGAGGGATGGACGGCTGGCTGCCCGAGTGCTGGTCCCAGGGGACCGCTGCCGTCCTTCCGGCACTCGCCGCCGCTCTCCAATCGTCGGCGCTCCTCTCAAAAGGATTCGAGCGCGTTCCCGGCCTGTCGTACGCCACGGTGTCAGTCCCTCCAAAGACGTCGCCACAGCCTCTCATCGCACACACACCGCGATCAACCATGCACCGCCAGTCGGCTTGATCGCGATTCGGAGACTGTTGCCTGTACGTCGGCGTCATGGTCCACTCTTCGCTGAGTCGCCTATCAACGGAGAGCCCGTGACCTCCCCCACAAGCGTTCCCGACGACCTTTCCCTCACCGCTGAGATCGAGCAGTTACGAGCCGCTCTGTCAGCGCGCAGGTCGATCGGCTTCCCGGCCGCGGTGGATATCGACTATGGACCCGTGACCTCCCTGTTCGGACTGTTGATCAATAATGTCGGTGACCCGGATACCGACCCCGACACCGTTCACACGAAGGCCTACGAGCGCAGGGTCATCGACTGGCACGCGAACCTCTTCGGCGCCCCCGCCGACGATCGGTGGGGATATCTGACCAGTGGTGGCACGGAGGCCAACCAGGCGGCCATCCTGCTCGCCCGGGACCGGTTCGCCGGCGCGAGTCCCGTCCTCTACTACAGCCAGGCGACCCACGACTGGATCCGCAAGACCGCCAGCATGCTCAACCTCCCCGAGGTCGTCATCCGCACCGACGTCACCGGTGAGATCGACTACGACGATCTGCGCGGCGAGTTGGCCCGGCGCAGGGACCGGCCCGCCATCGTCGTGGCCAACGCCGGCACGACCGTGACGGAGGCGGTGGACGACCCAGCCCGTGTTCGTCGCGCCCTGTCCGAGCTGGCGATCCGCAACGCTCACCTGCACGTCGACGGAGCACTCGCCGGTGTGCCGTTGGCCCTGCTGCCGGACCGGCCGGTGGCCATCGACCTTGGCGGCGTGGTCGACTCCGTGGCCATCTCCTGCCACAAGTTCTACGGGACCACCATCCCGGGCGGTCTGGTGGTCACCCGCCGCTCGCTGCAACGGGCAGCGCGACGGATCTCCTACACCGCCACGACCGACAGCACCATCAGTGGCTCGCGCTGCGGCCAACTCGCCGTCCAGATGTGGTACGCGCTGCGACTGCTCGGCGAGGACGGGCACCGTGAGCGCGCCGAGCGCGCACGCGAAACGGCTCGTTTCGCCCACTCCCTGCTGGCCAGCGTCGGCTGGCCCGCCTGGCGCAACGTCCACGCCTTCACTGTCTACTTCACGACACCGCCACCGCCGATCTCCCGCCGCTACGGCCTGTCGAACGCCGACGGCGGCATCAGCCACCTGATCTGCATGCCGGGCGTCACCCGCCAACAGATCGAGGCGCTCGCGGCCGACATCGCGACCGTCCGGGGCACCGAACAGCCCAGCCCGAGCCGCGGCGTCCGGCGACTCGTGCCGGTCGCGCACCTGCCCCTGGCGGCCGCCGATCGGCCCTGATCGGCGGCCACCGCCCGAACGCCAGCCGTGCGGCGGGACGCCCGGGGGCGACGGCCCACCCTACGAAGGGCCGTCGCCCGCGGTGGCGGCGCGCATCTCCTTGAGGACGAACTTCGCCGCCTTCTCCACCACGCTGACGCCCGCCTCCTGGCTGACGTGATGGTCGGAGAGCACGGCGATCAGCCAGTCGTGACGGGCCTCGACGATCCGTCCGATGCTGTTGACGAGCCAGCGACCGCTGTCGACGTCCACGGTGTCCCAGCCGTTCTTGACGTACACGGAATTGCCCGGCTCACGCGCGGCGGTGACTCCCCACCGCTGCTCGGGGATCACCTTCTTCATGAGGCCCATGACGAAGGTACGGTCCTGCGGCGTCAGCGGGCCCTTCGACGACGTCAGCGCCGTCAGCAGACGGATCTGGTCGGCGGCCGTGGTCGTGGTCGTCCCCCAGTGCTTGTTGGCTTTGGTCTCCAGCAGACCGAGTGTGCGGTTCGCGGCCGTGAGGCCGCGCGAGCCGTCGATCTTCTGCCACAGGGCCACCGCGGCGTCGTTGTCACTGGACACGATCATGGCTTCGGCCAGCCGTCTGGTCTCCGAGCTCAGGGCCTTACCGGGCGGGTTCTGGCGCAGCAGCAGCGCCGCGAGGATATTGACCTTGACGATGCTGGCGGTCTCGAAGCGGGTGGCGCCGGCCGTCACCGCGGCCGTACTCTGTCGATCCACTGCCGCGACCGCGAGATGGCCGTCGTACCGGTCGACGTAGGCCTCGATACGTGCCCGCGCCGGTTTCAGCCGGTCGACGGCCGGCGTCGTCGGAACCGGACTGGCCGGCGAACGACCGGGTGACGCGTCGCCCCCGCCGCCGTCGCGGACGTGCGTCGTGCCGTAGGCGGCCGTCGCGACGCCGGCGAGGGACACGGTGACCGCGGAGACAACCCAGCGGCGTGGCAGCATCCGACCTCCCCGCTCAGCCAAGACGGGCCACCGCCTTCGCCGCGATCGTATCCACCGCAGCCTGGTCGCCCAAGTCGGGCAGGCTGATAGTCGAGACCGTCTCGTCCCGTTTCACCATGACGAAGTACCTAGCGGTAGTTGGGGTGTCGGCATGTGCGATGCGGCCCCTGACGAGCAGACCGGCACCGCCCAGATAGTGCGGGTCGATGATGTCGAACGAGACCCGTGATCCGTTAATCAGGTAGCTCGCGCACCGTCGGAGGACCGTACGGACGTCGTCGACACTGCGCTCGGCCCATCCGGGCTCGTACGTCTCCACGATGTGGTGGGCCGGCGACGAGCCGTCCGGCAGCCGGTAGTAGCGCTCCACGGCAGCCCGTCGGTGCGACTTCGCGGTGTAGTCGCTGCTCTGGTAGTCGGGGCAGTCGTCCTGCTCCCACGGCCAGGGTGGCAGACCGGGCCGCGCGTCGTCCGCACGCCAACCCGCACCCAGGTCGCCCGCTCCCAGCAGCATGCTCAGGCCACTCCGTTCGACGTTCACGGTCGGTGGCTTCTCGGGGCCGTCACCCGGCCCCGACCGCTGACACCCCGCGACCAGCACCACCAACGCCGACAGGACCAGCGGCACGACCAAAGCCGGCACCCGGACCCTGCCGCGAACCCGGCCCCGGCAGGTCCTGCTGCTCGACACGGACACCGAACCTCCCACACACAGATGACTGCCATCGCAGGTCGCGGCGTCGCCGAGGGTGCGCGGTGGCACCCCCGTCGCCGCCACCGGACAGACCCGGCCGATCAATGCCGCTCCTCGGCGAACAACTCGGAACGGGTCTCGCCGAGCAACTCGCGCAGCCGGCTGAGGGAGCGCATGCTCTGGCTCTTCACGACGGCCGTGGAGACGCCCACGACCTCGGCGGTCGTCTCCACGCTCAGGTCGTCCCAGTAGCGCAGGACGATGATCGCCCGATCGCGCAGTGGCAGGGTGGCGACCGCGTCGAGCAACGTCATGCGCAGCTCAGCCGGATGCTCCTCGCCCTGGTCGGGCGGCGTCGACATCGCCAACTCGGTGCTGGAGCGACGCCGCTGCTGATCGATCACGCAGCGCAGCAGTACCTTGCGGGCGTACGCGTAGAGGTCGTCGGCCCGTCGGACCCGCCCCCAGTTGGCGTACATCTTCGCCAGCGCGGTCTGGGTGAGGTCCTGGGCGAGATGCCAGTCGCGGCACATCAGGAACGCGGCGTCGCGCAGGCGGCCCACGGCCGCCTGCGCGAATTCCACGAAGTCTTCGTCAGCCATTCGACCTGGCCAGGGTGGGGAACCTCTTGGCGCCGCTCCGGACGTACTCGGCCGGAATTCTCGTCCCCCAGCTCGGATTGGCGGCGATCGCGATTGCCTCATCCACGGACAGAACGGCGGGCGCGGGCGAACTCCCCTTGCCATCCCAGGCCAGACAGGTGGAGAGCAGCACGTCGATCTGCAGGCCGTCCCGGTGATACACCGTGATCATCTTGTCCTGCACGCAGTTGCCGGGCACCTCGGTCAGCTCCACCGTCCCCGGAACCGGATCGCCGCCGAGGTCGTCCTGGTAGACGGAGAGCCGCACCATGCCGGGTCCGTCGCCCCGATCCAGGAAGGTCTGGACGTACGGCATGCCGGGGCCCGCCCCGCTGCTTCCCAAGCTCGCCTGACCGCTGGTCTCGCCCTTGGGTAGGAGCCGCATCAACAACTCCAGGGCGCCCTGCGGTGTGGTCGTCAGCAGTGGACCGTCCGGCCCCGCGCCGATCCGCACGTTGTCGATCACCGTGGTGGTGGGAGCCGCCGACGTGGCCACTCCCGGGGCCTCGGCTGCGCCCGCCACGGACCCGCCACCCGGGGCGCTGTCGGAAGTCTGCGCCCGGGACGGCGTCGGGCTGTCGACCGGCCCACCCGGCGAACCGACGCCCCACGTCTCGGACTGACCCACCTGGTCGGCGCCGCCGGTGAGCGGCCCGGCCGCCAGGCCGATCACGAGCAGCATCGCCAACGCGGATCCGCCCGCGCCGAACTGCGCCAGCCGACGCCGGCGGCGTAGTCGTCGACCCTGCACCACCGACTGCTCAACCAGGTCACCGAGCGGCGGGGCGACGTGTCGGGCCAGTTCGTCCCTGAAGCGCCCACGTAGGTCCCCCACGTCCCTTACCCCTCCTTGGCCGACCGCCGGCCGTGACCATCCGTCACCCTAAAGACGGGCCGACGGACCATTTTGGTCTCGCTTTTCCGGCACCAATTTCGGTCGCCAGTGGTGAGGTGGGTCGCACTTTCTCCACGTGGTCAGGCACTTCCGGAGAGTTACATCCCGCTCTCGAATCCCTGCAGAATGACCGGATGACCGAGGAGACCAACGGCAAAGTCGATTTCAAGAAGTCCCTTGACGCTTACCGAGCGCAACGAGGCCGCTTCCGGATCATCGACGTGCCCGACATGCGGTATCTGATGACCGACGGTCACGGCGACCCCAACACCTCACCCGCTCTGGCCGACGCGATCGCGGCGCTCTACCCGGTGGCGTACCGACTGAAGTTCGCCAGCAAGCGGGACCTCGGGCGCGACTACGTCGTCCCGCCGCTCGAAGGTCTGTGGTGGGCCGAGGACATGGAGTCGTTCACCACGGCACGGGACAAGTCACGGTGGAGCTGGACGCTGATGCTCATGGTCCCCGGCTGGATCGACCAGTCCCGCTTCGCCACCGCTGTCGAGCAGGCCGGCGCGAAGCGCCGACCGACGCGACTCGACGACGTCCGCCTTCAGACGCTACGAGAGGGGCGGTGCGTCCAGACACTGCACGTCGGTTCCTTCGACGACGAGGCGGCCGTGCTCAGGCAACTGCACCACGGATTCATCCCCCGTGAAGGGCTTCGCATGGCGGGTCGGCACCACGAGATCTACCTCAGCGACTTCCGCAGGACCGCCCCCGACAAGCAGCGGACCATCCTCCGGCAGCCGGTCACCGTCAACGCCCGGACGGCCGCCGGGCCAGGCGGCGCGATGCGCGACGGGGGTTGACATTGGTGCAGGTTATGTCTCATCTTGTTGAGACAAGGCTTGCGACGTATCGGGGTGGATGTCATGCGCGAAGCGGATCATGCGGAAGCCGGACGGTGGCTCAGCCGCCACGGCCTGACCGACGTCGGGCCGACGCCGCTGCTCGCGACGCGACTGGCGGTACGGCGGCACGCGAAGCTCGTCGACAGCGTCCTGTTGGCCGCGTTCCTGATCGGCGCCGCGCTGACGCACGTGCTGGGCCGACTCGACGACGACACGTTCTCCTGGCCACCGCTGCTGGTGCTCGCGGCGCTGGTGGTCGTACTGCTGACGGGGCAGTGGCTGCTCGGCTGGTGGGTACGGCGGGTCGACCGGACGGCCGGCGCGCGACTGTCCCGTCGGGTGGCCCATCCGGTCGAGCTCGGCTGGCCGGTGGTGCTCGGTCGGCCGCACGCCGCCTTCGCGGTCGCCACGTTCAGCGGCGCGGCGCTCCTCGCCGTGAGCGTGCTGCCCGTGCCGGACCCCGGCCTGCGGTACGGAGCGGCCGTCGTGCTGATCGGCCTCACCGGCGTCGGGGCTGGCATCGTCATGCAGCTACGCCAGATCCTGACGACCCCGGCCGTGGCCGAGGACGAGGGGTCGCTCACCGCCGACGTCATCATGCGGGTCGAGGACGCCCGCCACCTCGTCACCCCGAGCCTCGTGTGGTCGCTGCCGGCCATCTTCCTGTACGGGGATTCGCTCGGCTGGTGGAACGCCGTCTCACTGGCGCTCGTGCTGGCGGGCGTCTGCGCGCTCGGCCTGATCGAGGGCCGGACCACGGACGTCGGGACGACGGCGCGGCGTGCCATGGCGCTGCGATGATCGTCATCGACGCGGCCTCACCGACGCCGCCGTACGAGCAGCTCCGGGCCCAACTCGCAAGGCAGATCCAGGGCCGCACGCTCGCCGTCGGCACCAGACTGCCGACGATCCGCCGGCTCGCGGCCGACCTTGGTCTCGCCGTGAACACCGTTGGACGGGCCTACCGGGAGCTGGAGGACGCCGGGCTCATCGAAACCCACGGACGGGCCGGCTCGTACGTGTCGGCCGGCGGTGAGCGGTCCCTCGAACAGGCCCGCCGCGCCGCCCGCGACTACGCGGCCGTCATCGCCCGCGTCGGCATCGATGCCGCCGAGGCGATCCGAATCGTCGAAGCGGCACTGGGCCAGGCCGCGAGGCCATGACGTGCCGGGCGGATCGGGCGTGCCGGTGCGGACGGGAGCACGCGCCCGAGGCTCCTCCCGCGCACCGCCGCGGCGGGCTACTGCTCGGCAGCGGGTCGGCTGTGCACCACCAGCTCGCCGATCTCCAACCGGCCGACGCGCAGCTCCCGCACGACCGCGCGGCGGACAGCCAGCCGACCGATGACCAGCGCCCCGACGGCCACTGCTCCGACAGCCAGCGCCCCCAGCGCCAGGGCGCCGAGCGACGCCGCCCCCGCCGCCCGCGCGCCGGTGGCCACCGCGCCCGTCGCCACCGCGCCGTCGATGCGCGTTCCGGTCAACCGCTTCAGCCGAGTCTCTCGCTTCATCGCTCCATTGTCCGCGTACCTCCGGCCGAACGGTGCCCGCACACCGCGGGTGTCACCCAGAGCACCGCTCCTCGCCCGGCAAACGGGACCGTCGCCCGTCGCCACCAGGGTCGGCCGATGATTGCGTACGAGACCGCCATCGGTCACCCGGGCACCGCGCTCAGGGCGGGAGGGGCCGGCGAACGGTTCGCCGGCCCCTCCCGGTCGGGTCACCGTCCGTACAGCTCGAATTCGTGCAGCGAGAATCCGTACGAGGTGGCCCGCTTGACGCCGTACACCCGCACGTAGCGGGCCGTGACCGGAGCGAAGGTGGCGTTGTCGACGCCGCCGTTGCCGGCGGTGGTGGCGAACACCGGCGTCCAGGAGCTGCCGTCGCCGGAAACCTCGATCCGATACGAGGTGCCGTAGGCCGACTCCCAGCGCAGCACCGCCCGGCTGACGGTGCGGGCCGCGCCGAGGTCGACGCGGAGCCACTGGTTGTCGTTGTAGCTGCTGGCCCACCGGCTGCTCAGGCTGCCGTCGACCGCCTTGTCCGGGGTGTAGCTGGTGAGGAACTGGGTGCTCGACGCGGTCGCCGGGCGGCCCTGGGCCAGGTTGGTGACGTCGTCACCCCGGCGCGCCGGGAACGAGACGACCTGCTGGTAGGTGGGACGGTTCTGCCAGGCGATCACCGGGTGGGTGATGCCGCCGAGCCCGGAGTGTGCGATCGAGTCCGCGCACCACTGGTCACCGGCGCCGCAGGACTTGTCGCCGGGGTAGACCGTGGTGGCCGGCAGCGCGGCGGCCTGGCCGAGCGCGTCCAACAGGGACTGTCGGCACGCGCCGAGGTTGCCGTTGCCGCAGTACGAGCGACCCGGCCCGCCGGCGACGGGGTCGCCGAGCACGGTACGCAGGTCCTTGTCGACGTAGCCCCACCAGCCGTGCTGGAACGACGAGCCCTTGTGCGCCTGACCTTGCGACGCCCAGCTCGCGGTGCCGTCACGCCCACCGTTCTGGCCGCCCGACGGCGCCTCGTTGACCTCGATGGCGTCGACCAGCGCGGCGTAGAGGTCCGGACCGAGGCCGGGCCGGAACTCGGCCGAGGCCAGCAGCGGCCACCAGGCGTCGAAGATCCGGATCGCGTCGGCGTGCTGGTAGACCTTGGAGCCGGGGGCTGTCTCGACCCGGCGGGTGCCCGCCTGCTGCCAGGCGCGCAGCTTGCCCACCGCGTCGACCAGCGCCGGGTCGGTGACCGGCGTGCTGTCCAGCACCCGCAACAGCTCGCTGAGGACCTGCTGGCCGCGCAGGTCGGTCACCGCCGCGTCCGCCATGATCTTGACGACGTCGGCGCGGCCGAGCTTGCGCTGGGAGATCGCCGTCCGCACCGGGCCGTCGAGCAACTGACCCCGGTGTACGGAGCCGAAGCTGAAGTTGCCGTCGGCCGCCCCGAAGTCCCGCGCCTGCTTGTTGTTCCAACTCACGTAGTAGTCCTGGTTGACCGACTGCGGGTGGGCCGACGCCGGCGCGTACGTGGCGTCGTTGGTGTCGGGATTCCAGCCGGCCCACTCGTACGCCGGCTCGGCCTTCGCCGGGAGGTTCGGGTCGGTGCCGGACGACCGGACCGGGTTCGAGCCGGAGTTGAAGTACGCGGCCTCGGTCGAGTTGACGTAGAACCAGTTGAACGCGTACCCGACGCTGGCGGCGGAGCCCTGGAAGGCCGCCGCGCTGCCCATCGCCGCCGGGTCGTTGAAGGCCTGGAAACCGATCGCCGAGTCGGCCTCGTGCCGGTAGGTGGAGCGCAGCTTGGTGAACGCGGTCGGTTGCCCGTCCACCAGTCCCCGGTAGGAGACCAACCCGTACTTGGTGCGCAGCGCGCGCAACGTGTACGAGCCCGCGGGGGTGGAGTCCGCCAGCGTGGGCGACCAGGAGTTGCGCTGCTCCAACGCCTCCATCGCGAGACACTGCCCGTGGTAGAGGTAGCGGTTGGACCGCAGCGTCGGCGCGGTGCCGTCGGTGGTGCACAGCGGCACCGCGTACGTGTCGGTGAGGTCCTGCGAGGCCGAGGTGGCGCTCCACGCGTAGTCCTGGCCGCGACCCAGCAGCACGTAGAGGTTCAACCCGGCGAACGCGGCCCCTCGCGCGCTGATGCCCGGCCCCTGCAACTCCTGGAGCATGAGCAGTTGCGGTGCGAAGTAGCCGGTCTGCGGACCGAACACGGCGACGGGGTTACCGGTGGTGGTGTGCCGTCCGGAGACCACGACAGCGTTGGACATGCCGTGCGCGCGCAGGTTCGCCAGCCCGCCGACCAGCTCCTTGGTAGCGGCGCTCGCGCCGGTGCGGGAGGCGGCCCCGCCGCTGGCGTCGTGGGCGAGCGGCTCGGCGACCACGGTCCCGGCGTCGGGGAGCACCGCGCTGGTCGCGCCCGGAGGCGTCCCCCCGTACGGGAAACTCTGCCCGTCGTGCAGGGTGAGCACGGTCTCCGGGTCGTTCTGCGACCGGAACGCCGCCCAGATCCGGTCGCCCTCGGTCGCGCCGTACTTGGCGCGGGCGGCCACCCGGACCAGGGCGGACTGGATCTCACTGCCGCCACCCCCGCCGAACAGGCCACCGATCACGCCGGCGGTGGCGATCAGGTCGGTCATGGTGAAGTGCCTCGGCTTGCCCGCGCCGGCGAGCACGTACTCACCCGGGTAGTTGTCGTCGGCGATCGACTTGTCGATGTAGGCGTTGATGCCGGCGATGTAGTCCACCACGTCGGTGTAGAGCTGCTGGCCCCGGGCGCCCTTGGTGCGCAGCGCGTCCACCTGGGCCTGGAGGTCCGCCTCGGTGTACGGGGAGTTGGCCCAGACGCTCTGCTCCAGCTCCCGGTTGCCGGGCGCGCCGCCGGCGAACGAGCTGACGTTCCCGCGGCCGACGTGCCGCAGCAGGTCCATCACCCAGAGCCGATCCTGCGCCCCGGCGTAGCCGGCGCCGAACATCGTGCCGCCGCGGGTGGTGCCGGTGACGTGCGGGACGCCGGTGGCCTTGTCCCGCACGATGGTCACGTCCGCGCGCGGCGAGACGGTGCTCTCGACCTGTGCGGCCGGCACGCCGAACGAGGCGTCGTTGTAGAACTGGGCGATCTGCTCGTCGGTCAGCCCGGCGTAGTTGTAGACGAGGTTCGCGTACTCGTCGAGCTGGTCGCTGGAGTGCGCGGGGCGGGTGCCGAGCGCCTGGTGCGCCAGGATGGCGACGAGCGTGGCGTTGCCGTTCTGTCCGGGGGGCAGGATGTCGGAGCACTGGCCGAGGCAGTAGTCGTTGGCGGCGAACGTGGTGGCGGCCAGCGCCGGTGACGGCGGGGTCACCGTCAGGACGCTCGCGGTGAGGGTGGCGGCGGTGAACGCCGCGAGCCGGGTGCGGAGTGCGGGACGGGGCATGGCGATCCTCCGGGGACGCGGAGTCGGGCCTTCGGTGCGCCCGGCTTCCGGTGCCGACGTCTCGCCCTCCGTGCCGGGCGCGCCACCCGGAGGTGAGAATGACTCACATCGATACCGGGCAATGATCGGCGCTGAACCGTCGTTAGGGATACCCGTCGTTCACCACGCGCGAATGCCGACGTTTCGCCAGCGGCCAATGGTCGTGCGGACCGCAGGTTCGCCGGCCCTGATGAGAGGAATCCCGGTCGCGGGCACGGCCGGCGGAGGGGCGGTTGGACCAGACCAACGCGCATCAAAGCGTTGGTCTGATTCGCAACTCAACGCTGAGCTGCGGCGGTCAGCGGATCGCTGAGCGTGTTGCCCCCTGCCGGTAGAGTCACGGCGCATCGGTCATCACGCGACCACGTAGCGCATGACCCCGAAGGGACTGCGGGATGCCCCTGGAGCCGAGGTTTCGCCGAGTGGCCGCGCTGCGCCGACGGTTCGTCAACCGGGAGTCCATCCTGGAGGCATATGCCGAGGAGTTGGCGAAGGTCGGCGCGAGCGTTCGGGTGCTCAATGTCGTCGGGGTGGGCGGCATCGGCAAGTCAAGGTTACTGCGCGAGTTGCGCGACCGGGCCGGTGAGGGTCGCCGCACGGCCACTCTCGATCTTCAGGTGCCCGCCATGCGTCAGCAGGAGGACGCCCTGGCCGTGCTGAGGGTAGAGCTGGGCCGGCAGGGGGTGCGGTTCGACCGTTTCGACATCGGCTACGCCGTGTACTGGCAGCGGCTGCACCCACATCTGCGGCTCACGGCCAAGGAGCTGCCGTTCGTCGAGGAGAGCGAGGCCCTCACCCAGATCCTCGACGACGTGTCAGGGATTCCGGTGTTCGGCACGGCTGTCGGCCTCGTGAAGTTGGCGGAGCGGGCAACGACAGGCGCTCGCCGTCGACGTCAGATCCGGATCGACGACACTTTGCGGTCGCTCGACGACCTCTCCAACGTCGACCTGGTCGACGCCGTCACCTTCCTGTTCGCCGAGGATCTGCGGGAATCAAGCGCCGACCGGCCGTACGTCATCTTCGTCGACGCGTACGAGGCACTGGTGTCGGCCTCGGTCCGGGCCGGCCGCGCCTCGATGCTCGACGTCTGGCTGCGTGACCTTGTGGCGCAGCTCGACCGGGGCCTTGTCGTGGTCGCCAGCCGCGAGCCGCTGCGCTGGCACGCGTACGATCCGAGCTGGGCCACGGTGACACGTCAATGCCAGGTGGATGGGCTGCCGATGAATGCCCGGCTGGAGCTGCTGACCGAGAGCGGCATCGCCGATGCGGCGGATCGAGACGCCATCGCCCAGGCGAGTGCCGGCCTTCCATTCTATCTACATCTGGCGATCGACACCTGGACCGCTGCCGGCGATCCAGGACGCGCCGTCTCCCCCGAGGAGATCCTCCAGCGCTTCCTGCAACACGTGGGCGGCCAGGAGATTCGCACCCTGGAATTGCTGAGCATCCCCCGGATCTTCGACTTCGAGATCTTCCAGGCGCTCGCTGACGCGTTCGACCTGCCTCGGCACCGGCCGGCCTGGGAGTCACTTACGGCGTACTCGTTCGTCTACCCGGCCGGTCAGCATGGTCATCGGCTGCACCAACTCATGCGGTCCGCCCTGAGCACGCACATATCGCCGGCCACAGCCCGCGACGTACACCGGATCCTGCGCGACATCTGGGCGGACCGGTCCGGACAGGCGGCACGCACCGAGGACGGGGTGGCGACCAGGGCCAGGGCCATCCGGGAGACCGCCTACTCGGCGCTACACGCCGAGGACGTCGACGGCGCTGGACTGCTGGAGTACGCCGACCAGGCGCTGAATTGTGGCGGCAAACAGGCGGTGGACGGGGTGCGGCGCGACCTCCAGGAGTTCGTTGGTGAAGGCGGTGACGCGACCGAACTGGCCGCCACGCTGCGATGCATGGAGGCTGAGTCGGCCGTCATGCTGGGTGACGCGCCGGCCGCCACGACGCTCACGTCGACGCTCGATTGGCCGGTGAACGAGGTGGTGGGTGCCCGGCTGGTGCTCGCCGCCGCCCACGGACGCCGGATCGGCGGCGCCACCGGGGCGGCCCGTCGGTTGTTCGCCGAGGTCTGGGAGAACCACCCGGGACCGGTACGGCATCGAGCGGGTGTCTGTCTCGCCGACATCGAGATGTGGCAGGGCCGATTCCGGGCCGCGTTCGCCATGTCCGAGCAGATCCTCGCCGGTTGCTCCGAGGACGACGCGGTGCTGCGCGGGGACGTAGCCCGGCTGCTGCACCTCGGGCACCGGTTCGCCCTCGACTTCCCGGCCTCGGAGCAACAGTGGAATCAGGCCTACGAGTTGTACCGACGGGCGGACACGGTAGTGGGGCTGGCGAACCTCGAGACCAACCGCGCCGAGTTGCTGGCGTGGACCAACCCGGCGGACGCGGTACCGGCCGCGATGGTGGCGATCGAGGTGCAGCGCACCATGGGTGCCCAGCACGAGATCGGCAAGGCGTTCACGGCGCTGGCCATCGCGCAGCTTCGGCTCGGTCGGTACGACGAGTCGGGCGGCTCGTTCCGGGCCGCCGCCGACGCGTTGGACAAGGCGGGTTACCGCTCCGGGCGGGCTCGGGCGGAACTGTTCCGGGCCTTCCTCAACGTCAGGCGGGGCCGCCGCGCCGACGCTGTGGACGCCGCGCGGTGGGCCGTCGCCGAACTGGTCGAGGCGGAGGTCTACCCGAACCTGATCGTGTTGGCTGGGCAGTTCCTCGATGCCCTCAGCGAACGCGACCAGCAGGTTACCGACGCCGCTGCGGTGGCCCGCGACCAGATCGATGCGCTGGACTCCCTCGTCGCGTTAGAGGAACGTGGCAGGCAACTGGTAGCGGCGCTCCTGGAGGAACAGCCATGACGTGGACGGAGACCTACGACCGGGCCCGGTCACAGGTGGATGCTGCCGCCGGCTACTACAACCACAACATCCGCGTCGAGGTCAAGTCGGGGCCGGTCATCGTCCGGATCCCCATTCACGGCGCAGACGTGATGGACCTGCGGCTGTGGCGCGAGGAGGATCTGCTGCCGGCCATCGCGCCGTACGTTATTCAGGCACCCCGGCTGCTGTTCCTCAACAAGGATCCCGCGTTCCAGATCCACCAGTTCATCCCCGGGGACGTGCTCAACGACATCGCACCGCGCGGCACCGCCTGCCCGCCGCACGTCCCGGATGACGTGGCGAGGCTGCTTCGGCAGCTGGCCGACGTCCCCAGGGACAAGCTGCCGCCGATCCCCGCCGACTGGCCGGCCGACGGCGACAGTGCCGGCTTCGGCCGCCGCCTCGCCGGAATCACCCAGTGGATCTACGACACCTTCGTCGACGAGTACCGGCCACTGTTCGACAGGTTCGGCATTCCGGATGATCCACTGACAGCGCTCGACCACATGTGGCCCACGCTCACCTCTCGGCCGTTCGTCTGCGTCCACGCCGACGTGCACCGCAAGAACATCATTGTCGACGACGGCACCAGCGTGTTCCTGGACTGGGAGCTGGCCCTGTGGGGTGATCCGGTCTACGACCTCGCCGTTCACCTCCACAAGATGACGTACCTGCCGGCCGAGGAGACGGTGTTGCTCGACCATTGGCAGGCTGCCATGCCACCCGAGTACCTGGCCCGATGGGAGCCGGACCTCGACGGGTACCTCGGCCACGAGCGGATCAAGTCTTCCATCGTCGACACCATCCGGTACGCGCAACTGTTCGTCACGGGCGGTCCGTACCCGTATCCGGAGGAGGACATGATCCGGTCGATGGCCGGCAAGCTCAACGCGGCCCGGCCGCGGTGGGGCATGACAGCGCCGATCGGTCTGGACGACGTACGCGCGGGGTTCGCCGACTGGGTCGCCTCTCACCGCTCGCATTCATGACGGCCAGACGCGCCGCAACATGCCTACGTCACCGACCTCGCCTGGGCGCGGTGGTCGCCGAGGGGCTGACGGCGTAACCGAAGCGACGTAATGGCGGCGGCTCGCCGGCGGCTCTCGTCTACGCCGCCGATGCGGCGGTTCTGCCGGTCCCGACAGGGTCCGGCCGCGCGTCCGCAACGCCGCCGGGTGTCGTCCGAGTTCTGGTGAAACAGGCACTAGTCGCGGACACTGCGGCCGACGAGCGCTTCGATGCCGTCCAGGAGCAGGCCGAGCCCGAAGGTGAAGTCGGCGTCGTCGATCCACTCCTCGGTGCCGCCCAGTGCACTCGCGCCAATGGCCGAGGTGAGCTCCGGGTAGCCGTCCGCGTCGAGTACCTGCCCGAGGATCTCGCCGTACTCGGCCAGCCCGGCGATCGAGTCGTCGGTGGCGGCCGGACCGGCGCTCAGCGCGTGGGTCAGGGCCGCCTGCTGGGTAGCGTAACCACTGAGAACGGTGGCGATGTTGATCCGTGCACCGTAGGCGAGCCCGGTGCCGGCGAGCGCGGCGAGCGCGCGGTCCAGCCAGCGCAGCAACCGGGGCCCGGTGGGCGGGGTGCGCTGGTCGAGCGCCAGCAGCCACGGTCGGGCGAGCAGGAAGTCGCGGTTGGCGCGCGTCCAGTCGAACAGGTAGTCGCGCCAGGCGCGTCCGTCGAGCGCGGGCGGCTCGGGCGCTGCGGCGTCAGCCATCATGACCAGCAGCTCGTCCTTGCTGCCGACGTAGCGGTACAGGGACATGGCCGCCACCCCGAGTTGGGTCGCGACGCTGCCCATCGTCACCCCGGCCAGACCCTCACGGTCGGCGATCCGGATCGCGGCGTCGACGATGCCGCCCAGTTCGAGGCTGGGCCGGGGGCCGTGCCGGGAGCTGGTCTCACGACCCCACATCCGGGCCACCACTGCCGGAAGCCTCCGTTGCGCCACGTCCGATTCTCCTCGCTCTTCACCCGGGGGTCTTGCCTGCACTCTAGATCTCGTGGACTCTGTATCTCATACGCTGTAGCTCATACAGAGATGGAGATCGTGATGACCACGCGGGTACCGGGCGGACGTCTGCACGACGTCGACGCGATCCGAGGGTTCGCCCTCCTCGGCATATTCGCTGTCAACGTCACCTTCATGGCCTCCGGCTATCCGGGGAACCTGGTGACGGATCCCGACTTCGCCTCGGGCCTCGACGACGCCGTCCGCACGTTCTCGTCGGTCTTCGTCGACATGAAGTTCTACGTGCTGTTCTCGTTCCTCTTCGGATACAGCTTCACCCTCCAGCTGACCGCGGCGAGCAGGGCCGGCGCGGCGTTCCCAGCACGCATGCTCCGCCGGATCGGTGGCCTCTTCGTCCTCGGCGCTCTGCACACCGTGTTCCTGTACGGCGGCGACATCCTCACCACGTACGCGGTGGCGTGCCTCGCGCTGCTCCTGCTGCGCAAGGTGGCCGACCGTACGGCGCTTCGGATCGCGGCGGCGCTCTACACACTCGTGCTGATCAGCCTCGTCGCCAGCGCGCTCCTCGTGGACCGCTCGGCGTTCCTGCCCGGCGAGGCCGAGGCGCTGGCCAACGGCGAGGAGGCAACCCAGGCACTGCTCGGCGGTTGGACGGCGAACATCGGCGAGCACCTCGCCGGCCTGCCCCTGCTGGTGCTCCAGGCGGTCACCCTGCAGGGCCCGACCGCCCTGGCATTGTTCCTGCTCGGCATGGTCGCCGGACGCCGGCAATGGCTGAACCGGACCTGGGGCAACGAGCCGGTGCTGCGCCGGATCCAGTGGATCGGTTTTCCGATCGGACTGCTCGGGGCGGCCGTCTACGCGGCCAGCGGCGGCAACGGCAACACTCTCGGCGTCGCGGCCAGCGTTTCGACCGCGCCGCTGCTGGCCGCCGCCTATGTGGCGACGCTGCTACGGATCATGCACAACCCGCGTACGTCGGTGGTCCGGGCGGCGCTCGCCCCGGCCGGCCGGATGGCCCTCACCAACTACCTCGTCCAGTCGGCGGTCGGCCTGATCGCCTTCACCGGCATCGGCTTCGGCCTCGCCGGGACGTTCTCACCCCTGGCCCTCTTCGCCTTCGTCCTCGCGGTGTTCGCGGCCCAGTTGGCGGCAAGCGCACTCTGGCTGCGGCGGTTCCGCTACGGGCCGGTCGAGTGGGCGCTGCGCTGGCTCACCAACGCCCACCGTCCCGCCTTCGTCGCCCGAACCGATCGGGTGCACGCGGTCGAGGACGGCGCACGGCGGCCCGATCACGCGTCCTCGGCGTAGCGGACGGCGTACCTGTGCAGCGTGACGCCCTCGGCGAAGGAATCCTGCTCGATCAGGTCCAGCTGCACCGATCGCTCCAACTCGTCGAAGAGTGGCCGACCCCCACCGAGGACGACGGGGTGTGTGAAGATCAGAAGCTCGTCCAGCAACCCCGCGCGGAGCAGCTGGGTGGCGACAGTCGCGCCGCCGACACCGATGTCGCCGTCCTGCTCCTCCCGGTACCTGGCGAGCAGCTCGACGGCGTCGCCGCCCGAGCCGAGGGTCCGGGTGTTGTACCCGGCCTCGGTGCGGGTGCGGGACACCAGCACCTTGGGCTTCGTCGTCCAGATCTCGCCGTACTCACGCATGAAGTCGGGCAGCTTCTCGTCGGTGCGCGCGGCCGGCCAGAACCCCTCCATCGTCTCGTAGATCGTGCGCCCCTGGACCATCGACGTCAGCGCGCGGGCCCGGGTGTTGAACTCCCGGTGCAGCGGCTCGCCGATGCGCAGCCAGTTCCCGGCGCCCTCCTCGCCGGGGGCATGCTCGATCCTGAGATCGAGAGAGACGTTCATCCAGTACACGAAACGGCCCGACACGTTGCCTCCGGTGATCGCGGTCTGCACCCACCTAACCCGACGTTGGCGAATCCTCGACAGATCCCGCCAGGCGTTTCCTGAACGCGTGGTACACGGGGGTGCCCGGCAGGCCGTCGTGGATGGCGAACACCACGCGGTCGAACCGATCGACCACGTGCAGAGCGTCGGCGAACGCGCCGGCCACCGCAGCGGGTTCGTTGCGGAACACCCCGCACCCCCAGGCGCCCAACACGATCGAGCGATGTCCGTGCGCGACGGCGACCTCCAACACCCGCCGCGCACGCCGGGCCAGCACGGCCGGCACGTCCGCCGCGTGCGCCGGCTGGTTGCGCACGATCGCGCCGAGGTTCGGCGCCGCGGCGGTCAGGAACGACGTCGGGTACGGCTGCTCGAGCAGGTTTCCCCTGTCGTCCCGGAACACCGGCACCAGCGGGGAGTAGATGACCCGGTCGCTGTAGCGCAGATCCTGCTCAGCACGGTGGAACGCGTAGAACTCCGGCACGGCACGCAGACACGGGTAGAGCGCCGACGAGCGGGCGATGCTCTCCTCCTGCGCCTGCGCCCCGCCCAGGAACCCGCCACCCGGGTTCTTCGCCGACGCGAACACCAGGCATGCCGCGCCGGGCCCGAGCCGGTACGCCGCCTGCAACGTCGACTCGTGCGTCACCTCCATCGTCGCGGCGCCGGGTGCCGCGTCCCGCGCCTCGAACACCTCGTCGGGGAGGTGATGACGAGTCCCGGCGACCGCGGCGCGTACCGCCTCACCGACGACGACCTCGACGCCGTGGTCATTGCGGTAGCGTCCCGACTCGACGATCGCGACGGTCTGCCGGGCGATCTCCCGAAGCCGGCCGCTCACCGGTCCACCCGCGGGATCAGAAGACGAAGGGGGGCCACAGCCAGCAGGCTAGGCAGGGACAGCAGCCGCCCACAAGCGGATTTCGGGATCACGCTCGATAACCGCTGGCGAGGCTCACAGGGGTGACGGGTCGTCGCGCAACCGGCTGTAGAGCCAGCCGTCCCGCCAGGCGCCGGCCCGGAACTCACAGGCCCGTACGACCCCCTCCAACTGGAAGCCGGCCTTCTCCAGCGACCGCTGCTCGGCGACGTTCTCGGCGTGGGTGCTGGCCTGGATGCGCTGCGCCGGCGTGTGGCTGAACAGGTAGTCGCAGAGCAGCGCCTGGGCCCGCCAGCCGATGCCCTGACCGCGCCACTCGGGCAGCAGCACGATGCCGATCTCCCAGTAGGGCGCCCGACCTCCGTACTGGCGCTGGAGGTAGCTGAGGTAACCCGCCCGCGAGTCGGTCGCCGGCTCGACCTGCACGACCAGGCCACCGGTCCGCTCGCCGAGGTAGCCGTCCTCGGCGAAGCGACGGGCCGGCGCGGCGGCGTCCCGAAAACCAGCCCAGTCGAGGCCGATCAGCCCGGGTTCGACCGCGAACCGGCGCAACATCTCCAAGTCGTCCTCGGTCACCGGACGCAGCCGGACCGTCGATTCGGAAGCCTGGTGCACGACGCCGACCACCTGCGGCTCAGAACTGGTCACCCTGGTGACCGTAGCGACGAAACGGCCGATCCGCTGTCCCGATAGGGCGTGTGTCAAAGTCCTGGGTCGAGCCGAGGCGGAGTCCAGGCGGCGGTCCGGCAAGGCGGAGATGGGCTCGGATACCGGTGTTGTATCCGGGCCCATCTCCAACGCCGCCGGCCGTCGGCTGGGCCCGCCGCAGGCCGGCCAAGGGCTTTGACACACGCCCTAGGGCAGACCGACCGCCGTCAGCTCGCGAGGTGGCCGGTTGCCCCCAGCAGCGCCCGGGTGAACCGGTTGAGGCCGACACTTCGTAGCCGCGCCGGGGTGAACCAGTCCAGTTCGCAGATCTCCTCCTGGTCCGGGGCGGGCGTCCCGTCGACGATCACCGCCTCGTAGACGGCGGTGACGTACGCGACCTGGTCACCGTTTGAGTAGGTGACCTCGTAGTCCGTACCGCCCAGCACGTCCAGCAGCCGCAGCCGGCCGATCTGGACGCCGATCTCCTCACGGACCTCACGCACGGCCGCCTGGGCCGGTGATTCGCCGATCTCGACCGCGCCACCGGGCACACCCCACCTGTCCGGGCTTCCGGTGTGTCGTACCAGCAGGAGCCGCCCGTGCTCGTCGACGACGAGGACCGACACCGACGGCAGCTGGATCAGCTCGGGGCCGATCACGGCCCGCAGCCGGGCCAGGTGCGCGGAAATGGCCATCAGCGCGGGAACGGATCTGCCGGCAGGTCCGGTAGCGGCGGAGCGTCGCCCGTCTCGTCGACGACGGTGATCTGCCAGTTGACGAGTGTGGGCGCCGCCAGCCGGCTCACCCGCCAGGCGAGGACGCCGACGGCAATCACGAGCGCCACCGCCCCAGCAACGAGCAGCCACCGCCACGGTGACACCCGATGGTCAGCGCGCGGGGGCGGCTGCAGGTTCTTGCGCCGGAATACCCAGATCGGAGGCCCGATCAAAGCCACGACAGCACCTCCTGGGCAACGGTGGCGGCTGACTCGACCACCGCCGGATCGGCGACGCCGGTGGCCTCGTAGTCGACGAGCACCCCGTGGGTGCCGAGACACACCGAGAAGTGGATACGCCGACCGGTCTCGCTGTCACCCGAGAGGTAGTAGAGGGCACGGTCTCCGAGCGCGAACGGTTGATTCCTTCTGTTCGAGGCCGGCTGCAGTCCACCACGGTCCAGGCAACGCGGACCGCGGCCTTCGTATCGGCCGTACCGTCCGAGTGACACCCACAACGAGGTACGTGGGGCCTGGGTCCCGGACATGCTCTTGACCCAGCAGTAGTTCGAGCGCATGGCCGACTCGTTCTGCTCGGCCGCCTCAGGGGTACCGTGCCCGGGAACGAGACGATCGAGCACCTCCGACCGGATGAGCGGGCAGACCGCGGGAGGCGCAGGCGGATCGACCGTCGTACTCCGCCAGCCCAGCCAACCGCCGACGGCCACCGAGAGCAGGACGCAGAGGGCCACCACCAGGGCGCTCTCCCAATGTCCCCGCCGCATACCGGCAGTGTGACCGGACGCCGCAAATGGCCATCGATACGCCGAGAGCGCCGCAACTGCGCCGCCCGCCGCTAGGCTCAGCCGCCTCGATAACCTGACGAAGGATGATTGTCGTGCCAGCCGCTCCCCTGTCGCCCGATGTGCCGATGCACGAGGGCCAGCTCACGGTCTCACTCGACGTGGTGCAGCAGTTGGTGGACACGCAGTTCCCCGAGTGGCGGGGCCTGGCTCTCCAGCGCGTCGCCTCGCAGGGGACGGTCAATGCCATCGTCCGTGTCGGGGAGCGGTTGACGGCCCGATTCCCCCTCCAGCCTCAGGAGGTCGACGTGGCACAGGCCTGGCTGGAACGCGAGGCGGAAGCGGCCCGAGAGCTGTTGGGGCGTACGCGATTTCCCACTCCGGAGCCGGTCGACATCGGTGAACCGGGTGCCGGCTACCCGCTTCCCTGGTCGGTCCAGACGTGGATACCCGGAGTTGTTGCCACCGATGACGACCCCGGCGACTCGGTCGCGTTCGCGCACGATCTCGCCGAGTTCGTCGACGGCGTGCGAGCCATCGACACAGGCGGCCGCACGTTCACCGGCCAGGGTCGCGGTGGCGAGCTACCCGCACACGACGACTACCTGAAGGACTGCTTCCGGCACAGCGAAACGTTGCTGGACGTTCCGCCGCTCCGCCGGTTCTGGGAGGTGATGAGGGAACTGCCGCGGGGCGAGGCCCCGGACACGATGAACCACGGCGATCTCATACCCGGAAACGTCCTTGTCTCCGACGGGCGGCTGGCCGGGGTTCTCGACGTGGGTGGGCTGGGCCCGGCCGATCCTGCCCTCGACCTCGTCGGCGCCTGGCACCTGCTGGATCGGGAGCCACGCCAGGCGTTCCGGAAGCGACTCGACTGCGACGATCTCGAGTGGGAGCGCGGTAGGGCGTGGGCCTTCCAGCAGGCGATGGGACTGGTCTGGTACTACCACCGGACCAACCCGACGATGAGCCTGATCGGCCGACGCACCCTCGCGCGCATCAGCGCCGACCCACCGGCATCCTGAGCATCGTCCGCCTCCCGTCCCGGGCGCGGTGATCGGCCGGTCTGCGCGGCCGAATCGTCACGACCTGGCGCCGCCGTTGAGCAGTCTCCAGTGGCCTTCGGAGATGACGTCGACGGCCCCGTCGACCACCCTGATGGCGGTGTTGTCGTCGATGGCGTAGGTCGGGACCGGAATGCCGGCTGCCCACTTCTCGATGCTGGACAGTGTGGTGTCCGGCATGTCCGGATGATCGAGGTGGGGGTACAGCGTGAAGTCCACCAGGCCCAGCGCCCGGTCGGCGCCCTGCGCCATGTCGCTGCCGTCCGGAACGAACTGACTGTCGAACTCGGCGTCGCAGTTGTACGGGGTGACCGCGATGCTCCCGGCGCTGACCCCCACATAGACCGTGTCACTCAACGACGGCAGGAGGTCGGCCAGGCCCGACTGGCGCAGCCAGTAGGTCAGGTACAGCACGTCGCCGCCCCAGACGAGGAGGGCGTCGGCCTCTCGGACCGCCGGGATCCAGTTCTCCTGCCGAATGGTCGGCAGCGCCGTGAGTTCCAACATCCCCAGGGACTTCCAACCCAGTTGGGTCAGCGGGATCGACGCGTGGCCGTGGACCGCCTTCCACGCTTTCTCGGCGCCACCGGGGAAGGGGTGAACGCCGGTCGGGATGAACAGGGCCGTGGACTCGGCGATCGGCTTGCCCAGCAGGTCGACGAGCGCGTCGGAGATGCTCGGGTTACTGATGCCCCCGGACGTGAGAAGAAACCTCATGAGCTCCGCTCCCCTGGTCGTCACCTGATGAGGATCATATTGCCCACGCGGACCGGCGACCGGGGCCGCCAGTGGCGGCCCCGGTCGGCGAATCAGCTCCCGCAGATGGCGTACCCGTTGAGGCTCCACGAGCCGGCGAAGCCGTCGGCGTCCTCGTCCGCCCGTGCCCGAACGGTGTTCCCCCCGGTGATGTTGATCGCGGTCAGCAACACCTGGCCGTTGCCGGCGTTGATGTCGGCGCCCGCGCTGTAGAGGCCCTTGCCGGCCGGGCACGACTTGACGGCGTTGTCCGACGAATTGCTCGCGCTCGTCCCGGTCAACGCGACCCGCTCCAGCCCGGCGGGCGCGTTGGCGCAGACGGCGATCGAGGTGGCGCTCCAGCCGGCCGGCGAGGTGCCCTGCACCGCGACCGCCCGGACGGTCACCGAGGTCAGGTCGAACGACGGCACGACCTGGTCGAGCACCACGTCACCCAGGCCGCTGTTGACCCGCCCACCCATGCCGATGACCTTCTTCGTCCCGCAGCTCGCGGTGACGTACTCCGTTCCGACCGCTCCGGTCGTGGCCACCACCTGGTATCCGGCCGGCGTCGTGGCGCACTGGGCGACGGCCTGCAACGCCCAGTCGCCGGCGAAGTTGGCCGGGCCTGCCTCCCGCATGGTCACGAAGAACCCGGTGCCGTTCGCCAGCGGCTCCAACCGGTCCAGCCCGACCCGCCCGGCGGCCGACGAGCCGGCGATCAGGAAGCCGCCACCCCCGGTGACCACCTTGCCGGCCGGGCAGGACGCCAGCGCCGACTTGTCCGCGCTGCTCTCGGCCGCCGAATGGGTGACCGTCTCCAACCCGGCCGGCACCGCCCAGGCCGGTGCCGCCCAGGCCATGCCCGCCACCACGGCAGCCGTCGACACAACTGCCGTCAGCACGCCCCGTCCCCTGGTTACCCGCATGTCGCTCCCCTTGTCCACAATGGCCGGACGAGCCGGCCCGCCTCCCCCCGGACCTGCGGATCCGGCGGCTGAGGAGAGCCTGGGCGAGGCCGCTTGGCGTCCGCTATCCGACCGCTTGGCGCCGGCCGCACGGGTCCCGCCGTCCATAGACTGTGGTCGTCCCATCACGACTGACGAGGAAAGCCATGCGGTGGTCAGTCCTCGGCCCCGTCCAGGTGACCGCCGGCGGGCGCGTCCTCCCCATCGACCGCCCCCAGCAACGCGCGGTGCTCGCGCTGCTGCTCCTCAACGCGGACCGGTTGGTACCTCTCGGGCAGGTCGTGTCGGCGCTCTGGGCCGATGACCCGCCGGCCAGCGCACGGACGCAGGTGCAGGTCTGCGTCTCCCGGATCCGGGCGGCCCTGCGCGAGGCGGGCGCGGGCGACCTGCTGGCGACGCAGGGCGGCGGCTACCGGCTCACCGTAGGCGGGACCGAGCTGGACCTCACCGAGTTCAGCGTGGCGGTCGAGCGGGCCCGCGTCGAGGAGACAGCCGGTCGGCGGGCCGAGGCGGCGCGGCTGCTGCGGGACGGCCTGGCGCTGTGGCAGGGGCCGGCGCTGGCCGGCGCGGCCGGCGCCTTCGTCGACGCCGCCGCCGCCGGACTGGACGAGCAGCGGCTGCTCGCGTACGAGCGGCTCGCCGCCGTGGAACTCGGCCTCGGCCGGTACGCCGCCACCGCGCACACCCTGCGCCCGCTGGTGGTCGAGCATCCGCTCCGGGAGCCGCTGGTGGCCGGTTACCTGCTCGCCCTTGCCGGCTGTGGCCAACAGGCCGCCGCGCTGCGGCTCTACGCCGAGACCCGCCGCCGTCTCGTCGACGAGTTGGGCGTCGATCCCGGCCCCGAGCTGCGCGAGGCCCACCTGCGGGTGCTGCGGGGGCAGACGACGGCCGAGCCCGCACCCGCGGGGCCCGCCGGTCCGACTCCGGCGCAGCTCCCCGGCGACCCCGCCTGGTTCACCGGCCGCGCCACGGCGCTGCGCCAACTGGACGCACTGCTGCCCGCCGACGCGGCGCGGGCCGCCCGGGACGGCGGCCAGGACGATCTCGGCCGGGCGGTGGTCATCTCCGCGATCGCCGGCACGGCCGGGGTCGGCAAGACCACCCTCGCGGTGCGCTGGGCCCACCAGGTCGCGCACCGCTACCCGGATGGGCAGCTCTACGTCAACCTGCGCGGGTTCGACCTCGACGGTCGGGCCGTGTCACCGGGCGAGGCGCTGCGCGGCTTCCTGGAGGCGCTGCACGTGCCGCCTCAGCGCGTACCCACCGACCTGGCCGGGCAGGCCGCCCTGTTCCGGACGCTGCTCGCCCACCGCCGGGTCCTGGTGCTGCTCGACAATGCCCGCGACGACGAGCAGGTACGGCCCCTGTTGCCGGGATCCCCGGGCAGCCTGGTCGTGGTGACCAGCCGTAACCGGCTCACCGGCCTGGTGGTCAACGCCGGAGCCCACCCGGTGATGCTGGACCTGCTCGCACCGGCCGAGGCGCGGGAGCTGCTGATCGCTCGGCTCGGTCGCGGCCGGGCCCGGCGGGAAGAGACGGCGTTGGACGAGATCGTCCGGTGCTGCGCCGGCCTGCCGTTGGCCCTGGCCGTCGTCGCGGCCCGCGCGGTCGGGCAACCGGACGTGCCGCTGGCGGTGCTCGCGACCGAACTGCGGGACAGCGGCCCGGACCGGCTCAGCCCACTGGCCACCGGCGATCCGATGACCGACGTGCGGGCGGTCTTCTCCTGGTCGTACCGGGCCCTGGACGCCGACTCGGCCCGGTTGTTCCGACTGCTCGGGCTGCACCCCGGCCCCGACGCCGGACGGACGGCGGTGGCCAGCCTCGCCGGTCTGCCGCCGGCTCGGGTCGGTCCGCTGCTGGCCGACCTCACCCGCGCGAATCTGCTCACCGAGCGCACCGCCGGCCGGTACGCGATGCACGACCTGCTGCGCGCGTACGCCGCTGAGCTGTGCCACGACACCGACCCCTCGGTCGAGCGGGAGGCCGCCCGACGCCGCCTGTTCGACCACTACCTGCACGCCTCGCACGCGGCGGACCACCTGCTCGACCCGTACCGGTTGGCGCGACCGGCCGCGCTGCCGCCGCCGGCGACGGGGGTGACCGTGGGCGACCGCCCGGAGCACGGGTGGGCGTCGGCGTGGTTCGCCGCCGAGCACCACGTCCTGTTGGCGTGTGTGGAACAGGCGGCAGCCGCCGGCCTGGACCGGCACGCGTGGACGCTGGCGGCGGCCCTCACCACGTACCTCGATCGCAGCGGGCACTGGCCGGAGCTCGCCGCCGCCCAGCGGACCGCGCTGGCGGCGGCGCGGCGTCGGGGTGATCTGGCCGGTCAGGCCCTGGCGCACCGCGGCCTCGCCATCGCCTGCACCTGGTCGGGCGATCACGAGGCGGCGCACCGGCACTACCGACGCGACCTGGAGCTGTACCGCGAGCTGGGCGACGACACCGGACGGGCGCACACGCACCTCGGGGTGAGCTGGGTGCTGGCCCGGCAGGGCCGGCTGCGGTCGGCCCTGGACGAGACCCGGCTGGCCCTCGACCTCTACCGGGCCGCCGACTACCGGGTCGGACAGGCCAAGGCGCTCAACAATCTGGGCTGGATGCACGCCCGGCTCGGCGAGCCGGGGCCGGCGTTGCAGTGCTGCCAGGCGGCCCTGCGGCTGCACGAGGAGACCGGCGACCGGCACGGCGCGGCGCTGACCTGGGACAGCCTCGGGTACGTCCGGCACGGCCTCGGCGACCACGACGAGGCCGCGGACTGCTACCGGCGGGCGCTGGCACTGCACCGCGAACTCGGCGACCGGTACGACGAGGCGGAGGTGCTGGACAACCTGGGTGACAGTCTGCGGGCCGCCGGTGACCTCGACGCCGCGCGCCGGGCGTGGCGGGAGGCGCTGACCATCTTCGACGAGCTGCGGCATCCGGACGCCGACCGGCCCCGGGCCAAGCTGGCCGTTGCGGCCGTCCCGGTGGCGCCCACCGGCGGTGGCGAGCTCTGACCGAGCCGGGCCGCCGGCAACAGCTGAAACGCGACGAGCATCCACCCCTCCTGACCAGGCATTCTTGGCTCATGGACCATTCCACGAACCTGGCTCTGGAGGTACGGACATGTTCACCACGAGATTCTGGAAGGCCACCGCCGAGCGGGCGGTGAAGAGCGCCGCGCAGGGTCTGCTCCTCTACTGGGGGGCCGACGTGGTGTTCAACGCGTGGCAGGCGGACTGGGCGGCAGCGGGTGGCATCGCGTCCGGCGCCGCGGTGCTGTCGGTGCTCACCTCGCTCGTGAGCGCGAGGGTGTCGGGCGAGGGTGACTCGCCCAGCCTGGTGGGCGGCGAGCAGTAGCACCGACCCAGCCGGGAGCCCTTCGGCGTCGAAGGCGCTCCCGGCCGTCGAATTGACTCGGAGGCACGAAGGCGCGACGCTGTGGCAGCGCTCCCATCGACGGGCTCCTATTCGAAAGGAATGCTCGTGCGTCCCCACACAGCTCTACTTCCGGTCGTGCTCGCCACGGCCCTCGGCGGTCTGGCCCTGCCCGCGCCCGCCCTGGCCGCGGCTGGCCCGGCACTGGCCGTGGACACCACCGCCGCCCGGCACCAGATCAGCCCGTACATCTACGGGATGAACTTCGCGGACGAGGCCCTCGCCCGCGACCTGCGGCTGCCGGTGCACCGCTACGGCGGCAACGCCACCACCCGTTACAACTTCCGCGCCGACACCACCAACCGCGCGGCGGACTGGTACTTCGAGAACATCCCCAACGACAACCCGAGTCCCGGGGACCTCCCGAAGGGCTCGGAGAGCGACCGGTTCGTGCGGCAGAACAAGGCCACCGGGGCCGCCACGGTCATGACGATGCCGATGCTCGGCTGGATCGCCAAGGACCGGACGCGGGCCTGTGGCTTCAGCGTCGCCAAGTACGGCCCGCAGGAGTCCACCGATCCCTGGGCACCGGACTGCGGCAACGGCAAGAAGCCGGACGGGTCACTGATCACCGGCAACGATCCGGAGGACACCAGCACCGCCGTCGGCCCGGAGTACGCCACCGACTTCGTCAACCACCTCAAGGAGCAGTTCGGGGCCGCCGCCGACGGAGGGGTCCAGTTCTACAACCTGGACAACGAGCCGGATCTGTGGCACTCCACCCACCGCGACGTCCGCCCGACCGGGCTGGGCTACGACGAGCTACGCGACCGCACCTACGAGTACGCCGCCGCGATCAAGGCCGCCGACCCCGGCGCGAAGACGCTCGGTCCCGTCGGCTGGGGCCTGAACTCGATCATCTACTCGGGCCTCGACCAGGACACCTGCTCGCGCACCGGCTGCTGGTCGAACCCGCCGGACAAGGCCGCGCACGGCGGGCAGGACCTCGGCCCGTGGTACCTCGACCGGATGCGCGAGTACGAGCAGCAGCACGGCACCCGCATCCTCGACTACTTCGACGTCCACCTCTACCCGCAGCAGTCCGGCGTGCTCGGCGACGCGGCCGGCGACGCCAACACCCAGGCGCTGCGACTGCGCTCGACCCGCCAACTCTGGGACCCGACCTACGTGGACGAGAGCTGGATCAACCAGCCGGTCCGGTACATCCCGCGCCTGCGCGAGCTGGTCGACCAGCACTACCCGGGCACGAAGATCGCGATGACCGAATACAACTGGGGCGGCTACGGGTCGCTCAACGGCGCTCTCGCCCAGGCCGACGTCCTCGGCATCTTCGGCCGCGAAGGACTCGACCTGGCGACCCTCTGGACCGCACCGACGACCGACCAGCCGGTGGCCAACGCCTTCCGCATCTACCGCAACTACGACGGCTCCGGCGGTGCGTTCGGTGACACCTCCGTCCAGGCGACCAGCGCCGACCAGGGCAAACTGGCCGTGTACGCCGCCGAGCGCAGCGCCGACAAGGCGCTCACCGTGGTCGTCGTCAACAAGACCGGCGACGACCTGACCAGCCCGGTCGCCCTCACCGGCGTCTCCGCGAGCACCGCCCAGGTCTACCGGTACAGCGGGACGAACCTGGCCGGCGTCGTCCGGGAGGCCGACCAGCCGGTGACCGCCGGTGGCCTCACGACCACCTTCCCGGCCAACTCGATCACCCACCTGGTGCTGCCGCGCGCCACCGCGCCCGGCGACACCCAGGCGCCGACCGCCCCGGGCAAGCCGACCGCCGGCACGGTCACCAGCGACAGCATCGCGCTGGCCTGGACGCCGTCCACCGACGACACCGCCGTCACCGGCTACGACGTGCACCGGGTCGACACCACCGGCACGGTGAAGATCGGCAGCGCCACCGGCACCACGTACACCGTGACCGGGCTGACGCCGGACACCCCGTACACCTTCGTGGTGACCGCCCGCGACGCGGCGGGGAACGTCTCGGCGGCCTCGCCCGGCCTGACCGTGCGGACCGCGCCCACCGCGCCCACCGCCCGTTGCGCGGTCGGCTACACCGCGAACAGTTGGCCGGGCGGCTTCACCGCGACCGTGACGATCAAGAACACCGGGACCACCGCGATCGACGGGTGGAAACTCGGCTTCGACTTCCCCACCGCCGGCCAGAAGGTCAGCCAGGGCTGGTCGGCCACCTGGAAACAGAACGGCACGAGCGTCACCGCGGACAGCATGAGCTGGAACGGCAAACTCGCCGTCGGCGCGTCCACGAGCATCGGCTTCAACGGGACGTGGAGCGGCACCAACCCGGCGCCGACCGCCTTCACCCTCAACGGTCAACGCTGCGGATGACCTGAGAGTCCCACTCCGTTAGCAGGCCGCAGGGGTCCGGGGCGCAGCGTCGCCCCGGACCCCTCGCCCGCGAGCGGCGGAGCACTGAGCTTCTACGGTCGGGACCTGACCGCCGCCGTCCTGGCAGCTGTCGAGCCTCAGGACCGGGCGGAGCAGGTTCTGTCAACGCGCGGCGGCTGTGACATCGGCGGCGGCGGCGAGGGGATCCGTGAGCGGTCGATCCAGCAGGCGCCCGAGGTCAGGACCGGTGTGGTGGAGAAACCCGTGGCGGACACTGCTGGCGATCGAGGCGAGCATCGGCGGCTGGTACGGCAGCAGGATGGCGTTGCCGAGCAGGCGGGCGCGGTACTCGCCAAGATCGATCGTGCGGTGCGCGACGCCGAGACGATCGGCGATGTCGCCGGCGGTGATCGGGGTTCCGACCAGGTCGTACACCTTTCCGGCGTGGGCGCTGGGCTCGCTGGCGACGACGGCTGCGGCAGCGGCCAGGTCGGCCCGCGCCACCGCGGCGAGCGCGCCGGTCCCGAACGCCGACTCCAGGCCGTCGGGCGTCCACGTGAGCAGGGCCCCGAAGAGTTCGGCGTACAGCCCGTTCCGCAGGATCGTCCAGGCGAGCCCGCTGGTCGTGATCAGGTGCTCGGTAGCCCGGTGGGCCAGCGCGAACCCGAGATGGTCCCCGGCGCTGGTCAGGCTGGTGTACGTCACGTGCGCCACTCCGTCGCGCCGGGCGGCGTCGAGGAGGGCTCGGTGACGCGCGATGACTGTGTCGTCCTCGGCATACCCGGCTGAGATCAGGACCAGGGTCGAAACCCCGGTGAGGTCGAGGGTCGCGGGATCGTCGAAGTCGAGGTGGCGCTGTGCGCCAGTGGGAGTGCGACTTGCCGCCAGGGCGGGTGTCCCTCGCTGGGCCAGCTCTGCGAGGGTGCGCGAGGCGAGCTGCCCGTTGGCGCCGGTAAGCATGATCATTGCGGCTCGGTCTCCTGCCGTGGTTCTCTTCAGTAACTACCGGGCAGCCTGGACCCACGCCCGGCGGGCCACAAGGAGGCAGTCTCGTGTCACCAGCGCACACCGAGGTAACCGCGGAAGCCGCCGAGCTCGAACCGTGCGGACAGCCGGAACACCCGGACTGCGGCATCCGAGACGTTCTTGACCGGGTGGGCGACAAGTGGTCCGTACTCGTGATCGTCGAACTCGCCGCCGGGCCGCGACGCTTCCGCCAACTCCAGCGCGCCATCCATGGGATCTCCCAGCGCATGCTGACCCTCACGGTGCGCCGCCTGGAACGAGACGGCCTCGTCCTTCGGACCGTTTACCCGAGCGTGCCCGCCCAGGTCGACTACCGCCTCACCGAAACCGGCACCAGCCTCACCCATCTCGTCAAGGCCCTCGCCGACTGGTCGCTGGCACACCGCGACGTCATCGCCGAAGCCCGTCAGGCGTACGACAGCGACCACCCCGGCAACGAGATCCGGTGACCCGCAGCGCATCTTCGACAAGCTGACCGCGCCAGCTCGTCGGCCCGCCCATCACGGTGAGGTTCTGCTTCCGCGTTGTGGATGGTCCTCATCGCCCGGCGTCGTAGGCATCCCGCGCGCGTTCCACCTCTGGGAGGCTGGCGTCGGCCCACGTGGCCAGGTGGGCGAAGATCGGGCCGAGGCTGGCGCCCAACTCGGTGATCTGGTACTCGACTCGCGGCGGCACCTCGGCGTGGTAGGTGCGCGTCACGAGTCCGTCGCGTTCGAGTTGGCGGAGCCGCTGCGTGAGCACTTTGGGCGTGATGCTCGTCAGTCGGCGCTCCAACTCCACGAAGCGCTGCCGACCGTATTCGTGCAAAGCCCACAGGATTGGCGTGGTCCACCGGCTGAACACGATGTCCACGACCGGCGCGACCGGACATGCCAGCTCGGGATCCGTCGAGCGCTGCATGTGCCCTCCGTCACATATCCATTACTATCCTCTAGGTACCTACTATATCGGCGCTACTAGCGTTTCCGGCAACCGCGCGAACGACGCGGTCGAACTGGAGACACAGACATGTTTGTCGTGGTTGGAGCCACCGGAAACGTCGGCAGTACGCTCACGTCAATCCTCGCGGCCTCGGGCGGTGGGGTGACGGCGGTATCCCGGGGACGACGCCCGATCGCCCTGCCAGACGGGGTCCGTCACCATCACGCGGACCTAGAGCGGCCGGAAAGTCTGAGCCCGGTGCTCGCCGGCGCCGACGCGCTGTACCTCCTCGTCGAGGGCGCCGGAGCCCATCTCGACATGCGCGAGATCCTGCGGGTCGCCGCGGCCGGTGGCGTGAAGCGCATCGTGCTGCAGTCCTCGCAGGCGGTCGTTACACGGCCCGACTCGCCGTCACACGCACCCCTGCACGCCATTGAGGACCTGATCCGCCGATCCGACCTCGGCTGGACGATACTGCGCCCTGGCGGCTTCGCCTCCAACGCATTCGCCTGGGCGGAACCGGTGCGGAGTACGCGGATGGTGGCCGCGCCGTTCGGCGACGTCGGTCTACCCTTGGTCGACCCGGCCGACATCGCCGAAGTGGCGGCCGCAGCCCTGCTCGACAGCTCGCACGTCGGCCGCACCTACGAACTGACCGGCCCGGCTCTGAGCACGCCTCGCGAACGGGTCGCCGACCTCGCCGCCGCGCTCGGCGAGCCGATCGGCTTCGTGGACCAGACGCCGAACGAAGCCCGTGAGCAGATGCTGCGCTTCATGCCGCCACCGGTGGTCGAGGGCACGCTGGCGATCCTCGGCACGCCCACCGAAGCCGAACAGCGGATCAGCCCGGACATCGCCGAGATCCTGGGCCGATCCCCACGCCCCTTCGCCGCCTGGGCGAAGCGCAACATCGACGCTTTCCGCTGACGCCTCGCGCCCGTGGCGGTACGGCGGAGCAGCGATCTCTCCTGGCGCCGGTGCTCAGCTCAGCGCGACCGTGCCCACGATTCGCGTGGGGGCGACGGAACCGCCCACCGGTTCGTTGGAGACGCCGAACGTTCCCGCCTCGGCAACCGGGCCGATGACCGTGGTCGACTCCCTGACTCCCTCTGCCAGCCGTCCCACCTTGCGGGGCTCGCTGCCACGGATGAGCCACAGCTCGTAGATCCGCCCGGGGCCGGGCTCGGGCAGGTCGCGCAGCAGCACCACCCCGCGGTCCCGGCTGCGGGAGACCACCACGGTCGCGGCGCCACCGGGCTGGAGAGACCGCTCGAACACCCGGGCGTCCGGGGCGTCCAGGACGGCGGCGATCTGCCGCGCCTGCTCGCTGCTGGCCCGCTCGTCGCTGACCCGATCGTTGGTCACGGCCCAGGTGGCCGCGCTCGCGCCGCCGGCCACGAGGACGGCCACCGCGGCGGCCACCGTAAGGCGTCGCCACCTGCCTGCCTGCCGTGTGGCGCTGTCCCCGGCGGCTGCGGAGCGCACCTGCGGGGTGCGCGCCGCCTGGACGAGGGTGCGCTCCCGCAACCCCTGGGGCAGGGCCTCGACGACGGTATCGTCGGCGAGCCGGGCGACCGTCTCCCGTAGCTCGGTCACCTCCTGTCGGCACGACTCGCAGTCGGCCAGGTGCCGCTCGAACGCCGCCCTCTCAAGGTCGTCGACCGCGTTCAGGGCGTACGCGCCGGCGAGGGTGTGGATGTCGGCACTCATGCCCGTCCCTCCATGTCGATGCCCAGGCAGTCACGCATCCGGATCAGTCCGTCGCGCATCCGCGTCTTCACCGTCGGCAGCGGTGTCTTCAGCTTTTCGGCGACCTCACGGTAGGTGTGGCCGCCGTAGTAGGCCAGGACCACCGCCTCCCGCTGGACCGGTGTCAGCCGGCCCAGACAGCGACGGACCTGTTCGCGCTCCAACCGGGCGGTGACGTCCTCGACGACCTCGTCGTAGGGGACGTGCGTCTCGGTCGCGGCGACCCGCTGGGTGCGGTCGGTGTGGGCCTGCTCGGAGCGCACCCGGTCCACCGCCCGCCGGTGCGCCATCGTCAGGATCCAGGCGGAGGCCGAGCCACGACCGGCCTCGAATCGGCCGGCGGTGCGCCACACCTCGACCAGCACCTCCTGCGTCACCTCCTCCGCCTGCGCCGGGTCGCGCACGACGCGGCGGGCCAGCCCGAGGACGCGGCCGGCCATGGTGTCGTACAGCGCCGCGAACGCCGCCTCGTCACCGCGTGCCACCCGCGCCAGCAGCTCGTCGGGGCTCGGTGGCGTCGCGGTATCCGGCGGCACCGAACGTAACCGCCGCGCGTGTTCCGGGTCGCCGCTCATCCTCGGCATGTCCTCTCCTGTGCAGGCGGCCGTGCAGTCTGCCGCCGCGTACTCGTTCCTGGCCGGAATCACGGCAAGCACCAGGTCAGGTGATCGTGACGGTGGTGCTGTGCCAGCCGGTCGCGCCGTCGGGGAAGGGCGCAGCCCGTTGGTCGGTCTGGGTCGCACCTGTCGCATCGGTGGCCCGTACGCGCAGGGTGTGGCTACCCGGGGTGGCGTCCCAGCGGTAGGTCCACTGCCGCCACAGGTCCGGCGATGGTCCATCGGCGAGGCGGGCCTGCCGCCACGGCCCGTCGTCGACCTGAATCTCGACGGCCACGATTCCGCGCCGTTGCGCCCACGCGACACCGGCGATGATGACAGGCCCGGCGCGACGTTGCGCGAAAGGTCTCGGAGTGTCGATGCGCGATGCGGTCTTGACGGGCGCGTCGGCGGCCCACCCGCGCTGCACCCAGTAGGGGTCGAACGCGTCGAAGGTGGTCACCTTCATCGAGGTGAGCCACTTGCAGGCCCCCACGTAGCCGTAGAGGCCGGGAACGAGCATGCGGACAGGGAAACCGTGTTCCAGGGGCAGGGGTTCACCGTTCATGGCCACGGCCAGGAGCGCGTCGCGCCCGTCGAGGATCGCCGCGAGCGGAGTGCCGATGGTCATGCCCTCCACCGAGCGGCTGACAAGCTGGTTCTGCCCGGCGTGGAGGCCCGCCTCGCGAAGCAGCGGTGCAAGGGGAACCCCCGTCCAGCGGGCGGTGCCGATGTAGGGACCGCCGACCTCGTTCGAGACACAGTTCAGGGTGATGTCACGCTCGACGAGGCCACGGGCGAGAAGATCCTCGAATTTCCAGGTACGAGGACGGTCGACTGCCCCGTCCAGGGTCAACCGCCAGGTCTTCACATCGACCTGCGGGACGGTGAGTGCCGTGTCGACACGGTAGAAGTCCCGGTTGCGGGTGAGGAACGCCGAAACCCCGTCGACACCGACGGAGACACCGCCGGGTAGCGGCGGTGCCGGTCGTACCGGCGGCGGAATGCGAACGGCGGCGCGGGAACGGGCGCCAACCGCACTGCCGCGACCGACGGCCTGGCCAACGGCGGCCGTGGCACCGGCGGTCAGCGCGGTCCCCGCTGTCGTGGCCAGGAACTGACGGCGGTTGAGCAGCCTCGGCCGGCTCGGCGCGATGGCCGTTACCGTTCGACCGGCGCGCGCCAACAGCAACATCGCGGCCGATCCGACGCCGACGCCCGTCAGGACCGGCAGGACGTCCAGGGGTGTCGCCCCCGGGCGGGACAGGACGGCCGCGACACCGACAGCGGCGAACACGGCGAGACCAGCCAGACCGTAGCGTCGTCGTCGAAGCGCCGCCGCGCCGAGCAGAACCGCGGCCAGGGCCAGCAGCGCGTAGACGCCGACGAGGAGCGCGATCTTGTCGTTCGCGCCGAAGGTGCGGATGGCGAACGCCTTGACGCCCTGCGGTGCCAGGTCGATGGCGACGCCGCCGACTGCCAGCACCGGATCGGCGGCCGGGGCAACCAGTGCCGCGAGGAGATGCGCCACGGCCAGGGTCACTCCGGCGGTCAGCAGGCCGACGACCGCGCCGCGGACGGCGGTCATGCGGAGGGTCGGCCCCGGCCGACGAGTCGCCGGCCGGGGCTCGATGTCGGTCGCCGCCATCAGCTCTTGGGCATCAGAACGGTGTCAACGATGTAGACGGTGGCGTTGGCCGTCGAGACGTTCCCGCAGACCACCATCGAGGTGCCGTTGACGGTAAACGACGAGCCGCTGCCGGTCACCTCGAGGTCGCCGCCCTGCAACGTCTTGTGGGTGCCCGCCAGGGTGTCCGGCGACAGCTGGGTCGTCACCACGTGGTAGGTCAGGATCTTCTTCAGCAGGGCGTCATCGGCCAAGACCTTGTCCAGGTCCGCCTTCGGGATCTTGGCGAACGCATCGTCGGTCGGCGCGAACACCGTGACGCCCTGCGCGCCGTTGAGCGAGTCCACCAGGTTGGCCTTCTTCACGGCCGTCACCAGCGTCGACAGCAGCGGGTTGCCGGACGCGGCCGTGGCCACCGGCACCTTCGCCATCGCCTCGAAACTACCGGGGTTGGACGCATCGGTCGGCACGGCAGCGCACCCCGAGCCGAACTGACCGGACATCATCGTCGAGGGCGAAGCCGATGCCATCGGCGCGCTGGCCGACATGCTCGGCGCGCCGCTGGCGCTGTCCCCGCTGTCGGTACCGCCACAGGCGGACAGGGCCAGCACAGCGATCACGCCAACGGAGGCGAACAGGCGACGCTTCATACGAACTCCTCAAATGCTTGTACTTCACTGCTGTTGTCATGAGGCATTCGAGGCCGATCGCGAGACGGATGGGCGCAACAGGGAGCAAATTCGGAACGGCACCGGGAGCAGACCTGCGGGCTTGTGTCCAACCGGCCTCTGACCTGCACAATCCGAGCTGGCCTGGCCAGCCTCACGGCCAGGGCAGCATCTTGCGGAACTGCGCCGAAGCCGTCCCGCCCGAAAGCATGAGTGCCCAGGCACCGGGTACCCGACCTGGCATGGGCAGCCAACAGCGCAACAAGCACGACAGCGGCGGCGAGTCGGCGCGGGGCCGCCGGCACCCGGGCAACGGCGCACGGGGCCGGCAGGGGGCGACGGTCGAGCACTCGCCTGATCAGCGGCACGAGCGCACCGCTACCGGATCAGCGGGCACCGAGCGCGACCAGGGCCGGTCGAAGGCGGCCCACGAGGGCCGAGTCAACCGCCAGGGTACGGCCTGACCGGTCGGAGCCGAATAACCGCCGGAAAATCAGCTACTCCGACAGCCGGGGCGCCGTCGCAGACGCCGGCTGGTGCCAGCGATCCGGGGATTCAGGACCGGTACGCGGGCCATAAGATCCACCGATATGGCCCGCACCACGCCTCCGCGTCCGCTGGATATCACCGCGGTATTTCCCGAGCTACGGGAACATTCCACCACGGCCACCCGCCTGCATCCCCGACCCGGCGCTCCGACCGTCAGGGACAGCTCGGTCGGTGGACCGCTGCTGTGGCCGGCCCACGAGGTGTGGCCGGTCTGCGACGACGCCGGGGCGCACGAGCCGTGGAACCTTACGACCCCGGCTGCCCTGCGCCGCAGGCGGGAGATCCTCGCGACCGCAGAAGCCCGGGATCCGGTGCCGGGTGGGGACTTCTTGACCGTCAAGGAGCGGGCGGAACTCGACGCCGCCGACGCCCTGGAACTGGACGGCCTGATCGAGGATCCCATCCCGTTGGTCCCCGTCGCGCAGCTCTACCGACGAGACATCCCGGATTACGCCGGTCCGGACGACACCGACCTGCTCCAGGTGCTGTGGTGCCCGGTCGACCACTCGGACCGGCACTACAGCCCTCGCGTCTTCCTCTACTGGCGCGACAGTTCCACCGTCGGCCCTCTGCTCGAAGCACCTCCCGAGCCGCCGGTGATCAGCGACATGTACCTGCCGATCCCGTGCCTGGTGCACCCCGAGCAGGTCCACGAGTACCAGTACGCCGATCTGCTGCCTGTTGACCTACGCGACCGGCTCGACGAGTGGGATGACGACGAGGACGAGAGCCGTCCCCGTTATCAGAGCGACCTGTCGCTGGCGCCGGGATGGAAGGTCGGCGGGTTCGCGAACTGGTCCCTGACCGATCCGTACCCGATGGACTGTGTCGCCTGCGGCACCGCGATGACCTTGATCTGCACCGTGGATTCGGGCGACTGGAACGGGATGCATTGCAGCTGGCGCCCGTCCGAGGAGGACCCGACCGCGTCCCCCGACATCGTCGGCGTGCAGATCGGGCGCGGCTACTCGCTGTACACCTTCCACTGCTCCGTGTCATTCGATCATCCTCCGCTCACCGCCATGCAGTGAAGCGGCCGCCCACCATGACCTGCCATCGGCCTCTCGTCCCGCGTGCCGCCCGCCACCCAACGATTGAGCAGCTCACAGGCGGGGTAGTCCCGGTCCTCGCGGAAGATCAATAGGCGGCCGGGTCGGGGCCGCCCGGCGAGAGGGGCAGCACCGGTGCGGACGTGGGGGCGCGACGCCGTAGCGCGGTTGCGGGACGACGGGATGACCGTGGTCGAGCTGACCGCCGCCGCGGTGGTCGCCTGGATCGTGGCGGCGGTGGTGATCCGTCACCCGGACCCGTTCTATGCGCCGACCGCCGCGCTCGTCGTGCTCGGTGAGTCCCGCGGGCGACGGCTACGGCAGACCGTCGAGATCCTGCTCGCGGTGGCCGCCGCCGTGCTCGTCGCGGAGCTGCTCGTGTACGCGCTGGGCCCCGGTACCGGCACGGTCCTGCTGGTGCTGCTGCTGACCACCACGACGCTGGTGCTGATCGGAGCCCGCCGTGCCCTGGTCGTGCAGGCCACCGTGTCGGCCATGTACCTGGTCGTGGTCGCCGCGCCGCACGGCACGCTGATGCCGTTCCGCTTCGTCGACGCGCTCGTCGGCGGCGCGGTCGCGTTGGCCGCCAGCCAGCTGATGGCCGCCCGCGACCCGTTGGCCCCGCTCGTGGCGCAGGCGCGGCGCAGCTACACCGACCTGGCCAACCTGCTCGATGAGGTGAACACCGCGCTGCGGGGTTGCGACGAGGATGCCGCGCGCGCCGCGCTGGACCAGGCTCGGCAGGTGGACGACTGCGTCGCCCAGCTACAGACCGCCGTGCTCGCCACCGGTGAGACGCTGCGGCTGGGACTGCGCCGCCGGCACCTGGGCAAGCTCGTCGACGTGGAGGCGACGCTGCGGCAGCTCGACTATGCCGCGCGCAACATCCGGGTGCTGGCGCGGGCCGGCGTGACCCTGACCCGCCGGCACACCGCCACACCGCCGGAGCTGGCCGCCGCGATCGGCGCGCTGACCGCCGCCGTACGGTCGGCCGGGGAGGCTCTGGCCAGCGACCTCAGCGGCGCCGACGCCGACCGGCACGCGCACCGGGCCGACGCGGCGGCCCTGGAAGCGGTCCGGATCGCCGCGGGCCTGCTGCGGTCCGATCCGCCGCTGCCCGTCACCATGATCGTCGGACAGATCCGGGCGACCGCCATCGACCTGCTGCGCGGCGTCGGCCACGACGACGTGGGGGTGCTGGACCGGGTGGACGAGGCGCTCGGTCTGAGCCGGGTGTGACGCCCGGTCAGTCGGGGCGAGAGGCAGTTCGTGCCCATCTCGCCCGTTGCGGGCTGGACCGCGCCGCCGCGCGCGGCCGGTGGCCGGGCGTGACCCTCAGCCACCTGCGTGGAGGCGGATGCGGCGGTAAGCGGTATACCGCACAGTCATATTCATACCTCTGAGGAATACCGCTCAACAGCACCATCGCCACGGCGGGCAGCCAAAGCGAGGGAGCGCTCTTCGCCCAATTCCTTGCGCAGTTCGTTCACGAGCCCGCGTTCGGGTTCCCAAAAGATCAGCAGCTTCGGGCCCATCTGCGGGTCGCGCTCTGGCTGGCCCGCTACTCGCGTCCAACCCAGGTCGCGACGCATGCCTCATTACCCTCGGGGTCGGCCAGCACCCACCACTTCGGCGCGTGTGCGTCGGAGACGACGCGCCCGCCGGCGGCCAGGGCGGCGGCGACGCGGTCCTTCGCTTGATCGTGCGGGACGGCGATGTCGACATGCATCCGGTTGCGTTGCGGTCGCGCCGTCTCCATGGGTTGCAGCCCGAATCCGGGCCCCCGTCGCGCCGGATCGGCCAGGTAGTCGTCACCGATCTGCCGGTATCCCAGCAGCGCCTGCCAGAACGGCAGCACGTCCGACTTCACCAGGGCATCGAGGGTGATGTTGAGGAGCTGCACCGCCGTGGGATCGGCGGGGATGCCCAGCGCCCGCGCAGCGGCCGATATCCGTCGCGCCAATGAGATGTCACGCCGCGACAGCGACACGGTGACGCCCGCGTGGCGCAGATCCAGGTTGAGATGCTCCTGCTCGTCGCGGCCGGCGAGCCGGCCGATCTCGTCGACGAACGCGATCCCCGCCGACAGCGAGCCAGTCCGGAAGTAGGCCGAAACCAGGTGGTAGAGACAACGCCAGTCTTCTACACCGTCAGCCTCGTGGAAACGCCCAGCGGTGATCTGCACCGTCACGTTCGCGAACCTAACAGCAGGATGCTCACCTGAGCCAGCCGAGGAAGCGTCGGGGCAGCGCACCCGCCGGGTCCGCGCAGTCGCGGCAGGAGTGAATCCTCAACACGAACAGCGTTCAGACAATGGAGCCCCGGGGCGTTCCGGCAACCGACGTTCAGCGACTACCGTCAGCGCGTGCTCGATCCCACGATCATCTTCGACGCCTCCGATCCGCTGGAAAGTCCGCTCACCGACGAGGTTCTACGGCAGGTGGAGGCACAGCTCGGCCGCAAGCTACCCGCCGCGTACGTCGACCTGGCCCGGCGACACAACGGCGGATTGTTGGCTCGTGACGCCTACCCCTCGCCCAGCCGAACCTCCTGGTCGGCGAACTACGTCGCGGTGGACACCCTGGCGGCGATCGGCCGGACCGCGCCCTTCAGCCTGTGCGGCGAGCTCGGGAGCGCGTTCTGGATAGCCGAGTGGGGCTACCCCGACATTGGTATCTACATCGCCGACTGCCCCTCAGCGGGCCACGACATGATCGCCCTCGACTACCGGTCCACGGGCGAGCCGACAGTCGTGCACGTCGACCAGGAGTGGGATTACCAGATCACTGTCCTCGCCCCCGATTTCGAGACGTTCCTGGGCGGCCTCGTCGACGACACGGATTTCGATGAGGACGATTGATCGTCCGCTCGGCAACCACGGCAGTGATTCAGGACGATCGGCCTGCCTGTTTCGTCGCGACGAACAGAAATTCCTGGTCCAGGGCCCCGGTGCAGTTCGCCTGCATCGCCTCGGCGCCGGGGTTCACATCGGCCGGGCCCCCGAGCGCCCCGACGCAGAGACCACTGTGGATCGGGCGTAGCCGATAGCCGCCGGGCACCGGCACGTTTGTGGCCTCCAACAGGTACCGCTGGTGGGCGGCACCGGTGCAGTTGTCCGGCGCCAGCAACGCGCCGTCCCCCGTCAGCGCCTCGTCGACGGTCAGACAGCCCGCGCCCTCCTTCGGATGGTGCCATTCGATCTCGTAGACCCCGACACCGACCGCCTTGAGGAAGGTGTCCGGGGAGATCCGGTCGCACGCCCGTTGCACCGCCAGCGGCCGGTCGGTACGGCCGTTACGCTCCCGCCCCTCGCCCAGGCACAGGTCACGATCCCGCACGTGCGCGGGTTGGATCAGGTACCAGCCATCGGGCAGGGCGGCAGTCGCGGGCGTGGAAGCCCCGGAGGATTCCACGGCACGGCCACCCGAGCCGTTCGAGCCGTCTGAGCCGAGGGCGCCCTTCCAGGCCAACGCCGTGCCCGAGCCGATCACGGCGGCGAGGGCGGCGATCACCACGATTGCCCTCCTCGACCGTCGCGGCCGAGCAGCCGGCGCGGGCGGCGCGACCGGTTCCGCCGTGGCCACCTCGGCCTCCTCGACGGGATCCGGAGAACCGCTCGAGATCGGCCCGACGGCAAGCCGGTTACGGACCGCGACCCAGCGGGCCGCGGCGGCGTCGCCGAGTCCGCAGGCTCTCGCAAAGGACTGCACCACCTGTTGCCGGGGCAGGGTCGTACGGCTCAGAGCCGACGCGATCGTGCTCGACGGCAGGGCGTCCCCTGAGGCGTCGGCCTTGGCCGCGAGTTCCCGGTACGTGAGGCCGGACCATTCCCGCAGGGCCCGCAGCGCCGTCACGAACTCGGCCGGGTTCGTCGCCTCGTCGGGGTTCGGCGGCTGCGTTCCGGCTTCGGACATTCGACTCCCCCATGCGTCGATCGGACTCGATCGAGGTTAACGATCCTAGTCATCTGACGCTCGCCGTGCGGGCCCGTTCGGGACTGTCCCGAACGCGCCGGATCCGTTGCCCACGGCGACGTCCGACGCCCAGTGTCCTAGTCGGATGGCCGATCCGGCGCGTGCGGGGCAACCGGCTTGTTCGCAGTCACCACTTCACGCGGGGGGAACAGGATGCCCATACCAGGTACCCGTCGGATCGGCTGGATACGCGCCGGTCGTGGCTCGCTGGCCGGCGCTCTCGTCCTGGCGCTGGTCATCAGTTTGGCCGGGGCGGCGCCCGCACAGGCCGGGCCCGCCGCCGGCCGCCCCCGCTCCCCCGCTGCCAAGAACCCGGTCGCGCCGGTCAAGGGGACGTCGGCACCGGCCCGCCCGCGTGCTGTCGACCTGGAGGAGCAGGCCGCGCTGCGTAAGGCGGCCCGCGCTGAGTGGCCGTCCGCCGCCGCCGTGGACGTACCCGTCGCCGCCGCCGTCCGGCCGATGTCGAGCGAGCCGGAGATCTCCCTCGCCCGGGCCGGTGCGCTACCTCTGTGGGTCGGATCGCCCACCGGGGCCGGCACGGTGCGCGTCGAGCTTCTCGGCCAGGACGCCGTCCGAGCGGCCGGGTTGACCGGCCTGCTCATCCGACTCTCCCGCCGGGACGACACGGCCCGGACGCAGGTGAGCATCGACTACTCCGGCTTTCGTACCGCCTACGGCGGTGACTACGGCTCCCGGCTGCGGCTGGTCCGGATGCCCGAGTGCGCGGCCACCACGCCGGCCGCCCCCGGTTGCCGCACCGGCACGGCGGTTTCCAGTCGCAATCAGCCGGCCACCGGTCGGGTCGAGGCCCGGGTGCCCGACGGCTTGTACGCGCTCACCGCCGGGCCGTCCGGCGGCGCCGGCAGCTACCAGGCCACCTCGCTCTCACCGACAGCCACCTGGGAGGTCGGCCTCCAGTCCGGAGACTTCACCTGGTCGTACCCGATCGACACGCCGGAGGTCCCCGGCGTCGAGCCCGACCTAGCCTTGAACTACTCGTCCGGTTCTATCGACGGGCGGGTGGCCGCCAACAACAACCAGCCGTCCTGGGTGGGCGAGGGCTTCGAACTTCAGTCCGGCTTCATCGAGCGCTCCTACAAGCCCTGCTCGACCGAGCCCGCCTCGCCGGTGGGAGACCTCTGCTGGGGCAGTGACAACGCGATCGTGTCGCTGCCCGGCGCGGCCGGCGAGCTGGTCCTGGACGACACCAGCCGCACCTGGCGGATGGCCGACGACGACGGCTGGCGGGTGGAGCGGTTGACCGGCGCCGTCAACGGCGACGACGGCGACGACAGGACCGACAGCCGCGACGGCGACAAGGGCGAACACTGGCGACTCACCGCACCCGACGGCACCCAGTACTACTTCGGCCTCAACCGGCTACCGGGTTGGGCCGCCGGCCGGGCCGAGACGAACTCGACCTGGACGGTGCCGGTCTTCGGCAAGGAGCCCGGGGCCTGGTGCTACCGGGGCACCCCCGCTGACGCCTGGTGTCAGCAGGCGTACCGCTGGAACCTCGACTACGTCGTCGACCCGCACGGCGACGCCATGTCCTACTACTACCGCCCCGAGACCAACCACTACGGCCGCAACGCCACCGCCACCGCGCCGACCCCCTACGTCCGGGGCGGCCAGCTCGACCGCATCGAGTACGGCCAGCGCGCGGACACCCTGTTCACCGTGCCGGCCGCCGCCCGCGTGGTGTTCGCCCCGGCCGACCGTTGCATCCCGGGGAGCAGCTGCGTCACCTCCCAGCCGCAGAACTGGCCGGACACCCCACTCGACCAGGCCTGCACGTCGACCGGGACGTGCCAGGTCTTCGCCCCCACGTTCTGGTCCACCAAACGCCTCGACCGGGTCACCACGCAGGTGTACACCGCCGGCGCCTACCGCGACGTCAGCTCCTGGCAGCTCACCCAGTCATACCCCCGGCCACAGGACCAGACCAGCCCGCCGCTGTGGCTGGACGCGATCCGGCAGTCCGGTCACGTCGGTGGCACCACCACGCTGCCGCCGGTCACCTTCGACGGGCAGACCTGGCCGAACCGGGTGGACACCGCTGACACCGTGCAGGCGCTGTACAAACGCCGGATCAGCGCCGTGCACACCGAGACAGGTGGCCAGATCTCGGTGGCGTACGCGCCGGTGCAGTGCCGGCCCGGGGGCCTGCCGGCCGAGGACGACAACAACCGGCGCTGTTTCCCGGTGTACTGGGGCATCGGGTCCGCCACCCGGCTGGAGTGGTTCCACAAGTATGCCGTCAGCCAGGTGACCGAGGAGGACCTGGTGGGTGGCAACCCGCCGGAGATCACCTCTTACGAGTACGACATCGGCGGGCACGCCTGGCACCACGACGACGCCGAACTGGTCCCGACCGGCCGCAAGACCTGGGGGCAGTGGCGCGGTTACCGCACCGTGCGGGTACGCACCGGGGCCACCGGTGGTCAACGTTCCCTGACCGAATACGTCTTCATGCGCGGCATGAACGGCGACGTCAACAAGTCCGGTCCGCCGGACCAGGGCGTCCAGGTGGACGGTGTGCCCGACGATCCGCAGTGGAGTGGCTTGAACCGGGTGGTCACCACGTACGACGGCGACGGTGGTCCCTGGTTGCAGCGCAGGGTCTCCGCGCTGACCGGCGTACGGGCCACGGCCACCCGGGAGCGTACGGGGATGCAACCGCTCACCGCGTACCTGGTGACCGGCACCACCGAGCGGATCCTCACCGCGCTCAGTGACGGCTCGACCCGTACCACCGAGACCAACTACGGCTACGACCCCGACTACGCCGGGATGACCCGGGTCGAGGACAAGGGCGACCTGGCCGATCCGGGCGACGACACCTGCACCCGTACCTGGTACACCCGCAACCTGAAGGCGTGGATCACCGACACGGTGTCCCGGACCGAGACGGTGGCCGTGGGCTGCTCCACCACCCCGGCGTACCCGGACGATCTCATCTCCGACGAACGCGGCTACTACGACGGCCAGTTGGGCTGGGGTGCGCCGCCGACCGCTGGCGACGAGACCCGCAGCGAGGAGGCCGGCTCCTGGTCCGGCGGCCCGGTCTACGTCACCGCCGGCTCGACCGAGGTGGACGGGCACGGCCGGCCCACCGCCGTGGTCGACGCGTTGGGCCGCCGCAGCAAGACCGCGTACACGCCGGCACTGGGCGGGCCGACCACCCAGGTCAGCACCACCAACGCCCTGGGCCACACCACCACGAGCACCCTGGACCCGCTGCTGGGTAGCCCGGTCAGCACCGTGGATGCCAACGGGCGACGGACCGACCTGACGTACGACGCCCTGGGCCGGTTGCGCCAGGTGTGGCTGCCCGGCCGGGCCAAGGACACCCAGAGCCCCAACAGTCGCTTCGAGTACGTCGTCCGCGCCGACGGGACCAGCGCCACCCGCGCCGAGACCCTGACCGGGGACGCCGGCGGCGGTTACCGATCCGCGTACACCCTCTACGACGGCTTCCTGCGTCCCCGGCAGACCCAGACGGCTTCCCCCGCCGGCGGCCGGATCATCACCGACACGTTCCACGACGGCCACGGCCGTGTCGACCGCACCTACGACGACTACTGGGAGGCCAGTCGCGACCCGGTCCCGGAACTGTTCCGGCCGACCGGCAGCGTGCCCGGCGAGACCCGGTACGGCTACGACGGAGCGGACCGGGAGACGGTGGAGATCTTCCTGTCCCACGGCGTCGAGCAGTGGCGCACCGGCACCGCGTACGGCGGCAACTGGACGTCGGTGGACCCGCCCGACGGCGGCACCGCCACGACGACGGTCGTCGACGCCGACGACCGGGTCACCGCCCTGCGGCAGTACACCGGCGGGTCACCCACCGGCGCCTACGACGAGACCCGGTACACGTACACCAGGGGCGGTGAGCTGGCCACCGTCACCGACCCGGCCGGCAACGTCTGGCGTTACTCCTACGACCTGCGCGGCCGCCGGATCCACACCGAGGACCCGGATACCGGTACCTCGACCTCCCGCTTCGACGACGAGGACCAGCTGACCAGCGCCACCGACGCCCGCGGGCACACCGTCGCCAGCACCTACGACCCGCTCGGCCGCCCCACCGGCCGGTACGACGGTTCCCCGGACGGCACGAAGCTGGCCGACTGGACCTACGACACGCTGCCCGGCGGTATCGGGTTGCCCACCGCGGCCACCCGGTACGCGGGCGGCGACACGTACCGGTCGGAGACCCTGGGCTACGACCCGGCGGGTCGGCCGACCGGAACCGCCGTCACGGTCCCGGCCGCCACGGCCGGGCAGACCGAGCGGTACGCCAGCACGTTCAGTTACAACGCGGCGGGGGCGGTCACCTCCGCCAGCCTGCCGGCCGTCGGCAGCCTCGGTGGCGAGACGGTCACCTACACCTACAACTCCCTCGGTCTGCCGGCCACGATGACCTCGCGGACCGCGTCCGGCGGCAGCGTCACCTACGTCAACGACACCGCGTACGACCCGCTGGGTGACGTCGAGTCGTACCAGCTCGGCGGCCCGGAGGCGGTGCTGCTGCGGACCTTCGGCTACGAGACCGGCAGCCGCCGGCTGAGCACCGCGCAGGCAATCGGCGTGGGCACCGAGGACGCCACCATGGTCAGCGACGTCAGCTACCGCTACGACGACGCCGGCAACGTCACCTCCATCGCCGATGCCGCGGTCGGCGACACCCAGTGCTTCCGCACCGACTACCTGCGCCGGCTCACCGAGGCGTGGACCGCCACCGACGAGTGCGCCGCCAACCCCAGCCTCTCCGTCCTCGGCGGGCCGGCCGCCTACTGGCAGTCGTACCGGTTCGACAAGGTCGGCAACCGCACCGAGGAGGTCCGCCACGACGCCGTCGGCGACACCCGCCGGACGTACGACTATCCGGCCGCCGGCACCGCCCAGCCGCACACCCTGCGGTCGGTCACCACCACCGGGCCGGCCGGCAACCGGACCGACACCTTCGGCTACGACCCGGACGGCAACACCACCACCCGGGCGGTGGCCGGCAAGGACCAGACCCTGACCTGGGACACCGAGGGCAACCTGACGGCGATCGCCGAGGGCGGCCGGACAACCTCCTTCGGGTACGACGCCGACGGCAACCGGGTGCTGCGCCGCGACGCCACCGGCACCACGTACTTCCTGGGCAACGCCGAGCTGTTCCGCCCGGCGGCCGGTGGCGGCGCCCTCGGCACCCGCTACTACGGCCACGACGGCGACGTGATCGCCGTACGGACCGCGGACAACCGGCTCAGCTGGTTGGTGGACGACCACAACGGCACCGCCGGGGTGGCGGTGGACGCGGTCACCCTGACCCCGACCCGGCGCTACAGCCTGCCGTACGGCGGAAGCCGTGGCTCCGCGGCGAGCACCTGGCCCGGTCAGCGGGGCTTCGTCGGCGGCACCGTGGACGCCGGGGTCGGCCTGGTGCGGATCGGCGCCCGCGAGTACGACCAGGAGACCGGCCGGTTCCTCTCCGTCGATCCGGTGATCGACGAGTCCGACCCGCAGCAGATGCAGGGCTACGCGTACGCGAACAACAGCCCGGTCACCTACTCCGACCCGGATGGGCTGCGACCCGACTGCGGCACCGGTAAGGGCTGCACCCAGTTCAACAAGACGCACCGCTACAACGGCAAGAAGTACGTCAAGAAGCCCAAGCCCAAGCCGAAGCCCAAGGCCAAGGCCGTGCGCCGGCCGGCGGCCGGGCCGAAGTCGGCGCGGGACCGACTGCTGGCCAAGGACAAGCAACTCGACGATCGCGACAAGCGCGGCAAGGTCAAGCCGAAGACGGCTAAGAAGAAGGAGAAATCCGACGACGGTCGCCCTTGTGCGTGTCTCACCGGGGGCCAACGTGGAAAACGCGACGGTAAACACTCCTTCCTCCAAGGCAAGAATGCTGCGGAGCTGGATGAGATGTACAAGCAGGCGCGGAAAGACCGGAACTTCGACCTAGCGAAAAAGATCAAGGAACATCAGAAAAACACGGGCTCCCGCAATTACGGAAACTCCAATAATTCGCGAACGGCCAAACCCAAGGCATCGCCGACACCTGCGCCGACGGCAACACCCCAGACCAAGTTCGAGCCGCCACGTGTTCGACCGGACGAGGGCGTGATAAAGACGGTCGTCATCTCATTGCTGGGAATCGGACTGGGAATTCTCGCTGGGATCGGCTGCGCCGGAACCGGTGGGGCCGCCTGCAGCTGATCGGCATCGCGTTCCTATTCGAATGACGACCAGATGTCCCGGGAGGTCCTGGTGCGCGTACGAAATTGTTGGTTGTTGGTTGTGGCGGTGGTTGTCGCGACGGTGGTGGCCTCGGCGCCGCCAGGGCTGGCTGCTCCGGCCGCTGGGTCGGCGGAGGGCAAGGGTTGGTCGGGGAAGCCGGCGCAGCGGGTGCTGGCCCAGCCGCGCGGGGCGGACCCGGAGGCGAACGTCGCCCTGCGTAAGGCACCCGAGGTGGTCTGGCCTGCAGCCGGCATCGCCGAGGTGCCGGTGCCGCGTGAGGTCGGCGGGCTGGCGCGCGACGACGCGTCGGCGTTGGTGCGGGCCGGCGCGCTGCCGGTGAAGGTGGGCGCGTCGACGGTGGTCGCCGGGGCGGCCACCGACCCGGGCACGGCGCGGGTGGAGGTCTTCGACCGCGCCACCACCGCCCGGGTCGGCGCGCGGGGGATGGTGCTGCGGATCGGCCACACCGACAAGGTGGCCCGGCAGACCACGGTCGAGGTCGACTACTCGGGCTTTCGGCAGGCGTACGGCGGTGACTACGCCAGCCGCCTCGGGCTGGTCCGGCTGCCCGACTGCGCCTTGACGACCCCGGCCGCGAAGGGGTGCCGGACCGGCACGGCGGTGCCGAGCCGCAACGAGGTCGACAGCGGCCTGCTGCGCGCCGAGGTCGGCGACGGACTCTACGCCGTGACCGCCGCCCCCGAAGGCAGCGCCGGCAGTTTCCGCCCCACCTCGCTGGCCCCGTCCGCCACCTGGCAGGTAGGCCTGCAGAGCGGCGACTTCAGCTGGTCCTATCCGGTGAGCACGCCGAACGTGCCCGGCCCGACGCCGGAAATCGCGTTGCGTTACTCGTCGGGTTCGGTCGACGGGCGGGTCGCGTCCACCAACAACCAGCCGTCCTGGCTCGGTGAGGGGTTCGACTACCAGCCCGGCTTCATCGAACGGTCGTACGTCCGGTGCGGCGACGACGGCGGGCCCACGACCAGCGGCGACCTGTGCTGGGCGACGGACAACGCCACGGTGGTGCTGCCGGGCCTCACCAGTGAGCTGGTCTACGACGCGGGCAAAGATCTGTGGCGGGCTGAGCAGGACGACGGCTGGCGGGTCGACCGACTCGGCGGAGCGCCGAACGGCGCCCGCGACGGCGAGTACTGGCGGCTGGCCTCACCCGAGGGCACCCTGTACTACTTCGGTCGGGAGCGGCTTCCAGAGGGCAGCGCGAGCAGCCCGACCACCGGGTCCACCTGGACCGTCCCCGTCTTTGGCAACGGCACCGGCGAGCCCTGTCACGGCGCCACCTTCGAGGCGTCCTGGTGCCAGCAGGCGTACCGGTGGAACCTGGACTTCGTCGTGGACCGCCACAACGACGTGATGTCGTACTGGTACGCCCCGGAGACCAACCACTACGGCCGCGCGGGGCGGACGGACCTGCCCACCCCGTACGTGCGGGGCGGGCAACCGACCCGGATCGACTACGGGCAGCGGATTGGTTCCGTCTACACCGCGCAGCCCGCGGCCCGGGTGGTGTTCACTCCGGCCGACCGGTGCGTTCCGGGCACCAGTTGCGTCCGTTCCCAGCCGCAGAATTGGCCGGACACGCCGTGGGACCAGTGGTGCGACACGACCGGGTGCCTGGTGCTGTCACCGACGTTCTGGTCCACCAGGCGACTCTCGAAGATCACGACTCAGGTGGTCACCGGTGGCGCGGCCCGGGACGTGGACTCCTGGACCTTCGGCCAGTCGTACCCGGTGCCCGCGGACCGGCAGCCGGCGGCGCTGTGGCTCGACTCGATCACCCGGGCGGGCCTGGTCGGCGGGACCGCCACCCTGCCGGCGGTGACCTTCGACGGGCAGCCGGCGGAGAACCGGGTGGACCGGGCCGACACCCGACCGGCCATGTACAAGCGGCGGATCAGTTCCATCTACACCGAGACCGGCGGGCTGATCCAGGTCGCGTACCAGCCGACCGAGTGTCGGGCCGGGACCGTGCCCGCCGTCGACAGCAATGAGAAGCGGTGCTTCCCGGCGATCTGGGGGACCACGCCGACCGAGGACTGGTTCCACAAGTACGTCGTGAGTCAGGTGACCGAGTCCGACCTGGTCGGCGGCAACCCACCGAAGACCACCTCCTACGAGTACGTGTTCGGCGGGTCCGGCTGGCATCACGACGACGCCGAACTGGTGCCGGCCGGACGCAAGAGCTGGGGACAGTGGCGCGGCTACCAGCGGGTGAAGGTCCGCACCGGCGCGGCGGGCGGTCGGCGCACGCTGACCGAGCACCTGTTCATGCGGGGCATGGACGGGGACGTCAACCGCACCGGCCAGCCCGATCAGGTGGGTGTCGATGGTGAGCCGGACCTACCGATGTGGCGGGGCTTCAACCGGTCCGTCACCGTCTTCGATGGCGACGGTGGTGCGCTCGTCAGCCGTACCGTCGCCGAGCCCCGCGACCTCGGGATCACCGCCCAGCGTCCCCGCGTCGGCGGGACCGGCGGAACGCTGGAGGCCCACCTGACCGACCTGGAATGGGAACGCGTCGAGACGGCACTGGCCGGCGGCGGTGTCCGAACCACCGAGCGGGCCTACACGTACGACGCCCGGGGCCGCCTAATCGAGACGCACGACCGGGGTGACGTGGCGGAGCCGGGTGACGACACCTGCTCCCGGGTCGAGTACGCCGAGAACACCACCGACTGGGTCGTCAGCGCGGTCAAGCGGGAGCTGACCCTCGGCGTGGCCTGCGACGCGGCCGGGGCGTACCCGACCGACCTGGTCGCCGAGAAGCGCTACTACCACGACGGCAACACGACGTGGGGCGCCCCACCGACCGCGGGTGACGTCACCCGGGTCGAGGAGGCGCAGACCGGGACCGGGGGTCCCACGTACGTCACCACCAGCCGGCGCACGCTCGACCAGCATGGCCGGCCCAAGCTGGTGTACGACGCGCTCGACGAACCCACCCGCACGACGTACACCCCGTCCGAAGGCGGACCGTTGACCCGTACGGTGGTCACCGACGCCCTCGGCTTCACGACCACGACGGAGTACGAGCCGCTGCGCGGTGTGCAGGCCAGCACGACCGACACCAACGGGGGCACCACCACCCGGGCGTACGACCCCCTGGGCCGGATCACACGGGTGTGGCGGCCGGGACGGTCGCTGAGCGCGCCGGCGAACGTCGAGTTCAGCTACACGGTGCGCAGCGACGGGCCGAGCGCCGTGCTGACCCGTACCCTGCTCGCCGGGTCGAGCTACCAGAACAGCTACGAGATCTTCGACGGGCTCCTGCGGCAACGCCAGACGCAGCGGGACTCGCCCCGGGGCGGGCGGATCGTCACCGACACCCAGTACGACCCGCACGGTCGGGTCGCCGTGGTCGTCGGACCCCGGCACGACCCCGACCCCGTCAACGGAGCGCTGGCACCCGATCCGCAACTGGTGACGGCGCAGACGGTGTACGGCTACGACGGCGCGGACCGGCCGACCTCCACAGCGCTCCAGGTCCTCGGCGAGGACCCGGACCGGTGGCGCACCACGACGGCGTACGGCGGAGACCGGATCTCCACCACACCGCCGGCCGGTGGTACCGCCACCACCGAGGTCCTCGACGCCCACGGCCGGCGGTCGGCACTGCGGCAGTACGCCGGACCGACCCCGACCGGCGGTTTCGACGAGACCCTCTACCAGTACGCCAAGGGCGGCCAACTGGCGACGGTCACCGACCCGGCCGGCAACGTGTGGCGCTACGGCTACGACCTGAGCGGCCGGCGGGTGCGCGAGGAAGCCCCGGACACCGGTACGACGCTCACCGGTTACGACGCGCGGGGTCAGGTGACCAGCGTCCGCGACGGTCGGGGCCAGACGGTGGCGTACCGCTACGACCCGTTGGGTCGCCGCACCGGCGCGTACACCGGTTCGACCGACGGCCCCCAACTGGCCGAGTGGACGTACGACACCGCGACGCTCGGCAAGGGACTGCCGGCCTCGGCGGTCCGCTACGTGGCCGGTCAGCGGTACGAAACCCGGGTTGTCGAGTACGACCTGCGGGGCCGACGGACCGCGACCGCGGTGGTGATCCCCGCCACGGAGACCGGGCTGGCCGGCACCTACCCCACCACCTACACCTACAACGAGGGCGACCAGGTCACCTCCACCGGGTTGCCGGCCGCCGGGGACCTGCCGGCTGAGACCCTGCGCCAGGGCTACGACAACCTGGGCTTCCCGACGAGTCTGACCTCGCCGCTGGACAGCTACGTGGCCGGCACCAGCTACACCAACCTCGGCGAGCCCGAGGAGTCGACGCTCGGCCCGGCGGGTCAGCAGGTGGTGCGCGGCTTCGGCTACCAGGACGGCACCCGGGCCCTCACCCAGTCCACTGTGGTGCTGGGCGAGGACCTGCTGGCCGCCACGGTGCACGAGTACGACCCGGCGGGCGACCTGACCCGGGCAGCGGATCTGGCCACCGGCGATGACCAGTGCTTCCGCTACGACCGGTTGCGCCGGTTGACCGAGGCGTGGGCGGGTTCCGGCGACTGCACCGCCGACCCGGCGACCGGTGACCTGGCCGGCCCGGCGCCCTACTGGCAGTCCTACGCCTACGACCCGACCGGCAACCGGACCAGGGACGTGCGGCACGCCGTGGGGGGCGACGTCACCCGCACCTACACCTACCCCGCGCCGGGTGGGGCGCAGCCGCACACCCTACGGACCGTCGATACGACCGGCCCGACGGGCAACCGCTCCGACGGGTACGGCTACGACGCCGCCGGCAACGCCACCGGCCGGCCCGGTCAGTCGCTGACCTGGGACGTGGAGGGTCGCGTCGCGTCGGTGACCACGAACGGGCAGACCACCTCGTACATCTACGACGCGGACGGCAACCGGCTGATCCGCCGGGATGCGGGCGGTAGCACCCTCTATCTCGGCGACACCGAGTTGCGCCGCTCCGGCGCGGCGACGACCGGGAACCGGTACTACCGGCACGACGGGGAGACCATCGCGCTGCGGGTCAAGGGCGGCGTCACGCGGCTGATACCGGATCAGCGCGGCACCGCCGTACTCGCGGTCGACGCGGCGACGCAGCAGGTGACCCGCCGTCACATGCTGCCGTTCGGCGACCCGCGCGGTGGCCCGGTGAACTGGCCGGGCGGCCGGGGCTTCCTCGACGGCGGCGTCGACCCGCTCACCGGCCTGACCCACCTCGGCGCACGCGACTACGACCCCGGGACCGGTCGGTTCGACGCCGCCGACCCGGTGGTCGACCACCAGGACTCACAGCAGGTCAACGGGTACGCGTACGCGAACAACAATCCGACCACCTTCACCGACCCGGACGGTCGCCGGGTCCGGATCCCGGAACCGTACGACAGCCTGTTCAAGCGACTGGGCGTCGCTGACCCGGTCCGGGTGGCATCGCAGTCGAGCACCGGCAAGCCCGTACCGAGGCCACAGTGCCATGGCGGCACCTGCTCCGTCACCGGGGTGATCAACGGGCCCGCACCGGTGCGGGAGTCCGACTCGTGGGTGATCGACCTGCCGATCTTCGAGGTCTATCCCCGCAACTACGGCCGGGACATCCGGGAGAGCCGGTGGAGCGCCTGCGACAGCGGTGATCCGGCGCCGGCGATCGCCTGCGCTCAACGGCCGGACCCGGCGCCCCGGGTGGTCTACCAGTGGCAGGAGCGCGACTGCGTGGGCTGGAACGACTGCCTCAGCCCACGGCCCTACGAGAACGTACGGACCGAGATCTACGACGACGAACCGGACGGTGGCCCGCCGCGCAACAGCATCGACATACAGCGTTTCCTGCACGGTGGCACGGGCGGCGGCCCGGTCGGAGGCACGGGGCGCTCCGCCGGTGGCTGGCCGTCGAGCGGCGGCGTCTACTACCTCGGCTGACCACCCCGCACGCTCCGACCGGGAACCGCAGAACGGGAGAACACGATGGGACGACTGGCGTATGCCGCGGCTGCGGCCCTGATGGGGGCGGCGCTGCTGGTGGGACCGTCGGGTTCGACCACGACGCGGTCCCGGCCACCGGAGCCGCCCGGTGTCGGGCAGGACCTCTCGGCCATGGCCCGGGCCCGGCAGACCGGGCGGCCGGTCGAGGACACGGCGTCGGGATCGGCGAACCGGGAGGTCTTCGCCCACCCCGACGGCACCTACTCGGCCCGCATCCACGCCCGCCCGGTGCGCGCCCGCACCGGAGCGGGGTGGGTGCCGATCGACACCACCCTGGGCCGGCGGCCCGACGGACGGGTGGCGCCCCGGGCCACCACCGTCGACCTGACCCTGTCCGGCGGGGGTACCGGGGACCTCGCCGTGCTGCGCACCGCCACCGGGGCGGAGTTGGCGCTGAGCTGGCCCCAGCCGCTGCCCCCTCCGGTGCTCACCGCCGACACCGCCCGCTACCCGGACGTCATCCCCGGCGTGGACCTGCTGATGCACGCCACCGCCGCCGGCTTCTCCGAGGTACTCGTGGTCCGTACGGCGGAGGCGGCCCGGCGACCGGAGTTGGCGCGGATCCGGTTCGGGCTGCGGAACGCCGGCCTCACCGTCCGCACCGATCCGGCCGGCACGGCCGTGGCGGTGACCGCCGACGGTACGCCCACGGTCACCTTCGGAACCGCCTGGATGTGGGACTCCTCCGGTGCCCGGCGGCGAGCCGCCACGACCGGGGTGTCCGGGCGGGCCGAACCGGTGGTGTCCCGCGAGCGGGAGCCGGCACTCGGTGACCGGCGGGCCCGGATGGGTCTGCGCGTCGAGCGGGACTCCCTCACCATCGTGCCCGACCGACGCCTGCTGACCGACCCACGGACCACCTTCCCGGTGTATCTCGACCCGCCGCAGTCGGCCGACCGGCAGCACTGGCTCATGGTGGAGCAGGACCTCTCGTACTACGGCTGGTGGGACTCCGCCTACGACGCCCGGGTCGGCCGTGATCCGGAGGACTCGACGACGGACCGGTTCCGGTCGTACTTCCAACTGGACACCGGCTACCTGGCCGACAAGCAGATCAAGAAGGCGATCTTCACGCTCAAGGAGAAGTGGCGCTACTCGTGCAGCCCGGAGCCGGTGTTCCTCTGGACCAGCGCACCAATCGCGGCGACCGGGAGCTGGGACGCCAAGCCGGCGTTGCTGCGCAACCTCGGTTCCGTCAAGACACCCTCCGGGGACTGCGAGACGCTGGAGACGGTCGAGTTCGATCTCCATCCGTTGGTCACCGAGGCGGCTGCCGCACACCTGCCACAGGTCACCCTCGCCATCGCGTCGGACGAGTCGAGCGGTGGGAACGGCGGCAAGGTGTTCGACAACGACCCGTTCGTCGACGTCTGGTACAACAGTCTGCCGGCGGCGCCCACCCAGGTCAGCACCGCCCGCGTCGCCGGCTGCTCGGCCACCACCCCGGTCTACGTGGACACCGCCCGACCGGAGTTCCGGGTCCGGCTCTTCGACGCCGACGCCGGTCAGTCGATCTTCACCCGGTTCGAATGGCGCGAGGCCGGCTCGTCCTCGATCTCCTCTGCCGACTCGGACGCCCACGCCTCCGGACAGGAGGTGGCCGTACCCGTGTCGACCGCGCTCGAACAGGATCGTGTCTACGAGTGGCGGGCGTCGGCCTACAACAACGAGTTCGAAGGGGTGGTGGACGTCGGTCCGGCCAGCCCGTGGTGCCGGTTCGTCGTGGACACCACCGCACCGACCGGCAAGCCGACCGTGACCCGGGTCTGCGTCGGTGCCTGCCCCACGACGTTCAAGGTCGACCAGCCCGCACAGTTCCGCCTCGACGCCCGGGCCATGCCGGACGTCGTCGCCCTCGCCTACGCCCTCAAGGACAGGTCGGCCACCACCGTGCCCGCCGTCGACGGCCAGGCGACGATCACCGTCACCCCGGTCAAGACCCTGGACACCCTGCGGGTCTACGGGGTGGACCGGGCTGGCAACCGGAGTCAGTACACCGACTTCTCGGTGCTCGCGACCGGCCTGCCCGTCGAGGCGGCGGGCTGGCCGGTCGACCGCACCGACACCGGCGTCCTGGCCGACACCCGTACCGCCAACCCCATCACCCTGCGCGGCGGCTACTCCTGGCGGGAGGGCCAGTCCGGCGGCGACGCCATCGCACTGGACGGTGCCGACGGCACCGGCGGACAGACGCCGGGGCCCGTCGTGCACACCAACACGAGCTTCACCGTCACCGCCTGGGTCCGGCTCGACGCTTCCGCCGACTGGCGGGTCGCGGTCAGCCAGTCCGGGATGAATTTCGCCGGCATGGAGCTGCGCTACGACGTGACCAACCGGTGGGCCTTCGTCATGCGTACCAGCGACACCGAGGCCGGCACCGAGGACGTCGCGCTGTCCAACACGCTGGCTCAGGTCGCCGTCTGGACCCACCTCGCCGGCGTCTACGACCACGAGGCCGGCGAACTGCGCATCTACGTCGATGGACGGCTCGCCGGGCAGGCGCCCCACCGCAGCACCTGGGACGCCGCCGGTCCGTTCGTCGTCGGCTACCGCAACTGGTACGGATTCACGCCGTCGCGCTGGCAGGGCCTCCTCGACGACCTGCACGTCTATCCGTACGCCGCGTCCAGCCGTCGGGTCGCCGAGATCACTGGCGCCTTCGGCCGGTGGGGTCCGACCGCCTGGTGGCCGCTGGACGGCACCGACAGCGACGCCACCAGCGGCCAGCACACCCTCGCCCGGATCGGCGCCACCGGCTGGACCACCCGGAGGCAGGGCACCGACGCGCTGACCCTCGACGGCGTCGCCGCGCAGGCGTACACGGCGAACCCGGTCGTGCACACCGACGCCAGCTTCAGCGTCGCCGCCTGGGTGCGCCTGGACCGGGACGCCACCGCCGTAGCGGTCAGCCAGGACGGTCAGGTCGACAGCGGATTCGTCCTCGGCTACCGGGCCGGCGTGGGTTGGATCTTCGGCAGGAAACGCGCCGACAGCGCGGCCGACACGGTCCCGTCCGACGTCGCCGCGTACCGGGTGCCCCCGCAACTCGGCGTGTGGCTTCACCTCGCCGGGGTGTACGACCACGACCGGCGCCAACTGTCCCTCTACGTCAACGGCCGACTGGCGGCCACGGCCGGGCACGAAGCCACCTGGGACGCCCGTGGATCCTTCGCCCTGGGTCGGGGTCGGCTCGGCGGCCGGGACGTGTACTGGCCGGGCGCCCTCGACGAGGTGCACGCCGTCGGCGTCGCCACCGGCGCCGACCAGGTTCGGGAGTGGATGGCCAGTGACGTCCCGTACGGTGCGCGGGCAACGTGGGATCTGGACGATATCGCGGCGGGTGCCACCCGCAGGGACGCCACCGGCAACGGGCACACCCTCTTCGTCGCGTCCGGCGTGAGCACCAAGGCCGGCAAACGGGGCAGCGCCCTGGCGTTCCCCGGTACCGCCGGCGCGGCCGCCTGGACCGCCGGACCGGTCGCCCGAACCAACACCGGCTTCACCGTCGCGGCCTGGGTCAAGCTCGACCGCCTGGATCGTCCGGCCACCGCCGTCAGCCAGGACGGCGAGGCAGCAAGCGGGTTCAGCCTGGGCTATGACGCCACCTCGCAACGCTGGGAATTCGCCATGAGCAAGGAGGACGGTCCGACCCGGCCCGGCGGCAGCACCGTCGTCCGGTCGACCCAGTCACCGGTGGCGCAGACCTGGACCCACCTGGCTGCCACCTACGACGGCCTCAAACACGAGATCAAGCTGTACGTCAACGGCGAACTCGTCGGCACCGTCACACACACCAGCACCTGGACCGCCACCGGACCGGCCGTCATCGGCCGCGCCATGGCTGGCGGTGGGCCGGTCAACTGGTTGCCGGGCGCGGTCGACGAGGCCCGCATCATCGACCGGACCTCGGCGCCCGAGGAGATTCGGGACCTGTTGGACGCCACCATCCTGGGGCCCGGCGCCTGGTGGTCGCTGAACGCCGGCACCGGCGTCAACGCCTCCGACGACTCCGGCAACGGTTTCCCACTCGCTCTCGTCGGCGGTGCGAGCTGGACGACCGGGCGGTGCGCCAACGCGCTCCAGTTGGACGGACACACCGGTGGGGCCACCGCGCCCGGTCCGGTCCTGCGCACCGACCAGAGCTTCACCGTGGCGGCCTGGGTCCGCCTCGACGGCGCGGGTGGTGACTTCGCCGCCATGAGTCAGGACGGCCTGCTCGCCAGCAGCTTCTACCTCGGTTACAACGTGAGGCTCAACAAGTGGTGGTTCATCCTGCCCACCGCCGACTCGGCGAACCCCGAGGACGTCGTCGCGTTCTCGACCGGTCCGGCCCGCTCGGGAGTCTGGACCCATCTGGCCGGCGTCTACGACGCGACCGCACACGTGATGCGGCTCTACGTCAACGGCGTGCCGTCGACGGCGACGGCGGTCAGCGCCAGCTGGGACGCCGTCGGCATGACCAGGATCGGCGCGGCCCAGTGGAACGGGAACCTGGTGGACCACTGGCCGGGGCTGATCGACGACGCACGGGCGCTCGCACGGGCGTCCAGCCAGGCAGACGTCCAGGCCATAATGGCCGGCTGCCCGGGTGGCTGATCCCCGCGGGCGGCCGATCCGCAGCGACCTCGGCCACCGGATTGTGCCGTGCCCCATGGTCGCGGGTGCGATACTCGCGGCCGTGAGTTCGCCGCTGAAAGCCTTCGCCGGGCTGCTCGACCGCTCCATCCGCGAGATGACCGCCCTGGCCACGGACGCCCGGGGCTTCGACGCGGCTCGGATCGGCCGCATCGCCGATATCTGGGACAACAACGCCGTACCTCTGGTGGGCGCGGCATGCGCGCCGAGGCCACTTCGATCCAGACGAGCGCGCGCCGGCCTACGGTGGATGGCTGACCTCGGTGCCGACCGACGCAGGCTGATGGTCGACCTGGACCCGAGCCTGGACAGGGTGCTCCCCATCGCGCAGCCGGACCGTTCCGTCCGTCGGGACTACCTGGGGCGCGTCTTCCCGGGCGTCTTCCGGCTGACCGAGGAAATCGTCGACGCGCTCGCCCGCGACTACGACCTCGCCGCCGGCAGCGTGCGCTCACTCACGGCCCGACCTTCGGATGCGGGACTGCAGGTACAGCTCACCCTGGCCACTCCACGACGGTTCACCCCCGCTACCGGACGCGTCTCGCGGGACGGGTCCCAGAAGCCCTGGCCGGCCGCGCCGCTGAGGTTCACCTTCGACGGGGTCACCGATCTGCGGTTCGACGCCGAGGACCGGGTCGGGATTGCCGTGAGCCACACCGACGCCGGGCCGGGGGTGACGATCGGGCGCACCGGTCGCCTGCGGGCGACCGAGGCTTCCGTCTGGCCCGACGACCGACGATGGTACGAGTCAACGGCCGGCCGGGCGGCCGACCTCGTCACCCCGCACACACGGCCGCACCGACGAAAGCCGGTACCGACGACGACCCTCACAGCACCGCAACAGGCCGCCGCCCAAGCGCTCGTCATGTTGCTGAACCACGCTCGGCTCGTCCACCACTATCCGAATCGGGCCGCCGGCGTGCCGATCCTCGACATCTGCCGCATCGCGGCCGACGCGGGCAGCGCCATTGTCGCCGCGAGCACGCGTCGGGGCGCCGACCGGCAGGCCGCCTTCGCGGAGCTTGCTCGACGGTGGCGTCACGTACCCCCCGGGGTGCCGCCTGAGACGATCCGCTCCGGCCCGGTCGTGCTGCGTCACGCACGGTACGACGAGCCCCACGCCGACCACGACGTCCCTCAGCACGGCGGCGTCGTCCTCCTCGCCGCGGTGCCGGGCGCAGACCCCGAAGGACCGTGGGCTCTCGCCCGTGCGGAGATCGCCGAGCCGTCACGATTCCGGATAGCCAGCACCGCGTTCGACGACGGTCAGCACATCGACCGTGCCGAAGAGGATTTACGCATGGGCGACGCGCTCGTCGTCCGTTGACGCGTGAACGACCACGAGGGCGCGGCATCGCGCGATCGGCGGCGTACTGACCTGGCTTACGTGGTGGCAGTGGCCGACGGCGAGTAGTTGTACACGACGTAGCCCCGGTAGACCGCGATCTTGTCGTACAAAGCTCGGGCCTCGGCATCGACCTCGGTGTTCCAGTACAGGCGTGGGGATCCGTGCTGGTCGGCATCCTGCGCCACCCATTCGATCATTGCGGTGGCAATGCCTCGCCGTCGTACCTCGGGCGTAACGAACAGTTCAGCCAGATAGCACCTCCCGGCACCCCAGACGCTTGCGTGGAACAGGTAATGCGCGATGCCGACCATCGTGCCGTCGAGCCGTGCGCAGATGCCCCGGATCTGCCCACCGTCCACCAGGCGTTGCCAGGTCCATTCGTAGCCATCGTCGTCGACCTCGGTCGCGGGCCGACCCGGCCGGCCAGCCCAGTGCGCGTGGAAACTCCGGGTCAACGCTTCCCACTCGCCGCGGTCGAGGTGTGTCAACGGGCCGATACTCAGCACCTCGCCATCCTCACATCAACCCCAGCACCCGGCGCACTCAGGACGAGGCCGTGTGTGGGAGCCCTCGATCGAGCCGAGAGGGAGGACAGGTCGCGGTCCGGCAAAGGGCTACCGTGGCGAGAATGTCGATCAAGCCCCGTACGGCGCGGTGGCTCATGCCCCTGGCCGCGCTGCTGTTCCTGGGCCTCGCACTGCTGATTCGCGCCTTCGACGACGGGGCCCTGCGACAGTACTCCGGCACCGCGCTGTACGCGTCGATGGTCTGGGCCGCAGTGCTGTTCCTGTGGCCACGGATGGCGCCGATGCCCGCCGGGACCGTCGCCACGGCCTTCTGCTGGGTGGTGGAGCTCGCACAGCTGACCGGGGTGCCAGCCGAACTGTCGGCGCGGAGCCTCGCCGCGAGGCTCGCGCTGGGTGTGCAGTTCGACCCGGTCGACCTGGCCTGGTATCCGGTGGGCGTGGCTCCCCTGGTGGCGCTCCACCGCCTGGTACGCGCCCGCCACCGCACAACCGACGCGTGACATCGGGTCCCAGCGCCTCCGAAGTGCCCCATGGAGGTGGCTTAATGGTCGCGTGCTCACCTACGTCCGTTGGTACTCGGCGGATGACGACCGTTGGAACTACGAGGAGCTGGACGCTGATGGGTGGGCGCTGCGCCACGTTGAGGTGCGCGTATCGGACGGGGTCGTCGTTGCGGCAGCGTCGCTCGCAGAGGTGCTCATCGCTCGCGACTCAGGGATAGTGGGCGCGGTGGGCGCGTACGAACAGCGGTACGGGGTTGTGCCGGAGGCCCCGTTCCCGCTGCCCGCCGCCACGTTGGATCCCGCCTTGGAAAATGTGTCCCCCGGCAAATTCAAGCACCTGTGGCGAAATGCTCGTCGGCAACTGGAACAGCAGACCGGCACCTGACCCGCTCGTCCCGAGATCATGTACAGCTGGAGGCCACCACCGCTGTGGTCTACCGGCCGGCTCGCAGCTCACCCAGGACCTGTACGACCTCGGCGCGGACCTGAGTTGGGCAACCCCAGTAGTCGTAGATGCCACCGCGGTCGCCGTTGTGACCACAGATGACGAACACCCCGGTACCCAGCCGGCGCTTCAACTCGGTGGCCAGCCACCCGACGAACCCGCTGTTGTCCAGTTCCGGCGGGAAGTGAAACGAGAACACCGTGAAGCGTTCACCGTCGGTCGCCCCGCCTGGCGCCAGCCAGGACCACCGATCCTCGTCGCGCACCACGGCCAGCAGGTCAACCGTCAAGGCCGGTGGCTGAGTGAGCGGCGCCTCGAAAAACGACCACTCGCCGTCGAATATGACCAGTTCGGCGGCCGCTATGACGCGTCGCAGCCGCTGCGCGGTTTCGTCACGGGATTCCTGGCTGATGCTGACCACGCAACGATCCTGCCCCAGGACGGCAGCCAACGCAGTCGCCCTCGACACACCGCTGCTGGCGAGGCGTGAATCAGGGTCGGGGCTCGCCGTCGATGGTGCCGCTCGTCTGCGGCCGGAGCGCGGTCAACAGGCTGTCGAGTTGACCCCACGCCCGCGCGCTGGCGACGTGGTCGATGTAATCCCGGGACTCGATAATGAGCCCATCGCGGATACGCATCACGAAGACGCACGGCACCGTGAAGGCCTCACCCGTCTCGGCGACCCGCCCCTGATAGGCAAACTCGGCGACAATCACCTCCGGGTCCGCGGTTTCGTGAATCCTCACGTCGACCGGCTTACGGTTCAACGTCCGGCCATCCGGAGGCGCCGCGGTGAAATGCTCGTGCAACTCGCTCCGGCTGCGCAGCGGTGGCGGATTGAGCGGGTGAAACGGATGCGTGACATGGGTCTGTTCGCCGTACAGGTCGGCCAGGTCTTCGTACGGACCGTCACAGACACCGTTCACCAGTCGGAGGAACGTTTCGCGTGGACCAGTCATGCCGAGCTTCCTTCGAATCAGATAGATGTCACGCGTGTCATGCCGAGGACGAGATGCGGAGACGGCCGAGACCGCCGTCCAGCTACGAGACAGCCCTAGTCACCAGAGGAACCCCAGAAGTAGATCTCGCTGGGATTGCCGTCAGCGTCATGCAAAACCGCACACCGGCCGAACCAGCTTCGGTTAGCGAGAGGTTCGATCGCCTCCACGTGCGACCGAGTCAGCTTGCGGGTACCCAGGTACTCGATCGCCTCCGCCTCGATCACCGGCTGAATCGTCCCGTAGCCAGGCTCTTCACCGTCGGCCAAGATTCGCGACATATCCAGTATCGAGTGGGTACCGGACTCCTGGACGGATTCGTCCGCCCACAGCTCGGCCTCCGTCATCGGCCGATTCGGAAAATCCGCCGCCGACTTGCCGTACTCATACGGCACGGCCCACCAGTAGTCGCCGGTCTCGAAAACCTGCCGCCGCAGTCCGTCCAGCGCGACTTGGAGATCCGGCTGATATGCGACGTAGTAGCTCCACCCGGACGCACCCACGTTGACCCCCCTTGATCTTGAAGCAAGATAGCCGGAAGGCAGGCTTGCGTCCATCCTCCGCAATGGCACCGAAAATTGATCAAATCGCCGCGTGGTGCGCTGTGCCCGGATTGCTTCGGCAACGAGAGGCCCGGAGCGAATAGGCGGAAGCGGGTCAGCGGCGATCTTGATCATGCGGCCCATGTTCCGGATCTTGCGCGCCTCTCGTGGCTGAGCGAGGAAGCCCCGCCAGGGCGGCAGCAAGATAGATGTTGCGGCGTGCGATGAGGCGTTGCAGGTAGGGCCGCAGGATGAGGCTGGCAACGAGGGCGCCAACGGGTCCCATCGGCGCGGTGAACTCGATGACGTCGCGCATGAGGGTTGTCGAGGAGTCATCCGGGATCGGCGTGAAGCTGTGCTCGTGGCGCCATCGGCCGAATGGGCCGCTGATCTGCTCGTCCGCGAAGCCGTGCGGCCGCCGGTAGTCAACGATCCGAACCGTCATCCGCCAAGGAAGGCCGAGATGCCGGGCCTCCCACGTGACGGCATCGCCGGCCGTCAACCGGCCGGTCGTCATGCCGCCGACCGCCCGCTCGGCACTACTTCCCATGGATTCGGTGTGCATATCAACATCGAGGCAGGCGTCGAAGACAGCTTCCGGGACGGCCTGAACGTGCGTAGTCAGCTCGATGCGCGGCATACCGCCACCGTAAGGTTCCCGTGGGCTCGGCGACCATGGCGTGGCTGGCGCCGCCTTGTCAGCGGCATGAGCGTGCAGCCGAACGAGTTGTCAGGCGGCATTGTCCCCACGGTGCCGGTCGGGTTCGGGTCATTCGTACGTGACGAGTCCGGCGCGCTGGGCGAGGAGGGCCGCCTCGGTCCGGTTGGTGCAGCCGAGCCGGGTCAGGACCCGCGAGACGTAGCCCTTGATGGTGGCTTCGGTGAGATGCAGGTGGGCCGCCAGTTGAGCGTTGGTCAGGCCGCGGCCCAGGCCGGTCAGGATTTCGCGGTCCCGTGCGGACAGTCCGTTCGGCAGCGTCACCGCCGGGTCGGCGGGCAGCAGGACCTGGGCCGCGCCGGGCGGCAGGATCGTGTGGCCGGCGGCGGCGGTGCGGATGAGGCCGGCGAACTCGCGCGGCGGCGTGGTCTTGACTACGTACCCGCTGGCTCCGGCGCGCAGCGCGGCGGCCACATACCGATCGGCGGTGAACGTGGTCAGCGCCACCACGACCGGGGCCGGGTTCAGGGCGGCGATCTGCTCGGTGGCGACCAGTCCGTCGACGCCGGGCATGCGAAGGTCCATCAGGACCAGGTCCGGACGGTGCCGGATGGCGGCCTCGACCGCTGCGGCCCCGTCTGTCGCGGTGTCCACGACCTCGATGTCGCCGGCGCTCGCCAGGATTGTCCGCAGGTGAGCGCCGACAAACGGATCGTCGTCGGCCACCACGACCCGGATCATGACGACCTGTCGGGTTGCACGCCGGGCAGCAGCGCCCGCAGCGTAAAGCCGCCCCCGGGCTCGGGTCCGGCCGCGAACGTGCCGCCGAGCAGTTCGACCCGACGCCGCAACCCGTGCAGCCCGGTCCCCGCTCCGGAAGCGGCCAGCCGCGCGTCCGCCGCCGACCGAACTACTCCGTTGCGGACAAGGACTCGCACGCCGCCGCCCTCGTACTGCACCCCGACCTCGACACGGGCACCAGGCGCGTGTTTGCGCACATTGGTCAGCGCTTCCTGAATGACCCGGACCACCGCCTGACCGACCGCCGGGGACACCGGCACCGGGGTACCGGTCACCGCCAGGGCCGCCGCACCCACCAGTGGTCGCAGATCTGGCAGCGGCTCCGGCGCCGGCTCGCGGGCAGGCGGCTGCTCGGGCAGGACTCGGACCAGGTCGCGAAGGTCGTCGAGCGCGGCGCAGCCGGCCTCTCGGATCCGTTCGGCGGCAACCCGAGTCGCCTCATCGGCTGCGGTGAGCCCGAGCGCGCCGGCCTCCAGCACGATGAGGCTGACCTGATGTGTCACCACATCGTGCATCTCGGCGGTAAGCCGGGCACGTTCACCTGCGGCGGCCCGCTCGGCCTCCGCGTACCGGTCGGCCTCGGCCCGCCGGGCCCGCTCGCGCAGCATGTTGATCATGCGGCGCCGCGCCGCCAGGTACAGGCCGGCAAGGACCGGCACACCGAGCAACACCAGGCTGGAACGGAGCCGCACCCACGAGAGCGGCCACGGTGCCGTGGCCGCAACCAAGAGAGCGACCACGGCCGCCCAACCCGACACGCGACGCCTCGCGTACACCGCGACCGCATAGGCCGCGAACGGGGCAGCCGAAGTGAGGAACACAACCGTGTCCTCACCCGGCCGGATCGAGCCGCCCGAGCCGATGGTCTCGACGGCGGCCAGGACGGCACTGCCAGCGAAAACAACCCAGGCCACGGTGACCGGTGCGCTCCGGCGCCACCACAGCGCGCCGGCCGCCGCCGCGAAGACCACCGCGGTGAGGCCGCCACCGCCCCGAAGATCGGCGGTCGTCCCGGCCAACAACACCAGTCCGGAGAGCAACGCAACCGCTACCACCGCAGCGTCGACCAACCGCTGCCTCGGCGGGTCATCCCGCTCGGCGACCGCATCCGACCCACTCAAGCTGGCTACCACCACGCGACAACCGTAGGTCGGAACCGGGAACCCGTCCCTCCCGTACCGACGAAAGTAGGTTCGGAACCCCGCCATCGGCCCCGTACCGACCGACGGCTGCCGCTACCAAGATCAAGCTCTGGCACGCCCAATAGAGCGATGAAGAAAGACATCACCACCCGGCGGCTCCTCGCATGCGGCGCCGCCGCCGGTCCTCTGTTCGGCATCGTGATCATCGTTGGTGGCGCGCTGCAGCCCGGATACCGCCCGATCCGCCAGTCCGTCAGCGAACTGGCCACCGGATCGACCGGCTGGATCCAGACCACCAACTTCCTCGTGTGCGGTTCGCTGTTCGTGGTATTCGCCCTCGGTGTCCGCCGGGCCCTGCGCCCCCGCTCAGCCGCCCGGACCGCGGCGGCCTTGACCGGCCTGTTCGGCGTAGCCCTCATCGCCTCCGGGCTGTTCACCACCGACGTCGCCGGGCAGCCTCAGCACACCTGGACCGGCACCGCGCACAACGCCGCCGGCAGCATCGCGTTTCTGTCCCTACCGCTTTTGACCTTCACCTGGGCCATCTGCTCGGCCCGACGTCGCTCCTGGGTCTGGACGGTAACCAGCGCGGCGGCCGGCGTGACCATGCTCCTGCTCATCCAAGGCCTGGCCGTACCCGAACACCGCGGCCTGTATCAGCGCCTCACCATCGGAGTCGGCTGGACCTGGATCACCGCCTTCGCCCTGCACCTACGCCGCAATACGTGCACGTACGAAGGCGAAGTAGCTGATCAGAAGCACCCGATCACTCGCCCGTTTCGCCAAGGCTGAGCGCGTCTCGTCAAGATCAGATGCGCGCTCAGTGGCATGGGCGGACTCCCGCCCTACCGACTCCCCGGGGCGCCGACGCTGACGCCTTCGCGGTCGGCGAGGAGAATCCGCCGGTCGCGGCGCTGTCTATGCCGGCTCGCGCACGCCGCCGGCGTTGCCACCATCGTCTGGCGACGGTTCGTGCGGGGCTTCGGGCAGCTCGTCCGGTCCGCCGGGCAGAAGGACGCCCGCGTCGTCGGGCACCGGTTCACGTGGGTCGATGGGCGGGTACTGTTCGGGGTCGAGATCCGGTCCAGTCATCAGGCGAGTATCCGTCGTCTTCGGCACTGCCGCTCGTCGGGCCCGCGAGCCGGACGGTCTCCCCCTCCGGCCGGCCCGCCCGGCCCGGAGGCCGCCGCCGGCCGTCAGGCCAGACCGGCGCAGACCGCCCGGACCGCGGTGACCAGGCCGGGGTCGCCGCAGTCGGTGGATGCCGAGGTACGTCCGACGACCCGCCAGCCCTTGGTGTCCTTGCGCAGGAACACCTGGTCGCCACCGGGGATGGAGGCCGACTGCGGGGCGATCGCCATCAGCCGGGCGAAGCCGCTGCGGCAGCCGAGCACCTGCACGTCGGTGACGCTCTGCCCGTTGAGCGCGGCGCCGGTGGCCTCGAGCAGGACCGGCGGCCGGCAGGACGGGTCGGTGTCGGTGCTCGGCAGGGCGGCGAGCCGGGCGGGCCCGGTGGCGGCGGAGGCGGGGTCGACCGTTCGGCCGGATTCCGTACCGGGGCGGGCCGGGTCCGGGGCGGAAGCCGGTGGCGCGGGGACGCCGAGGGTGGTGGGCGTCGCCTGCGGTCCGACGGCGGTGCCCGCCGGGTCCGGCGCGGCGGTCGGCCCGGACAAGGCCGGTGCCGGGCCGCCGGCCGCGGCACCGGCGCGGTCGGCGTGCGCGCATCCGGCCGCCGGGAGGGCCAGGGCCACCGCCACCACCAGGTACGCGCTGCTGCGTCGGATCGTCATGAAACGTCTCTCCATCTCGTCGAAGCTGCTGCCCGGGTGGGCGCCCGGTGCTGCTCCGACGCTAGGGAGCCGGCCTGCCGGCGATCTGGACGAAACCTGGAAGCGCAGGCCAGGGTGGGTTCAGGCCGGGTGGGCAACCGACACGGCCACGCCCACCGACGCGGTCGCCTCGCAACCGCATGCCCACCGCTCGTGCCAGCCGGACGCCTCGTCGGCCTCGCGGGTGCCGAGCCGGCGGAACGTCGCCGCGGCGGTCTCCCATGCCTGGTGGGCGGACGCGACATCGCCCAGCGCCGCATGAGCCGCACCCAGGTCGCGCAGCGTCCGTGCGGCACCGAGATCGTGGTGCAGCTCGACCCATCCGTCGTACGCGAGCCGAAGGTTCTCCAGGGCGACGTCCGGCCGGCCGGCCGCCAGGTGCAGTTCGCCGACGGTCCGCTGGACCAGCGCCACCCCGAACCGGTCGTGCAGCCGCCGGCACGTCCCGAGGGCGCGCTCCAACGGCTCCTGCGCCCGGCTCAACCGGCCCTGCCGGATCCACACCTTCGCCAGCGCCTGCTCCGTGTAGCAGGCGAGCAACTCGTCGCCGCTCGCCAGGATCAGGTCGTGGCTGCGGAGGCACCAGCGCTCCGCCTCGGCCAGCTCACCCCGGGCCCGATGTACCAGGCCGATCCCCCGGGCGGCGATGGCCTCGCCGCGAGCGTGGCCCAGCGAACGGTAGGTGTCCACGGTACGACCCATCCAGCTCAGTGCCGCCTCGTCGTCGCCGAGCTCCCGCAGGCAGTAGCCGATGCCGTAGGTCGCGTGCGCGGCGGCGGTCTCGCCCCCCAAGCGGCCCAGCACCTCGGCGGCTGTGGTCAGCAGCGGGACCGCCTCGCGATGCCGGCCCACCTCACGCAGTACGGTGCCGAGACCGTTGCGCGCCGCAGCCGACCCGTGCTCGTGGCCGGCGGCTTCGAACAGGTCGATGGCGGTCCGGAAGTTCCGTTCGGCCTCGGCGAACCGGTCCTCCTTGTAGCGCAGCAGCGCGATGCCGCACTCGATCACCGCCTCGCCGACCACGTTGCCGGCCGCCCGGGCGGCGGCCGACGCCGCCGCGTGGGTGCGTCCCCAGCCGACGAAGTCGTTGCGGACCGCGAAAGAGGCATAGACCAACGCGTCCGCCAGCGCGCACGCCGCCACGTCCATGCCGAGTTCCGCGGCCCGTTCCACCGCGACGATCAGCGTCGGCGCCTCGACCTCCAGCCAACCGGGTAGCTGGTGATCCGCCGGAAGCGGGACGGCCGGTACGTCCACCGGCAGCGGCGCCTGCCGGTACAGCGGCGGAATGGCGTACGGCAGCCGCTGGTTGAGCCGCTCACCCAGCTCGGTGGCCGTGACCAGCACTCTGGCCACCGCGGCGCGCAGCGCGTCGTCGCTGTCCTCCTCGACGGCGCGTTCCCTGGCGAACAGCCGGACCAGGTCGTGCATGTGGTACCGGAGCAGTCGGTGCGTCGGGTCCGCAACGGCGGTCACCAGGCGGGCGTCGGCGAGCTGTTCCAGCAGTTCCTCGGCGTCGTCCATCGAGCCGCCGACGAGTGCCGCCACCAGCCACTCCGCGAAGCTCGACACCCCGAGAAAGCCGAGCAACCGGAACGCAAGACGGGCCGGTGGGTCGAGCGCCTGGTAGCCGACCGCGACGCTGACCCGGACGGCCAGCCCGTCCGCCGTCATCTCGTCGAGCCTCGCGCGTTCGTCGCGCATCCGCTCGGCCAGGCGGGCGATCCGGCGGTGCGGTCGGGCCGCGATCCGGGCGCCGACGATCCGCAGGGCGAGCGGCAGGCCGGCGCACATCTCGACAAGCGCGGCGGTCGCCTCCGGCTCGGCGGCCACCCGGCCTGGCCCGACGATGCGCTCCAACAGGACGACCGAGTCGGCCCGGTCGAGCAACGGCACCTCGATCTGCTCGGCGCCCGGGATGGTGGTCAGCAGGGCCCGGCTGGACACGATCAGGGCGCTGCCCGGCCCACCGGGCGCGAGCGGGCGAACCTCCTCGGCGCTGACCGCCGAGTCGAGCACGATGAGGAATCGGCGTCCGCTCAGCATGGCGCGGTACTGTCCGAGCTTGTCCTCCAAAGTGGGCAACTGCTGGATATTCGTGGCGCCCAGGGCCCGCAGCACCCGGTCCAGGGCCTCCCCGGAGTCGCCGCCTCGGCCGGCGAGGGTGACGAAGATCTGCCCGTCGGGGTACGAGTGGCGCAGGAGGTATGCGAGCCGGATGCTGAGCGCCGTCTTACCCACGCCGCCCGGGCCGGAAAGGATCACCACGGGCGCGGCGTTGTCCTTGAGGCGCCCATCGCCGGGTTGCAGCACGCTCAACGCGCAGGAGATCTCCGGTTCACAGCCGACGTGGTCGGGCAGGTCGGCCGGAAGCTGACAGCCGGGTCCCGGCGGAGCATGGTGTGCCGGCTCCGGTTTCGCCTCGACACGCGTGGGCACGGCGGCAGCGGGCTGCGCCACTCCGGGCATCTCGACAGGGGCCGCGGCCACCCTCGGCGCACGCAGCGTGCCCCGCAGGATCTCCCGCTGCAGGTCCTGCAGGTCGGTGCCCGGGTCGATGCCCAACTCGTCGGCGAGCTTGACGCGGGTCCGGGCGTACAGGTCGAGTGCCTCGGCTCGGCGACCGTCGAAGTACAGGGCGCGCATCAATGTCACGGCCAGCGGCTCGACGAGCGGGCTGCGCTCCAGGGCCACCGTGAGTCGGTCGACGACCTGCCCCGGCCGGCCCTGGCCGATCTCGCTGTCGGCCCAGTCGAGCAGGACCCGGACGAGCTGCTGGGACAGGCCCTCCCGAACCCGGGCCGCCCAGGCGCCGGGCAGCCCGTCGAGCGGGTCGCCCCGCCACAGCTCGACCGCCTCCCGCAGCAGCGCCGCCCGGTCGGGGTCGGCCGCCGCGAGGCCCTGGGCCTGCTCGGCGAAGCGGCGCAGGCGGTGCAGGTCGACGCGGTCCGGGTCGATGTCGAGCAGATAGCCGGTCTGACTGCGGCCGACCGTGATCGGGACCGTCTCGGCGGATTGGGCCGCGACCAGGATCCGCCGGATTCGGGTGAGGTACGTGTACAGGACGCCCCGGGCGTCAGCCGGCGGGGCGTCGTCCCAGACCCGGTCGACCAGCGCCTCGATCGGCACGCTGCGGCCCACGTCCACGGCGAGCGCGGCGAACACCAGCCGTTGCTTCGGTGGTCCCAACTCGAGCGGCCGGCCGGCCGCGACCACGCGGAGATCACCCAGTATGCATAGTTCCACGGCTTCGCCCCCGCGTCCGTAGCGCCGCTGGACGGCCCGCGAGCAGGGCGTCCGAAGTTGTCAAGGATCCATCCAGGTTCGCTACCTGATGTGGCTGCGAGGGTTCTGCCAGCCACCGCACCGGCAGCTCGCGGACCACTCACCGGAGTGGACGGCCCTCATCCCACCTCCGACGAAAGGGTCGCGAACACACAACCGCACAGCAGGACCAAGCGGGACCAGCCATCGAGGGCAGGCCCCACGGTGGCTTGTGCGCTGCGACTTTACCTGTCGCATTGGGTCCAGCCAATGGCTGTCGTGCACCTCGATCCACGTTCGCGACCACTCCGTTCATCCCCACCACGAAGGGAAGACCCATGCGTCGCTTCCGAGCCCGCAGACCGGCCGCGATCCTCGGCACCATCACGATGGCCGCCGCTGGCCTGGTCAGCGTGTCGTCCGCGCCGGCCCAGGCCTCCACCATCGAGGGCCCGATCAGCCGCAGCGAGGTCCTGTCCCGTGCACAGAACTGGGTGGACCGGGACCTCACCTACACCCAGACCGGCTCCTGGGCGAGCGACATGGACGGCGACAAGACCTACCGGCGCGACTGCTCCGGTCTCGTGTCGATGGCCTGGCACCTGAACACCAGCTACATCACCGACGACTTCCAGGGGAACAACTCCCGCTGGGACACCCTCGGCAGCATCGACAGCTTCCAGGCCGGCGACGCGATGGTCCGCAGCGGCCACATCGAACTCTTCTCGCACTGGGCCGACCGGAACGACCACAGCAAGGGCGCCTACGTCTACTCCTTCAACGACGACGGCCAGACGGTCCAGAACCCGTACAAGGACAACAACGTCGGCAGTCGTGGGTTCAACAGCGCCAGTGACCTGAGGACGTACAAGCCGATCCGGCGCACCGGCCTGATCGCGGGGGCGACGGCACGCAAGGGACCGGCGTTGGGGCACGACGACGGCGACGGCACCCTGACCATCCACCGCTGGAATTCGACCGGTACGGCGTTCGACCACACGACCGATTACAAGGGTGAGAGTTCCTTCGACCTCGCGAACGTCGGCGATCGGATGGCCTCGGGTGACGTCGATGGTGACGGCACCGACGACATCGTCATGGCGTACCAGATCAGCGATGGCACCTTCGGCTTCTACGTCTTCGACGCCGGCCTGACCAGCCGCGGCCGCTTCTACACCTCCAGCCAATACAACCTCGACCCCGTCGCCGGACGCCTCGTCGTGGCCGACTTCACCGGCGACGGCAAAGCCGAACCCGCCCTCATCCACGACGACGGCGACGGCACCACCACCATCCACCGCTGGACCAGCACCGGCACCACCTTCAACCGCACCACCGACTACGTCGGCACCGGCAGCTTCGACCTCGCCAACGTCGGCGACCGCGTCGCCGCCGGCGACGTCACCGGCGACGGCAAAGCCGACATCGTCATGGCCTACCAAATCAGCGACGGCACCTTCGGCTACTACGTCTACAGCCAAGGCCTGACCAGCCTCGGCCGCTTCTACACCTCCAGCCAATACAACCTCGACCCCGTCGCCGGACGCCTCGTCGTCGCCGACTTCACCGGCGACGGCAAAGCCGAACCCGCCCTCATCCACGACGACGGCGACGGCACCACCACCATCCACCGCTGGACCAGCACCGGCACCACCTTCAACCGCACCACCGACTACGTCGGCACCGGCAACTTCGACCTCGCCAACGTCGGCAACCGCGTCGCCGCCGGCGACGTCACCGGCGACGGCAAAGCCGACATCGTCATGGCCTACGACCTCGGCAACAACACCTTCGGCTACTACACCTTCAACCAAGGCCTCACCAGCCTCGGCCGCTGGTACACCTCCGGCCCCTACAACATCACCCCCGTCAACGGACGCCTCGTCCTCGGCAACTGGTGACCTGACCTCGTCTCACACGAACAGGACTCGGGGGTCACCGGCTGCGCCGGTGACCCCCGAGTCGCGTCCGGTCAGGTCGCGGTGGTCACCTCGGCCTCGACCTGGCGATTCATCTTGGGTAGGTGGGGAGACGCCGCTGGCGGTGTCCGGCATGCTGTGGGCATGACCGAGGAACCGAAGAGTCGTTCCGCCTCATCCAGCGATACGGTGCTCGCCGCATCGCCAGTGATCTCGGTGATGTTGATCGTCTCTGATGCAGAGGCCGCAGTCGCCTGGTACAGGACTGCGCTTGGCGCGACGGAGCTGTGGAACCTTGGTGGCGTGGCCGGCCTCGCGATCAGCGGCGCCCCCTTCTTCCTCCACCAGGTCAATCCCGAGAACCCGACAGAGACGAGTCCTGGCCAGGTCGGAATCACGAGCACCCGCATCGAGGTGTTCGTCGATGACCCCGACACCTTCATCGAGCGCGCCGTCGCGGCCGGCGCAGTCGCCGGAGCGGCAATCGAGGATCACCGCGTGCCCTGGGGGACGCACCGTCAAGGTGGCTTCACGGACCCGTTCGGTCACAACTGGTCCGTGGGCGACACCTCGCCCCTGCGCCCGTTCCCACGTTGATCGGGCGAGCCTGCTCATGACGCCGCGTCTGGCCCGGCTCGAACGCGAAGAACGCCCCGGCCGAAAGTCGGAACCGAGGACCGTGACCACGCCCGCCGTGCCGTCGCCGCGTTCAAGCTCGTCTACGGCGCCACGTTCGCCAACGCCGTCGCGATAACCACCGGCGATCTCGGCGAGCGGCTCTCCTCCTACGAGTACCCGAGCCCGCTAGCGGGCGGCCAACGCACCCCACCTCGTCGCGCTCGTGCGTGTGGACGCCCGCTTCGAACATGGCAAACTCGTCGGACGCCCCGCGGCCACCCCGGCCACCAAGGCCCCCGCCGCCACCCAACCAAGATCACCCAATCACACGTTGGCATCGCAGAGGAGGCACACGTGGGCGATCCGGTGAAGGATGCCACGCTCGAAGGTCCCATTCCAGAGGCTTGGCGGCCGACGCTCAAGGCGGTCGTGGACTCGCTGGTGGGACGAGACGCCGCCATCGGCGCAGGCCTGCCGCCGGTAGACCCAGTTCCTACCGAAATCTCGCAGAAATGCCGCCAGGCGATTGACAACTACGGTGACGTCACGCTGATCACCCCACCAGACGAATCCTGGAACACATCAGTCGCATTGTGGTTCGGCGATCACTGGCGCTGCCTGGTCGACCTCTGGACCGAAGAGGAAGGCAGGAGCGACCTGGTGCTCGATGTCGACGTCTTCGAGAACGGACCTGGATACCGCTACCGCGTGAACCTCGTCTACGTCCCCTGAACCACCGATCCACAGGTGGTGACAATCGCTCACGCGGCGTCTTGACTGTCATCGATGGTGGCCGGTTGACGACGTCTTGCGCCCGCCTGCGTCCCCACCCGCCGGTACGGCGTGATTAGCTGCCGCCCTGGCATCGGATAGCGAACGGATCGACGTGGCGTTGGCCAAGAAGGGCTCTCGGCTCATCCCGGTCGACAGCGTGGTCTACCGGTGGCGGGTGCGCGGAAGGCCAACCTACGCCCAAGCGCTCGGTGATCGACCGCTCACCCTCGCCGTCGAGCAAGCCGACTGCAAGGGCGGCGTACTGCTGGTCGACCTGCCCCAGGACCACCCGAGGACCGTGCGTCACCACCGGCGATGAACGCCAGCCCACCTGGAGCGGCAGATCCGGTTGTTGCGGTGATCGCTACTGTGGGGGTTCGCGGCTGTTTCGCGGGCAGGTTTCGATGCGCCGAGCGTTGTCGGGATGTACTGTCGGCCGCTTGGCTCCGGCGTTTCTCGCGGTTCGGATGGCGTGAGGTGGGAGGCGTCATGCGGGTAGCGGTGGCCGGCGCCGGTCTTGGCGGATTGTGTCTGGCTCAGGGGCTGGTGCGGGACGGCGTCGATGTGCACGTTTACGAGCGGGACAGTGGCCTTGACGTCCGCCGGCAGGGCTACCGGCTGCACTTGGACGCGCGGGCCGGGCTGGCGCTGCAGAGGTGTCTGCCGCCCGAGTTGTTCCGGCTCTTCCTCGCCACGACGGGCCGGCGCAGCACCGTGGTCACGGTACTGACCGCACAGCTGCGCGTCCTGCGCCGCATGGCAGTTGACCCGAACCTGGACCCGGGCGATCCGGCGACGCTGTCTACCTCGGTCGACCGGGGCACGCTGCGGGAAATCCTCGCCGCGGGGCTCGACGCTCGGATCCACTTCGGCCGTGAGCTCGTCGGGTACGCGCAGGAGGCCGACGGTGTGACCCTGCGCTTCGCGGACGGGTCGACCGAGGCCGCGGACGTGCTTGTCGGCGCGGACGGGGTGAATTCCGTCGTGCGCCGCACACTGTTGCCGGACGCACCGGTCGTGGACACCGGCTCGAGGGTCATCTACGGCAAGGTCCCATTGGACGACGCTGCGCGGCGGCTGATCCCGCCGGCCATGTACGAAGGGTTCACCGCCATCATCGGCGGCGATGTCGGTTTGGCCGCTGGGCTGGTCGAGTTTCAGCGGGCACCCGAGGACGCGGCGGCCGAGATCGCGCCTGGAATACGCGTCACGTCGACCGGGGACTATCTGATGTGGGGTCTGTCCGCCGGACGCGATCGGCTTGGCGCGCCGGACACCGAACTGGCCGTGGCCGACCCTGCGGCCTTACATGCCGTCGCGTGCCGGGCGATCCGTTCGTGGCACCCCGACCTGCGTGCACTGCTGGCCCGGACGGCCGTTGATGAGACCTTCTTCATCCGGGTCCGCAGCAGCGAACGCGTCGCCGCCTGGGCGCCAAGCCGGGTGACACTGCTCGGCGACGGGATCCACGCGATGAGCCCGGCCCGCGGCTCAGGCGCGAACACCGCGCTGATGGACGCGGCGAACCTGTGCGCTGCCCTCACCACCGGCAGCGACATCATCGCGGCGATAGCCCAATACGAGGAAGGCATGCGCGACTACGGCTTCGCCGCGGTGGAGGCCTCCCGGGAAGCGGAAGCGGCGTACGCCGGCCGGGGAAACCCTGTGTGGCTCTGGATCGTCAACCACCTGCCCAAACCGCGCGGCGCCCGCGGCTCGGTGCGCTGATCTCGCATATCCGCGAGCTGGCGCAGTGAGCCAGCCTGTGCCGCAGCTGCCCACTGGGCACCCAAAGCGGCAGATCCGGATGCAGTGTAGGAGCTGAACCGGCTTGTACGACGTATCGTGCCTCCCGTGGACGTCGAGGTGGAACTCGTCGAGGCTCTCGACGCGGAGAGCATCGAAGCGTTTTGCCGAGATGTGCCAAAGTTGTCGAGCCGGCCGAGTCGTCTGAGCCCGCAAGCTTTGGCCCGCATGATCGCGTTGCCTGAGTACCAGCTATTCGTCGCCCGGCAGAACGGGAGCATCTGCGGCACACTCACGCTCGCGGTTTACCAGGCGCCCGGCGGAGTGAAGGCCCGTATCGATGATGTCGTCGCCGAACAGACTGAAGGCGGGAAAGCGGTTGCCCTAAGGCTGATCCGAGAGGCCATACGGCGTGCCGTGGCGGCCGGCGCTGCTGGCGTCCAGGTCGTGTCCAAACCGGCATTGTCGGTGGCAAACAGTACCTTCGAACAGATCGGCTTCAGGCAGCAAGGCCCAGGGATCTACGTCCGGGTGTTCCATACCTAACCCCCGACTCCCGCTTCCGCAGGGCACGGCGGCGGTACGTCCAGGACGAGGCGCACTGTCATCGGCCAGTCCCGACGCCGCCTGCCCTTCTTCGCATGACGCCCCGTAGCGCACGGATCGTGGCGAGTCCGTGACCTAGGCGTCTAGCGACGGCTACCGTTCCGGCTGTTCGTGGAGGACGTCGCGAACTTGCATGAGCGCGAACCCGAGCAGGTTGAGGCCCCGCCAGCGAGCCGGTTCGGAGGCGACGGGGTCCTCTCGGGTTAGCCCGATACCCCAGATCCGGTCCACCGGGCTGGCCTCGACGAGAACCCGTCTTCCGGTACCGACCAGGAATTCGCGCAGCGCGGCGTGCTGTCCGAACTTAGCCAGGTTGCCGGCCACCACGATCTCGAAGCGGTGATCGTCCCAGGTCCGTTGATCGAAGCCGACGACCCGGCCGCCGAGCGCCTTGGCCGCGTGTGGGTGCGGCGCGGCGAGAACCCGCTCGGCCATCGCGTCGTCACCGAACACGGTGGCCTTGCGCCACATCATGTAGTGCTCGGCGGTCGCGAAGACGAGCCCGTCGATCATGAACGGCGTTGGCCACCACTGACTCAAGCATCCGGCGCCGACCCGGCCGTCGCGCTCCGGCTGGTGCCCCCAGAAGAACAGAAACTTGATCCGTTCCCCGCGCGCCTGCGCGGCGACCAGATCCGTGACGCTACGACATGAAGCCAGCATGATCGCGAGTGTCCTCGACCCGGACCCCGACGCGCCACAGTATTGTCCGAGGCAGAGCCGAGAGGGCGCTTGGCGGTAAGCGCCTCACCGACACCGCGCTCAGTCGGCGGCAGATCAGTATGCGGAAGCGGGCATGCGGACACGCACTGGGGCCACGCCGGTCGCGGGCGGTTGTCGAGGCCGTAGAACCCGACATGTCGGTTGCTCAGCTGCATCCGCAGGATGGTTCGGGAGTAGCCAGCGGACTCCAACTGCCTGTACGCGCGCTCGACCGTCCGTGCACTCAGCCGCGACGCCCGGGCCTGGCCCACGTACGGGTAGCGAGCGGACCAGGCCCGCGTCTGTCCGGATCGGTAGCTCGTGTCCCACCGTGATTGGGTCGCGGCCGACTCGGGCGCACAAAGCGTGCCCCCGAGTCGGCGCGACAATCGGCAGACCGTTACCGGCGGCCGAACTTGACACCCACCTCTGCTACTGGTCAGGCGGGTACGAACTGCCACTGCTGGTTGGTCCCGCCGTTGGCGGTCCACTGCACGACCTGCGCGCCGTCACTGGTCGAGGCGGCGGAGACGTCGGCCACGAGCCCGCTGCTGCGGCTGACGATGGTGTAGTAGCCGTCACCGGTGGGCCGCAGGTACCACGACTGGTTGGTGCCGCCGTTGGCCGACCACTGCTGTAGCTGCAGGCCCGTCGTGGTGCTGCCGGCGTTGACGTCGAGCATCTTTCCGGAGGCGGTGTAGCGCAGGGTGTAGGCGTCCTGGGTGGTGCTGATCGTCCAGGTGGGGGTGCCGCTCTGCTGGACCGCCTTGGCGCCGTCGGCGGTGGAGTTCCCGGCGATGGCGAGGGGCTTGCCGCTGTTGCGGTTGACGATGCGGTAGGTGCCTGCTGCCGGCCCGGTTCCACCGCTTCCGCCGAGGTTGAGGTATTCGGCGGAGTCGGTGAAGACGGTGCTGCCGGACTTGGCGGTCGACAGTTGCAGGTACACGCGGCTGCCGGTGGCGGGGGCGGTGAAGGACACCGGTTGGGTGACCCGCGAGCCGAGTGGGACGGTCAGGGTGCTGTTGCCGGACGCGACGACCGCGCCGGTCGGGCTGTCGAGCCGGGCGGTCCAGGTGAAGTTCACCGAGGTGTTGGTGAGGTCGTCGTTGAACACGGTGATGTTGCGGGTCACCGTGGCGTTGCGGGCGTAGCTGGGCACCGCCTGCGCCAGCGGGAAGCTGCCGTTGGAGTCCGAATTGCCGGAGGCGGACCAGTACGGGAGGTCGATCGCGGCCACCGGGTTGAACGCCGCCTGCACACGCTGGATCTGCGCGTTGCTCCACGGATCGGGCAGGTTGTCCACGCCGTAGATGGGGTGACCGCCCTCCTCCGGGGTGAAGTCGGTGGACCGCACGCCGGGCACGACGCTGGCCCAGGCGGAGAGCAGCGTGTACGGGCGCAGGTCGGTGGCGCCCTTGCCGCGCTTGGCAGCAGTCGCGGTGGCGAACCACTCGAAGCCCTGCTTGTTGTTGCATGCCGGCCAGATGAACTCGCCCTCGCCGTCGGGCCGCCCGTTCACGCTGACCAGGCCCTCCCCGTACCTGCCGAAGCCGTCGACGTAGTGCGGGATCACCGCGAAGTTGGCGTACGTCATCCCGGGATACAGGCTGACATTGTTGCCGACGCCCACCTCGACAATGATCGGCCGGGTGCCGTCGGCGCCGTTCATCGCCGCGTACAGGTCCTTCTCGAACTGCTCGGAATCCTGGCCGCTCTGGTTCGGCTCGTTGTTCTGACTCCAGCGGATGATCGCGGGGTGGTTGCGGTCGCGCAGGACCAGCGCACGGGCGTGGTTGATCATGTTGTCGCGCCCGACGGAGTTCTGCCACTCCTGCGAGGACTGAGAGCCGCGAATCGCGACCTCGTCGATGATCATCAGGCCCATCTCGTCGGCGACATCCAGCATGTACGGGCTTCCGGGCTCCTGGTGGATGCGCACCACGTTGTAGTTCAGCCGCTGGTAGTTGTCCACCGCCTGCGGCCAGCCGCCGTTGCCGGACGACGGGGGCAGGAAACCGGGCAGGGTGTGGTACGCGTCGCCCTTGCCGCCGTTGTTGATCCGGTCGTAGTCGCCACCCTGGAGGTTGTCGCCACGGAAGTTCACGCGCACGCCGTTGAGGTAGTAGTAGTCACCGTTCTGGGTGGCCTCTCGGAACCCGAACCGGGACGTGGCGTCGCTCGTCCGGCCGTCGTCGGTGACCGCATGCACCGTCAGCCCGTGCAGCTGCGCCCGGTACCCCGACCGGTACGGCACATTGGGCCACCAGTACGAGGTGCTGTCGAGGTTCCACGCGACCGGCCCCACAGTCACGGTCACGGTTGAGCGGGCCGCCACGGTGACCGTACGGCTGGGCAGTGCCGGGTAGCTGAAAGCCGTTCCGTTGCTGGACGACAGCGACCCGGTCAACGTCACCGACCGGGAACTGTCCGACGTGTTACGCACCGACACGTCGTAGGTCAGCGTCTTGTTCGCCACCGACGTACGCACGAATGTGTCGCTGACGTATACCGCCGGGTACACCCGCAGGAACGCGGACCCGAAGATCCCCTGCGGTATCGCCTCGGACCACGTGGCGGCGTCGGGCACCAGGTACCGGCCGTTGGATGCCTTCAACGCGCCGCGGCCCTTCACGTTCACGGTGATCGTGTGGGTGGTGCCGGGCGCCGCGTATGCGCTGATGTCGAAGTTCGACGGGGTGAACGCCGTCGTCTGGGTGGCGACCACGCGGCCGTCGACCGACAGTGTCGCCTGGTGGTTGACGGCGCCGAACTCGATCCAGGTCGACTGCGGCTGCCCCGAGTCCGGCACGGTGATGCTGCGCGAGTACACCGCCTCGTTCACGGTGGTGAAGCCCTGCTTGTACCAGCCGCCACCGGGCACCGCGATCGTGGTCGCCCCCCGACCCGCGGGCGTGAAGTTCCACGTCCCGCTCAGATCGACCGAGGTGATCGCAGCGTTACCGGCCGCCACACCGTCAACTCCGGCGGCCGCGGCACTCTGCGTCGCGACCGGCGCGGCCAGGGCCGACCCGGGGGTCGCCAGGGTCAGACCACCCAGCGTCAGGGGCAGGGCGAGCGCCACGGCTGCGGCCAGCCCTCTGGCCAACGCCGACAATCGGCCGCCCCAGTGGACGTTCGTACGATGCACGGTAACCCTCCTGTGACTCACCCGACAGCTCCGCAACACCGGTTCAGGGCACAGCCTCAAGGCCGATACTCGAATCGATTCGACAAATCTGCCGGCGTCGCCGGCCACCCGGGAAGGGTGGTTACGGCCCAGATACATAGATATGTATTAATGGGTGTCTGGAGCGTGAAGTCAAGGTTTCAAGACGGTTACTTCCTGCTCATGATGCCTCACAAGCCTCGAGTGGCCGCCGATGAGTACGACCCCTTTGGAGTGCCAGGGCATCGCGCTCAGGCACTCCGTGTCGCCGACCCATCGCCGCAGCGTCGATCGAATAGCGAACCGATTCGCCTCTGCGGCACCCGACCGCGTGACATATGGACAGCACTGTGGTCCTCGGCGAAGTCGGCGGGCGACGCGGCCTGACTTGTTCGGTTCGAAACTGAAGTTAGGCTGCTGGCAAGGAACGTGCTTCGCCAGCGTCACGGGCGGGTTACGGGAACTTAACGGTGAGTGTCTGACTGCGTAGACATGACTACGCAAACATACAGGACTATGGCCGGCGATGGGAGATGCCGTGACGCGATTGGCGGGGCCGGGTGGAAGCCCTCCGACGCCGCGCAGCGTGGACGTCGCGCGGCTGGCCGGCGTCTCCCAGAAGACGGTGTCCAGGGTCCTCAACGACGAGCCGTATGTCTCGGCCGACGTGCGCCGGCGGGTCCTGGACGCCGCCGAGGAGCTCGGCTACCGGCGCAACCAGGCGGCCCGGGCGCTGGCCTCCGGGCGGACCCGGTCGATCGGCGTGGTGACGCTCGGCAGCTCCTTGTACGGCCCGGCGTCGTGGCTCATGGGCATCGAGCGGGCGGTCCGGGAGGTGGGCTACACGCTGCGGGTGGCCACCACGATGGAGGGCGACCCGGGCGGCATCGCGAGCGCCCTGGCGTCGCTGCTGGACCAGGGCGTGGACGGCGTCATCATCTCCGAGCCGATCGACGAGGGCGTCGGCCCCATCAGCGTCGACGTGCCGGTCCTGGTCCTCGGCGCGCCGCCCACCTTCACCGCGCGGCAGGTCGTGACCGCCAGGGTCGGCGCGGGCCGGCTCGCGCGGGCCGCGACCGAGCACCTGCTGGAGTTGGGGCACGCGACCGTCCATCACCTGGCCGGCCCGCAGCGGTGGTATTCGGCACGGGACCGTCTCGCCGGCTGGCGCGAGGCGCTGCGAGCCCACGGCGCGGACGAGCCGCCGGTCGTCGAGGGCGACTGGTCGGCCGCGTCCGGCTACGCGGCGGGCCGGGAACTGGCCGGCGACAGCACCGTGACCGCGGTGTTCGCCGCGAACGACGACATGGCAATCGGTCTCATCCGCGCGCAGCTCGAGGCCGGGCGCCGCGTGCCCGAGGACATCAGCGTCGTCGGGTTCGACGACATCCCGGTCTCCGCCTACGTCACTCCCCCGCTCACCACCCTGCGGCAGCCGTTCGACGAGGTCACGCGGCAGGGCCTCGCGCTGCTGGTTCAGGTCATCGAGAAGCCGGACGTCGAGCTTGCACCGGCGGCCGACCAACCGGTCGAGCTCGTCGTCCGCGCCTCGACGGCACCACCGCCGCCCCGGCCGATCCCGGGACGTGGCCGCCGAGCGATCCCCCAGCCCACGGTGGCCCGCACGGTCAGCCCGCCGGCAGCGAAGTCGCATCCGCCGCGCCCGTGATCAGCGTCGATTTTTCCACCTACGGCGGCACGTCACCCGATGCCCCCACGGCCGTCGCCGACCAGCGGCGGTAGCACCCGCGCGGACGCACACCTCTCGATACCCCCTGTCCCCAACACGCCGTTGCCCGACGCGCCGGTCCCGCTACCCTTGCGACGGGAGTTGACCATGGCCACATCGTCCCCAACAGTCCCCGGTAAGCCGCCGAACCTTGCTTGCCTCGGCCGCAGCGGTGTCGTCGAGTGCCGCGCTGGCCGCGTGCGGCGGCGACGGCAAGGGCGGCGGTACCTCCGCCACCGCGGCGGTGAGCCAGGCCGACATCGACAAGGCGATGTCGACCGCGACCGAGCTGACGTTCTGGGGCCTGGGTTCCGGACATCGCGCAAGAGGTGGCGCTGTTCGAGCAGAAGTACCCGGCTGTCAAGGTGGCCAACGCCGGTCAGGGCGCCCCGGAGTACACCAAGCTGCGCACGGCGTTGCAGGCCGGTACCGGTGCTCCCGACGTGGGGCCTCGCCTCCTGCGCCTCCCAGACCGCAGGGGGCGGACCTACGAACAGCGACACGGTCGTACTCGTGGTGACCGGGTCCATGCTCTCGATCGTCCCGCTCGTCGTGGCCGTCCTGCTCCTGCGGCGGTACTGGCAGAGCGAGCTGGCCACCGACAGCGTCAAGCAATGACCGACCGCTCCACCTCGGAGGTTCCCCCCATGGCAGTGCTCCCCGCCCGCGTCCTCTTCGGCGCCGCGTACTACGTCGAGTACCAGCCCTATGAACGACTCAAGACCGACCTCGACCTGATGGTCGACGCCCGCTTCACCGTCATCCGGGTCGGCGAGTCGGTCTGGTCGACCTGGGAACCGGAGAACGGACGGTTCAACCTCGAGTGGCTCCAGCCAGTGCTCGACGGCGCACACGAACGCGGCATCTCCGTCATCCTCGGCACGCCCACCTACGCCGTGCCGCCGTGGCTCGCCCGGCAGTACCCGGAGATCGCCGGCGAGCGGGCCACCGGGCAGCGCATCGGATGGGGCGCGCGGCAGGAGGTCGACTTCACCCACCCGGGCTTCCGATTCCACGCCGAGCGGGTCATCCGGCAGATCGTCGGCCGGTACGCCGGCCACCCCGCAGTCATCGGGTTCCAGGTGGACAACGAACCCGGCAACGAACTGCTGCACAACCACGGCGTCTTCCAGCGATTCGTGGACCACCTGCGCACCACCTACGGCGACGTCGAGACCCTCAACCGCGAATGGGGCCTGGTCTACTGGTCGCACCGCCTCTCCACCTGGGCGGACCTGTGGACCCCGGACGGCAACGCCCAGCCCCAGTACGACGTCGCCTGGCGGGCGTTCCAGGCCCGCCAGACGACCGAGTTCATCGGCTGGCAGGCCGGCATCGTCCGGGAGTACGCGCGCGGCGACCAGTTCGTCACCACGTGCATCGCCTACGGCCGACCCGCGGTGCACGACGACGAGCTGACCGAACGCCTCGACGTCGCCGCCGGCAACCCGTACTACGTCATGCAGGACGCCCTGGCGCTGCCGGACCGCGACCACGACGACGTCGAACAGCACGGGAAGACCACCGGGGTATGGGCGCTGTACCAGAGCGCAGACCGCATGTTCTCGTCGCGCCAGGCGCCGTTCCTGGTCACCGAGACCAACGCCATGTCCATCGGCATGCCGTGGGACAACCGGCCGGCGTACGACGGCCAGTGGCGGCAGGCGGCCTGGGCGCTCGTCGCGCGCGGGGCGCAGATGATCGAGTACTGGCACTGGCACACGCTGCACTTCGGCGCGGAGACCTACTGGGGCGGGATCCTTCCGCACAGCGGCCGGCCGGGCCGCACGTACGCGGAGCTGTCCCGCCTCGGCGCGGAACTGGACGCCGCCGGCCCCCTCATCGCCGCCCTCGAACCCGACGCCGACATCACGATGGTCTACTCGATGCCGAGCAACTGGCTCATGCAGAAGTACCCGCCGCTGTCTGCCGCGGACGGTGGACCGGACGCCGCGGCGTACCACGGCATCTTCGACCCCTTCTATCGCGGCGCATTCGACGCCGGCCGGCAGGTGCGCATCGTCCACGCCGGGCAGTTGCACGACCCGAGCGGTGAGCGGACCGGCCCAACGCCGGAGTCGGCCGCGCGACGGCATCCGGTCCTGGTCGTCGCGGCGCTGTATGTCGCCGACGACGCGACGCTCGACTGGCTCGCCGCCTACGCGGCCGCCGGCGGCCACCTCGTACTCGGCCCGCGGACCGGCTACGCCGACCACGAGGCCCGCGCGCGACACGAGCCGGCGCCCGGACGGCTCGTCGAGGCCACCGGAGTCCGCTACGAGGAGTTCAGCAACCTGGTGCGCGATGTCCCGGTCCGTGCCGCCTCGGGCGGGCCGCTCGACCTGCCGGAGCGGGCGGCGGCGACGCGCTGGGCCGACGGCCTCACCGTCGTGGACGCCGATGTGCTCGTCGAGTACCACCATCCGCACTTCGGCCGCTGGCCGGCGGTCACTACCCGCCGCCACGGCGCGGGCCGGGTCACCTGCGTCGGCACGGTACCCGGACGCGACCTCGCCCAGGCCCTCGCCGCATGGCTCGCGCCGGTGCCGACCGGCGGATGGCGCCGCCTCCCGGCCTCCGTCACGGCCACCACCGCCACCTCCCCGGACGGGCGCCGGGTCCACGTCGTGCACAACTGGAGCTGGGAACCCGTCGCGGTCGAGGCGCCGGTGCCGCTGACCGACGCCCTGAGCGGTGCCGCGGTCGCGCCGGGCACGGCGGTGCACCTCGGCGCGTGGGACGTGCGCGTCTTCGCGGCGGCCGGAACTGAAGCTTCTGGCTGACCCGCCGCGGGTGAATCGCGGATCAACGAAGCCGATCGTCGCGTTGCCGAGGGTCCGCGCTAGATCAGGACCTTTGGCGCGACGTCGGCGAAGAGCCCTGGTGGCGTCGAAGTGTTCGCGTCGGCCGTGGTAGCGGGCCTTCGGGATCACGCGCAGCTTTCCGAGGTCTCTGGATTGTCGCGTGCGGGCGACTACCCTGCTCGTGTGACTCTGCTACTCGAGACGCGTCCGTCCGACTCGCCGTGGGTCGAGTCCGTTTGGACCTCGACGAGCGAGCAGGTCTTCGAGATGACCTCCGTCGCGGCGGTGCGCTGGGGTCTGGTGTTCTGGCAGCGCGAGGGCAGGTCCTACGCGAGCGTCACGGGTCCGGAGAGCAGGTCCAGCATCGCGCCCGTGCCCGACGGCGCGACGTTTCTCGGCATCGACTTCGCCTTGGGCACGTCGCTGCGGACCATGCCTACCCGGGCGCTGCTCGACGGCGGCATCGAGCTGCCCGACACCACCCACCGGACCTTCCGGCTGGACGGCGCCCGGTGGGAGATCCCATGCCCCGACGATGCCGAAGCGCTCGTCACGCGTCTGGTCCGCGCGGGAGCCGTCGTCCGTGATCCGGTCGTCACCGAGGTCCGGCGGGGGCACGTTCCCAAGGTCTCGGAACGCACCGTCGAACGCCGGTTCCGCGCGGCAACCGGGCTGACTCAGGGCACTGTGCGGCAGATCGAGCGTGCCAGGAAGGCATCGATCCTGCTGACCGCCGGTATGCCGGTCGCCGATGTCGTCGCCAGACTCGAATACTTCGACGAGCCGCACCTGGCCCGTGCCCTGCGCCAATACATCGGGCACACGGCACGGCAGCTGCGGGAAGGCGTCCGTGGCGCGATCTCGCTGGACCTCAATCAGCGAACGACGTCGTAGATCAGCTTGACCACACCGTTCGGATAGGCCTCAGACTCGCGTAGACGAAGCATCTGCTTGTCGTTGTCTGCCCGGCTGAACAGACTCTTTCCGGCACCGAGTAGCACCGGGAAGAGCAGTAAGTTGTACCTGTCGATCAGTCCCGCGTCCGCGAGGCGGCGAGCAAGCGCAGCGCTCCCGTGTATGAAGATCGCGCCGCCACCGCTCTTCTTGAGTTCCGCGACGTCATGAGTTGAGCGCAGGATCGTCGTCGGGCCCCAGCCGTCGAGGAGCGCGTCGTCGGCCAGGGTGGTCGACAGAACGTACTTCGGCAGTTCCTTGTAGGCGGCATGGTCCGGCGAGTCGCGCCAGACCGGCGCGAACAGCTCGTAGCTGTGCCGGCCGAACAACAGGGCGGTCGTGTCCTGCAACTCCTCATCTTTGAGCGAGAAGACCTCGGGCAGGACCTCAATGTCCTTGATCACCCAGCCGCCGCTGCGGTGCTCCTCACCCGGGCCGCCACCCGGGGAATCCAGCACGCCGTCGAGCGACATGAAGCCGGTGTAGACAAGATCGCGCATGGCGACACCCCCTGGTAGATCAAACACAAGCTGGTCCGCCCAGGGTAAGAAACGCCACCGCCCATCGTCTTGGACGGAAACGACACCCGCGGAGCCGTCAGCACGAAAGAGCGTCACCAACAGGGCCATGGACCGGCAAGATTAGTTGCCACGCACTCACATCGGCACGTCCGGATGCCTCACCCGGGCGTTATCTGGCTGCGCTCCGTGACGCGCAGGACACGGCAGATCCGTACCCGCACGGACCCCGCTGGCCAGGCGTGTCAGAGCGGATCCAAGAGCAGCACGCCATCCGGTGAGTAGACGAGCACCGCCCTGCAGAAGCCACGTAGCGGCGCACCCGTCGCAGCCCCACCCGCGCGAGGTTGACCAGGAGGATCACGTTGCCGTGCGACCTGGCATGACGAAGATGTTTCATTGACGTGAACCAATGCTGACCCTACTGTTGTCGAATCGATTCGAACACGCGGACCCGCGGCCTGTAGGCAGACCCGACCGGGCTGCAGCAGCGCCGGGGCCATGTCGCACACAACGCTTGAGCCTCGGTGTCGAGAGGAACTTCTGATGACGGACCTGCCCGTGAGCCGTAGGCGCCTGCTCGCCACCGCCGCGCTGAGCGCCGGCTCGGCGGCCGTAATCCCGGCCGTGGGTGCCGGACGGGCCGCCGCCGCTGCGCCTCAGGTCACGCTGCCCGAGCGGGGGATCTACGACGCGACGGCGGCGACAACCTGGACGGACGGGTTTCTCACCGGCAACGGCGAGTACGGCGCCGTCCTGTACGGAACGCCGACCCTCGAGAAGGTGATCTTCAATCACCACCGCTTCGTACTGCCCAACAGCAGCCGGGGTGTGACCCCGCCAGTAATCTCAGGGCGGCTGGCCGGCGTGCGCGACAAGGCGCTGGCCGGGAACTACGGCGGAGCCAACACGGACTTCGCGGCTGGCTGGAACCTGCGCTGGACCCAGACCTACCACCCCGGCTTCGAGTTGCAGATCAGCACGCCAGGCATGACAACGGTCAACGGATACGCCCGCACCACCGACTTCCGGACCGGGGAGGTCAACTCCACCTGGATCGACAGCTACGGCACCTGGACTCGCCGCGCCTTCGCCTCCCGAGCCGACCACGTCGTCGTACACGAACTGACCCCGGCATCCGGACGATCCATCGACGCGACGCTGAGCGCCAACACATCCCTCGCGGGCGTCCCCGGCTCGGTCCGTTTCACCACCCTGGCCAGCGTCATTGACGGCTCCGGCTACCTGAACCTGCGAGGCGCCTACCCGTCCGGACAGGGCGCGTTCGGCTTCGAGGGCGTCACCCGGGTCGTCGCCAGCGGTGGCACGGTAGCCGCGAACGGGTCGACCATCGTCGTGACCGCGGCAACCAGGCTCCTCCTGCTGACCAAACTCGACCGTTACGAGTCCCCCACGGCCTGGGACAGCAAACCGTTGCACGCGGCGCTGGCCGCGGTGCGCGCCGACTATGCCGAGCTACGGACCCGGCACGTCACCCTGCACGCGGCGATGTACGACCGCTCCCGCCTGGACTTGAACGTCTCCGCCGCCGACCGGCAGCTGTCGACCACCGAGCTGATCGCCCGGCAGAACGCCAATCGCAACACCATCGATGTGGCCCTGCTGGAGCGCCTCTACGACAGCGGCCGTTACCTGTTCATCAGCTCCAGCGGCGTCCTGCCGCCGCGGTTGACCGGAATCTGGGCCGGCACCTGGAACGGCGCCTGGGCCGACGATTTCACCACCGATGCCAACATCAACCTGCAGGTCGCCGGCGGCAACATTCTCGACCTCACCGATGCCATGCAGGGCTACTTCAACCTGATCCTCGGCCAGCTCGCGCACTGGCGTACCAACGCTCGCAACCTGTACGGCGCCCGCGGCTTCCTGGCCCCATCGCGAACCGATGGCGAGTACGGACACATGCTGCACTTCGACGCCGGCTTCCCCGGCCAGTGCTGGACCGGTGGCGCGGACTGGCTGCTCTACCCGCTGCTGGAGTATTACCAGGTCACCGGGGACCGGACGTTTCTGGCTGAGAAGCTGGGACCGGCACTGATGGAGCTAGCACTGTTCTACGAGGACTTCCTGACCCGCACCGATTCGGCCGGCCGTGTGGTCTTCGTGCCGTCGTTCTCGATGGAGAATTCGCCGGCCAGCACGAACGTCCTGCTGGCGATCAACGCCACCGGCGACATCCAGGCCGGCAGACACGCCCTGCGGGCGGCTGTCGAGGCCGCCAACGCGCTCGGTGTCGAGCAGGGCGCCGGTCAAGGTGTCGCACGCTGGACGGCCCTGCTGGCGAGGATCCCGCCCTACACGGTCAACGGCAGCGGCGCCCTCGCCGAATGGTCCTGGCCGGGACTCACGGACCGCTACAACCATCGGCACGTCCATCACCTGTACGGCGCGTGGCCCCTGCACGAGATCAATCCCGAGGAGGCGCCCGGTCTGGTCACCGCCGCGCTCAGGGCCCTGGCGCTGCGCGGTGACGAGAACACCTCAGCGCACGGCAGCCTGCATCGAGCCCTTGCCTCCGCTCGGCTGAAGGACGCCGCCGGCGTCTACAACAACCTCCGGAAGATCATCGGCAACAACATGATCTTCCGGTCGCTGATGACAGCACACAACCCGAACCTGGAGACCTACAACGCCGATGCGGCAAACACGCTGCCGGCCGTGCTCAGCGAAGCGCTCGTGTACACCAGGACCGGTGTCATCGAGCTGCTGCCCGCCGTGCCCGGCCAGCTCGCCAAGGGCACCATCACCGGGGTCCGCGGACGCAACCAGGTCCGCATTCACAGCCTCTCCTGGGATCTGCCTGGTCGCTCAGTAACCGTGGCACTCACCTCGACGATCACCCAGGCGATTACCCTCATCAGCCGGCGCGGGATGGCGTCCATCACCACTTCCGCGACGGTCACCCCCTCGCCGCTCGGCCCGCATGCCCGGGTGATCTCGATGACGGCCGGACAACAGATACAGGTCGTCGTAGGTCTACCAGCCGCCGCCGGCGGCGGCGTCGTTCGACTGCTCAACCGGCGCAGCGCAAAGGTGCTGGACGTCAACGGCGGCTCCACCACGGACGGGGCAACTGTCATCCAGTGGCCGTGGACTGGCGCGGCCAATCAGCAGTGGCGACTGCTACCCAACAGCGATGGCTCATTCCGTCTGTCCGGTGTCAAGAGCGGGAAAGTCCTCGACAGCCCAGGCGGCTCCGGCCAGGGCGCGGCACTCGTTCAGTGGGCCGACAACGGCGGACGTAACCAGTGGTGGAACCTCGTCCCGGCAGCGACCAGCGGATACTACCGGCTCGCCAACGTGAGCAACGGCTGGTGTGTCGGGATCGAGGGCGGCTCCACCGCAGACGGCGCCAGGGCGGTCCAGCAACCCGTCAGCGGCGAGATCAGCCAGGAATGGCAGATCCTTGATGCCTGAGGCGGATGGTCAGAGGCACTGGTCGCAGCGGCTCCGGGCGATGGGCCGCCAGCACCTCAACAGCCACCGACGATCGTGCAAGCGGTGAGCGCACACCCCCAATGGCTTCGCCGAGCGCCCGTACAACACCTCACCCAACGGTCGATGACCGTCGATCGCCGCGGTGTCGTGCCGGGAGACATGGTTGTCGCGGAGTGAGCGGCTCAGCCCGCCGCAGGCTGCTTGTGTCTGATCTCTTCGAGCTCCCACAAGCCACGGATGTGGGCTCGGTTACGAGCCGTGCTGGTCGGGACGACAGCATCGCCGCGGTCCGGAGGGCAACACCTTGACCTTCGGTTGTTTCGGTTTTCGCGGCAGATGAGCATGCGTCTCGTCGGGGGGAAGCGGGACAGCGAGCAGGCCATCCCGCCTCGTCTTGAGATTTCGTCTACACCGTAGATAGAATCTACGACGTAGACGAGGCGTACGGTGGTCGCGAACTGACAGGGGCGGCGAGCATGACTTCGGAATATGTGACAGTTCCCGGGGCTCGGCTCTACACAGAGCGGGCAGGCTCCGGCGCTCCGCTGCTGCTCATTTCGGGCGGCGGGGGCGATGCAGGAATGTACGAGGAGGTCGTCCCGCTTCTCGCGCGCCGGTACACGGTGTTCACCTACGACCGGCGGGGCAATTCGCGCAGCCGGTTCACCGACCCGCAGGCACCGATCGGAGTCGCTGCGCAGGCGAGCGACGCCGTCGCGGTCCTGGACCATTACGGGGTGAAGAAGGCGTACGTCTTCGGCGGCAGCGGCGGCGCGATCATCGCACTCGAGGTGCTGGCCAACCACACCGACCGGCTATCCGGTGTGGTGGCGCACGAACCACCGCTAGTCTCGCTCCTCCCGGACGACAGCGCGGAGCGGCGGGCGCTCGCCGAGATCGCCCGGATCGCCCGAGAGAAGAGCCCTTTGCGGGCGTACGCGGCCTTCGGTGCCATGACCATGGACGACCCGCCCTGGCTGTTCCGCTCGACTGTGGGACAGGCCCTGGTCGCAGCCGCCTCCCGGGCCGCTCTACCGGTCGGCGCGGCCGTGCGCCGGGTCACCGGCCGCGAGCCCAGCTCGATGACGCGCCAGTTGGGCAATGCCGACCTGCTGCTGCGGCGGGAACTGCCGCTCATCGGCCTCGACTACCACCCGGACCTGCCCGCGCTGCGCGAGGTCGCCGTGCCCTGGCGGCTGGCCACCGGCCGGGACAGCGTCGGCAAGCCGTACTACCGGCCGGCGCACATGCTCGCCGAGCGGCTCGGCGTGCCGTGCGAGGAGTTTCCGGGTGGACACACCGTCTACCTCGAACAGCCAGACAGGTTCAGCGAAACCCTCGAGAGGATCCTCGAAGGATTCCCCAGGTGAGCACACCCGCCGTGCCGCCGCCCCCGACGCGTCCGACACTCAACCGCGAGTACCTGGCCACAGCCGCGCTCGCGCTGATCGACGCCGAAGGGCTGCGCAAGTTCTCCATGCGTCGCCTCGGTGCGGTCCTTGGCGTTGACCCGATGGCCGCTTACCGCCACTTCGCGGATCAGGAGGCGTTGTTCGACGGCATCGCCGAGGTGCTGTTCGTCGAGATGGACACCGACTCACTGCCATGGCAGGCGCCGTGGCCGGAACTGGCCGCGCAGTACTGCCGCCGCCTGCGCGACGTGCTACTACAGCACCCGAACGCCGTTCCGGTGTTCGCCACCCGACCCGTGCGATCATCTGCGTCCATCGATATGGGTATCCGCGCGGTGGCAAAGCTGCAGAACGCCGGCCTGCCGCCCGCCACCGCCTTGCGGATCCTCCGATGCCTGCGGGAATTCACCATCGGGCACGCGCTCAGCGTGTCCATCCTTCAAGCGGGCGCACAGTCACGAAGCAGGAAACCTGACAAAGGCAGCTCGCAATACAACCTGTTGGCTCAGGCGGCCGACGAGACCACACCGGACGACCATTTCGAACCAGGCCTGCAAGCTATGCTCTGCGGCTTTCAACATTCCTGACCTCACCACCTGGACCGAAGTACAACCGTGACCGATCAACGCCCTGGGCTCAGGAGATCGTCCACCCGCTCCCGGCAACGGCGTCGCCTATCTCGGTGACACCCCAGGCACATACTTCGAGAACCCGGACGCGGCGCGCGGCACCGATGACGCCGCTGCGGTGATGGCGCGCCCTCGTGACACGGGCCATCGAGCCGTCGCACAATCCGTGGCATGAGTGCCGACGAAGTGCAGCCGCCGGTAATCCTGCGGGTACAGCAGCCCACCGACCCAGTCGGCGCGGTCACCGAGGAGGACGCGGCACGGCGAGCGGCGGCCTACCCGATGACACGCATCGGCGCCCCCCTGTTCGGCCACGCAGTGCAGGTAGATGACGGGCGGTGGCAGGTGTACGCCGTCGTGTCGGATACGCCACAGGCCGCCCGGGACGAGCTTGCGCACCACCTCATGGAGCAGCTCGACGAAACCACTGACCCCCCGCGGGCTGCGGAGTTGACCACCGCGCTCGACGTCCTGGACCGGGAGAAGGTAGACGAGGTGGTGATCAACGGCCGCGTGCACCGCGTCGTGCGGGTGGACACGTTCGCGCGGTTCGGCCCGGACGGGCCCGAACCGCCCCGACCCACCGACCGCGACCCCCGCAACGCCGAGGACCACGACAGCTTCCTCACCCCAGAGATCGTCATCGACCCAGACGCGGCGACCGGGCCGAGTGAGGCGATGCTGCGGGCAGAGCTGACGACCGCGCACTACCCCCGGGCCCAGGTGCCCGCCACCGTATATGCCGAGAGCGTCGCCGCCATCGCCTCTCACCCAGTCGGCGTCATCCTGCCGACCCGCTACGCCGCAGCCGAATCTGTAGCAGGGTCGTGGCGGCCCTACAGTCGCGCGGTCGCCACACCGCAGCTGGCCCGCGACGAGATCACCTTCGGCCTGCGCCACATCGAACCGCGTCTGCTGAGGCTGACCGACGACCAGACAGCCGCCTACCAGCAGACCGCCGACGACCTCGATACCAATCCCGTCGACGACGTCACCGCGCTGGGACGCCATTTCCGGGTCACCCGCATCGAGACGCTGCTGCGCATGAGCGCCAGCGGCCCGGAGATGCCCCGACCATCGGACCCCGATCCAGACCAGCCTCCGGGCGCGGGCCGCCAGCGCTAAGACCAGCAACGGCAACACTTCAGGCCCTGGACATCGTTCAACCGGCCGCCGAGAGCCGCTTCGCCCCCCTCGACGTCGACCGGTCTGGCACCACCAACTCCCGGACAATGAGCTGCGGCTGCTGACACGACCAGCGGTGCGACTGACGACACGGCGCCGAACTGGTGTAGGCATGATCCGAGAGCGCATGGCTGGGGAGGTGGCATGCCGATGGAACCCGAGATCGTCGGGTTGCCCGGTCAGGTCTGGGGCCTGGCGGCCGCGGACCGAGACGGGCCGATCTATCTGACCAGTTATGCGGGCCGCAGCCCGAGCACCCGCAACCTGTACACCACCGTCCTCACCGCGGTCGATTTGAGCGGAGCCACGCTCTGGCAACGCACATTCGCAGGCCATCCGTTCCCACCCCGCGTCGACGCGGGTGGGACCGTGTGGGTAACCCACCACGACGGTGCCAGCCCACCCGTGTTCACACTCACCAGCGTCGGCGCCGAGGGCTCGGTGCTGCATGAAGTCACCCCGCAGCAGGAGCCGGGCGAGCACCTGGGAGCTGCCGTTCGGATGCCGGACGGCTTCTGCGTCCTGTGGCTACCGACCGCGCCACGCCAGCGGCTTCCCCAAGGCCGCACTGCGCGCCTGGCTCGCCTCAGCGACACCGGCAGCACCATGTGGTCCACGCCCCTGCCCCTCGAGACGGTCTCCTTCTCCGGCGTCGTCGAAGCCGGCGTAGCGACCGGATGGCACGTCCAGCCCAAGAAAGAGTGGAGACCATCAACCCTGGAGGCGGATCACTGGCAACCGCTGCTCGTGGCCGGCGATCGCATTCTCGCTGGGATCAGTGACGGAGGCAGCGGCATCGGGAGGTGCACCATCCTCGACACCGAGACCGGAAACATCATCTCCACCACAGAGCCCGGCCCCTACCACCACAAGGCCATCGCCGGCCACGGCCGTTTCCTCGTCGGCGCCCAGGGCTACGGGGCGTTCTCCAGCACCCTCTACGGCCCTGACGGCCAGCCAATCCACACGTGGCCCAGCCACGGCCAGATGCTCATCGACCAGCACGGCACGATCCGTGGCCCGGAATCGGAGAACAGGCTGCCGTCCCGGTCGCAGTTCCGGGTTCTCAACCCCGACGGATCAATGGACGACGGCCCGCCTCTGTCCGGCTACTACACCAGCTATCCCGCGCTCGACGCCAACGGCGCCGCAGTGTTCTGGCGCGACGGCAAGCTCCTGGCCGTCGACGCGAACCTGGACCAGCACGAACTGTTCCGGCGCACCGATGACGACCGAACCGTCATGAGCAGAACCCTCCTCCTCCAGGACGCAACCGTCGCTTTCGCACTCGGCAACGAGCTGCTCATCTTCGGCGACACCGGCCTGGCACCGCTCGCCGCCGGCCCATGGCCCTGCGCCGACGGCAACATCCACGGAAACCCCGTCATCCCAACGCTGGCACCTCCCACCATCTGAACACCCACTCGACGAACCGCTCCCGACACCTACTCGTTCGGGCCCGCTGGAGATGTCAGCCTGCCTGTTCCCGGTCGTCGATAAGGCCGCCATGTCGACCTGCGGGTGTTCCTGGTAAATGCGGTAATCAAAGATGTTGGCCATGAGCCACGAGCACCACACCTTTCACAACCCTCCATCGGCAACGCCCGACGATGTGCGGAAGGCTCTCGACCGCAACGACATCGCCGGGGCCACGGATGCCATGGTCGGATCGGCGTTGTACGGCGACGGCGACTGGAGAGCCTCGCAGGAGCTCTACCTAACCCTGCTCGATCACCCCGACCACCAGGTGCAGGCGCTCGCGGCCACCTGCCTCGGGCACCTCGCGAGGGTCTACGGTCAACTCGACCAAGATCGTGTAGTGCCCGCACTCCGCCACGTACGCGCCAGACCTCACGTCAGGGGGACCGCCGGTAACGCGTTGGAGGACATAGAGACCTTCTTGCATCCTCGGCGTGCGCGCTGGCGTGGGCGCCTCTGGCGACTTGTACGACCGGGAACCTGGTTCTGACGCAGTCCGGCGCAGCGGTCTTCAGCAGTCGCGAGCCGGGTGCAGGCAGGACGTGCACGCTCAGTGGTTTGCCGCCGATCGGTCGGCCGCGCGTCGATCTCTATCCGCAGTGAATGGCAGTCGAGGCCGTGCGGGGAATCGAACCCCGGTGCGCGGTTTTGCAGACCGCTCCCTGACCACTCGGGCACACGACCAGGATGCCCACGGAAGGATTCGAACCTCCGCCAACCCGGCTCCGGAAGCCGGTGCTCTATCCGCTGAGCTACGTGGGCATGCGTGGGAGTCGAGAGATTCGAACTGCGCCCGTGTGGGCGCAGGGGACCGGCTGCGCGATGACGGCCGGGCCGGTTTCACGGCTGCGGCGAACGGAGGCCCAGAACAGGCATGTGGCCAAGGATCCGTGTGCATGCGGTGCACCCAAGTCCCATAAGGCCAAGCTGCGTCGATCCGGGACGTACGAGAGCAAGCCGATCGTGAGCGTGCCCGACCTGGCGCGACTGGCCTGGATCGCCGGGCTCATCGAGGGTGAGGGCGCCTTCGTTCGAAGGCGGTCCGGAGGAGGGGTGGTTCGCGTTCAGATGACCGACCTTGACGTGATCGAGACGCTGACCGAGCACCTTCCGTTCGCTCCGCGGGTCTGGTCGTACTCGCCCACGGTGGCTCACCACAAGCCGTCATGGATCCCCAGTGTCCAGCGGCGGCGCACCAGCGCAATTGGCCGCCTAATCTCTGTGCGCGCCCCTGGACTTGAACCAGGCGTGCCGTAAGGCGCCCGTTTTACAGACGGGGGAGCGACCAGCCGCTCACGACGCGCTTGGGGTGACTGAGCGGAATCGAACCGCCATCACCGGGACCACAACCCGGTGCTCTACCGTTGAGCTACAGCCACAACTGCGGCCCGGAGGCCAGTGCCCGTACCTGGACTCGAACCAGGGCGACCCGGTGTGTGGGACCGGTGCTCTGCCGCTGAGCTACACGGGCGTGGCTCCCCCGCCTGGACTCGAACCAAGATCAGCCGGTTAACAGCCGGCCGCTCTACCTTTGAGCTACAGGGGAATGGCAGCGCGGACGGGACTCGAACCCGCAACGTGTCCCGGGTGAAAGCCGGGCGACTCTTCCATTCGTCCACCGCGCCAGGTGGGTTGCGTGCCGCGAGCTGGAATCGAACCAGCGACCTACGCCTTGTCGAGGCGCTGCTCTCCCGCTGAGCTACCGCGGCGGGAGCGGGGGCGGGATTCGAACCCGCGTTACTCCGGCTTATGAGGCCGGCGAGGACAACCGAACTCCTCCACCCCGCAGTGCCGCCCGAGGGAATCGAACCCCCGCAGTCCGGAGTAAAAGTCCGGAGCCCGGCCATCAGGCGCGAGCGGCTTGTGTACGTGCCCCGGGCGGGGCATGTCACAGAACTGCAAATGGTCGCTGCCCCCGTCGTCGTCGGCGGGGGCAGCGTCGTTTGCGCTGGTGTGGCGATGGGTGGCGGTGCGGGGATCGTCTGCCGTAGCGCGGGTTAGCCGGGCCAGGTGTGGGGCGGCGTGATGGCTGACGGTGGCTCGGAACGCAACCTTGTTGGTGCGGACGTCGTGGTAGATCTGCACGGCGAAGGCGTCCAGAAGGCGACGGAGACGTTCCGTCGGTAGTAGGCCGAGTTTGATTTCCATCTCGGGTAGGGCGGCGAGGATCTCGGCGCTGCCGGGGTCGGCCGGCATGGTTTCTTCGAGGCGGGCGAGTTCGGCGGTCTTGGTCTCGCGGTCGCGGTCGAGTTGGGCTCGGCGTTCGGAGATTTCGGCGAACACGGTGCCGTCGGGGTCGTCGTTCTCCTCGATGACTCGCAGGAGGCGTCGGCGGCGGGTGGTGATGTCGTCCAGGGTCCGTCGTAGTACGCCGATCTGTCGCCGTTGCTCGTCGGCTGCCTGCTGGGCGGCGATGTCCAGGCTTCGGGTAGCGAGTTGTACCCGGTCGGGGCCGAGGACGTAGGTGTTGAAGAACCGGTCGGCGAAGTCGAGTAGGACGTCTTCGGTCACCGAGATCATGCTCGGGTGCCCTTCGGGGATGGCCCTCTCTCGGGGTTGGCAGGAGTAGTAGGTGTATCCGGTGACGGTGCGGCCGAACATGCGCCGCTGGCACGGCGCGCACCAGACGTAGGAACGAAGCGCGTAGACCCGTTTGGTCTGCCGGTGCCGGTTGGGAGAACCCTGGCGGGCGTCGGCGCGTGACCGTTCCCGAGATCGGCCCACGTTCTGCGCGGCGAGGAACGTCTCGATCGGCACGATGCCCGGGTGGGTGGGCTGTGCGGAGACGACCCACTGCTCGCGGGGGTTGATCTTGCCGGGGTGCAGTTTGTCTTTGGTCGAGCGCCGGTTCCAGACCATGTGGCCGGTGTACTTGGGGTTGACGAGGATCTCGCGGACCGCCGAGCCGGTCCATCGTCCGACCGCGCGGGCGGGGTCGACGGGTTGTGGGGGCGGGTAGCGGTCGAGGTCGGTGTTGAGCCGTTCGGCGATGGCCCGGTAGGACAGCTTCTCGTCGATGCGCCAGGCGTATATCTGCTCGACCACCGGCCCTCGGTCGGGGTCGATCTTCAGTTTGGTCTTGTGTTTGCCTTCCGCGCGTTTGGCGGGGACCGGGTGTTTGTGCTTCTCGGCGAGGTAGCCGTATGGAGGCTTGCCGACGTTCCAGCCCTGGGTGGTGTGTTCCTCGAAGCCGTCCCACGACTTCTCCAGCATCTCGATCATGTACCACTCGGCCACACCCTGTTTGGTGCGGCGCAAGAGGATCTGGGCGGCCCGTTTACGGCTGTTCGACTGCATGACCGGCTCGTCGGCGGCCAGCAGCGGCACCCCGGCGAGTTCAAGATCGTGCTCGATCTTGGTGCCCTGGTGGGTCCAGCGGGCGATGCGGTCGATCGACTCGCAGATGACGACATCGAAGCGGCGATCCGGTGAGGTGGCCTCGTCGAGCATGTCGGCGAGGCCGCCGTCTCGTTGCACGGCGATGTCGAACTTCTGCCATGCGGTGCCCCGGCCGCGCTGGCTGAGTTCCTTGCGGGAGGATTCCACGTCCCAGAACCACGCGACGATGACCATGTTGGGCAGCAGAGCCCGTTCGGAGTTGGTCAACTGCCGGGGGATCGACAGGGTGGGGTCCTGCTGCTCCTCGGTCGAGGTACGCCCGAGGAACGCGACCCGTATCGTCCGCTTCGGGGCAGTGGTGGCGGGTGGGCGTAGCCAGTCGGGCAGGGTGCTCGTCACGGGTGGCCTCCGTCGCGGATGAGTTGAGTCAGCACCTCGATGTAGTCGACGCTGCGCAGTCGCCAGGGCATGACCGGCAGCCGGTCACCGTCTCGAATCTCGGGGACGTGAAGGAACTCGATGCCGGCGACCGCGAACGCACGTAGCAGCGCGGTCCTCGTCACCGTGTCGCAGGACAGGCGGTGCACGTCGGTGCTGATCACGAAGTCGAACCGGCGATCTGGCCGGTTCGCCTCGGTGAGCAGGTCATCCAGACCACCGTCACGGCTGACCGCCCGCTCGTTGTCGAGGAAGAGGCTGGCGGGTGCCCGCCGGTAGTCGGGCCGGGTGCCGAGGTCGGAGAACACCGCCGTGATCGCGCCGTGGGGCAGCATCGAGACGCACTGCTGGTACTGACCGCCGACCACGCGGGCCGCCGTGGCGAGGTCACCGGCCTCGGCGGTCCGGCCGTAGAATGCCACACGCGGGCGCACTGTCGTGCAGTGGATGTTCATGCCTCGGCCAGGGTGCCGGTAGTGGGGTCAGCGGACCCTGATGGGCAGATGGCGACGGTGACTGCCCCATCGTTCGGTGCGATGGCGGATGTGTCGTGGGGGCCGTAGACGACGATGCGCCCGGTGCCGTGGCGGGTGACGGTGGCGTACATGACGCGCGTGCCTCCTGCGGTTGGTTGGTGTCTGGTCAGGCCACGGGCCGACCGCCGGTGCTGCCGGTCGACCCGTGGACGTCGATCACCGCTCAACTCCGTGAAGGGATCAAGACCGCCCCGAGGGCAACACCGGCCACGGCACACCGAGTGGCCCGGCGGGCGACCAATCAGGCGGGCTCGGCGTGGTGCTACTGGTCGTGAAGCCAGGTCAGCACGTCGAGGATCACCTCGGCTTGCAGCACGGCCAGCCGCCGACCGGCCTCACCATCGAGCACGGTGACGTCGAACCGCACCTCCGGCACATCACCGCAGGCAACCGTGCCCTCTGCCGACTGCCCGTCACCGCAAGCCGGAGACTCGCGATCGGGCGGGGTCGACACCCTGCGATGTCTGCCGTCGTCCGCCTCCGGGGCGGACGGTCCGTGCCCGTCCGGTACTTCCGGATCGGGGGTGCGGGGGACATGGATAGGGGGAAGGAACAAACCGGCCGTTGCCGGCTGGGGCCGGTCGCCGGGGGTGGTGAAGCTGGGCTTCGGCATGGGCGTGTGGGCCACGTCCGCCGACAAGCGCTGACACTAAGGGATTACAAATTCGGGCCTCGAATTGGAAACCGCGCTGCGCGCCGAACAACTCGCATCGCCCGCCGACGCCCGGTTGAACAAGATCCTCAACGGGTTGAACACACAGGTCAGGCTCGTGAGGTGCCGGCTTCAGGCGGCACGGGAGCGGCGTGGAGCGCCAATGTGATCAGTGACAGGTTGCACAGAATCTTCGCCCAGTTGAACAAGATCATCTTCTGCTGGAGCACGTGTCCTGACTGACCGCCTCTGGCCGTGGACGAGATCGCCATGTGGTGCGGTGCGCCGGCACGACCCGTACGCGTCCCCGTGCGCCGTCCCGGACGTTCGACGATCCCGTCTCCGCGCCTCGTCCTGCGAGGCCGTCCGCACCAACCAGTGCGACCCCGCCGTCCCCGTCCGCCGTCCGCGCCGGACGGCCTCCGTCCCCGTCGCCTGCTCGCCCTGTCCGACCGTCCCCATCGCAGCGGCGCTCGCCCCATGGAGGGGTGACCAGCGGTAACCCAAGCCCGAATCCTCGGCGCCAGCTGAGCTTGCATCGGTCTGTCAACGGCGGACTGGAACTGGCGCGTCGTCGACACGGTCGGGCTGATTGGCCGCGAAACACGTGCTGTTCAGGGGTGAGGGTTCTAACGAGAGGTCCAACGAGCGATCCAACGAGGAACGCAACGACCACGAACAGCCGGGTGAGAACGCCCCCTTCAGCACGTCGTACAAGCACGTCAACGGGGGTGAGGAGGGCCGGTGGACCGGAACCGACTGATAAGAGATATCCCTCCTACCCGCACATCTGCCAACGGCAGTCCCCCGCCTGGCGGCGTCCGTCGTGGCCGCTGAACTCGGCCGACTCACCCCCGCGAACGCCCCCTGCTCGGCGCACTTCCAGCGACCGAACTGCGGGATGCCCGTGCGCGCCTATGCCTCGGATTCCGTCCCGGTCAGCTCGTGACCGTCGCCGTCGGTCGCCGACGCGAACCACGAAGTCGGGGCAGCACCCGCCGTGGTCGGCGCGGCGCGGCGCACCCCCGAAGCTCCTGGTCGACGGCGTGGCAGACGTCCATACTTGATGATCATGGTGCCGGCCTCTTGGCGTCCGGAGCACGGCTCGATCTCACCGCACGTCACACACTCTCCGGATGGTCGGACCGTCAGGTGGCGTTCGAGTTCTGCCTGGGCTCGTTCGACCTCTTCCAGTGCCACGCTGGCCAGATAGGTCGTGCTCACCACGGCCTCGACGATGGCGTTATGCGCAAGGCGCATATCCGAACGAGTGCCGGTCGAGGGCTTGGGCCGAGCGGCGTGCCGTCTACCCGTAGCGCCAGACCTTCCTCGTTCGACGAGCCGTGGCCGTGCATCCGGATCTGGTCACCGACACGGGTGACGCGTGGAGTCAGATCACTGCGTCCGTGCATGTAGTCCTGCTCCCCGACCTCGATCACGTTGCATAGCGATTACGGCTCCGGCCAGGTCGAGCGCTACGGAAAGTGGATCATTCGCCGTAGCTGGCAGGTAGCCCTGGTCTAACCCGCTCGCCTTCATCAACGGGCGTAACGCCTCTTGGTGTTCAACCGCGACAGCTGGGTGATTGATGAGGTCGCGTGCCGCGTTCGCGTCCTCGTCGTGGATCGCATCTGCCACCAGTTGTTTGGTCAGGTTGTCTACAACCTCAATTGGCATGCCCGCCGAGAGGTCCAGGGCCGTCAGTTCGAGGCGGACGCGGAACACTGCGAGCATGGGAGTTCGCGGTACGGCTGACACTCGATCGATGAGGTCAGCGTGGTCGACGGCGACCGTCCCCAGGGCCAACTCCTGCCAGGTCTTGAGGAGCCCATGCACCGCTTGCTCCCACGGCGTCTCGATCTCGGTGGCCGCGAGGAGAGCCGCTGCTGACGGCCCTTCGTCTTGCAGGAGATGAGCGACGATCGCGACCTGTCGTCCATCGAGGAGGGTTGGTCCGATCCCGTCGTATCGGCGTGCATGGTTTACGGCGTCGTCCCACCGCCCGGCGAGGGTGAGGGCACGGGTTCCGTCGGAGAGCAGTGTGCCGCGCAGCCAACTGATGATCTGACTCAGTTCTTCGGGATCGGCGGGAAGTTGTCGAGGATGTATCTCGAGGCCGTCCAGAAGAACGGGAGTGCCGCCGACGATGGCCGCGTACAGGTGGGTGAGTAGGCGGTACGCGCCGTCGCCGTCGCCTTCACGAATGCGCAGGCGAGCGAGGTTGACGACTGGTTCGAGAGCGAAGCGGGCGGTGTAGCCGTTCAGCGGGGCTTGGTGGAGGTAGAGGCTGGCGTGGCGGCGGCACCAGGCGCGGGCAAGGTGGGGGTCTCCGCAGTCGGAGGCGATGAGGGCGGCCCCGTTGAAGACCATGGACGCCTTGTCCGGATCGCTCTCCCGGTGCGCAGTCTCGGCGAGCCTGACGAGCCGGTCTACCCGAGCGTCCAGTGGTTTGGCGGGCGGTCGTTTGCGGGCGACGAGAGGGAAGCGGGCCGCGATGGTGGCGGCAAGAGACGGATTCATGGTGTCCTCATCCGCTGCGGAAAGGCCGCATATGGGCAACGAGGTGCGTTCAGGTCGTACGTGACGGCTCAGCTGCGCTCGTCCTCGGGGCACCCGGGGCGGGACAGGGCACCGCCCCGGCCTGGCTGCGGTCAGAAGGAGATCGTGAGGATGGTGTCGGCTCGGCTGATGTCGCCGTAGTCGGCGGGCCGGGTTCCTGCGCGGTGCGCGGTGACGGTGGGCTGGTTGGGGCGGTTCGCCTCGTCCCATTGGTCGAGCAGGTTGGTCAGCTCGGTGGCGAGCGTGTTGGCGTCTGGGCCGTGGGCGATCGCGCCGAGTTCGTGGTGGCCGTTGCCTGCGTCCTGGAAGGCGAGGTAGGCGATGGTGCCGCCGTGGTAGATGGCGGCACCGGCCCACCGGTAGGCCGGGGTGACCAGTCCGCTGGTGCGGGCGGTGTCGCCGACGCCGAGGCGGCCGAACGGCCTGCTGGTGTGGACGAGGAGCCACAGGTCGAGGTGGCCGATGGGGTCGGCGTCGCTGACTTGGATGCCGGTCCAGCGTTCGAGCCGGGGGTGGCTCAAGGCGCTGGCGAGGGCGGCGCGGTCGGGCTGGTCGGTGGCGTCGAGTTTGAGGACCACGTCGGTGTCGAGGCGTACGTGGTGGTCGGTGTGTTCGGTGCTGCCGCGCATGGGAACGAATCCGCAGACCAGCGGCGTCGTGGTGCTCACTAACTGGTGGGGGCCGGTGCGGTCGAAGTCGAAGCATCGGGTCAGGCCGCTCTCGTGCACGCGCAGGGGCACGACGACGCGGCCGTGGTCGGCGAGTTGTTCCCACCAGGCGGCGGAGATGTCCCAGGCTCCGGCGGTGACGATGATCCGGTCGTAGGGCGCGTGATCGGGGTCGCCGAGGGCTCCGTCGCCGCAGACCACTGCGACGGTGTCGTAGCCGGCGCGGTCGAGGCCGGCGCGGGCGCCGTCGGCGAGGTCCTGGTCGAGTTCGATGGTGACGACCGTGCCGCCGGGGCTGGTCAGCTCGGCGAGCAGTGCGGCGTTGATGCCGGTGGCCGCGCCGATCTCCAGGACGCGGTGGCCGGGTTGTGGGGCGAGTTGTTCGAGCATGTCCGCGACGAGGCTGGGGCTCGACGCTGATGACAACGCGGCACCGTTGGGGTCTCGTTTGGTGACGATCTGGCGGCGGGTGTACACGGTTTCCAGGTCGACGCCAGGGAGGAACTGCTCGCGGGGGACCGTACGGAACGCATGCGCGACGGGGGCGGAGCGGATGTGGCCGCGCTGTTCGAGCGTGCTGACGAGCTGGTCGCGGAGCGTCGCGGCACTCGACGTTCCCGGTGCGGTGGGGGAAGTGTTCACTGTGTTGACCCTACTGTCGATCTTGGCGGCGGGTTGATAGCCGTTGGGGGTGTCGAACGGGTGGTGGAAGGTGACGGTCACGGCCGACGTCGCGAGCAGCCAGGTGTCAGCGGCGGAGATGCCGAGCCGGTTGAACAGGAACAGAAGGTGGTGGGTCAGCACCTCGCGTAGGTCGCGGGTCAGCGCGCCATGCCGGTCGAGGAGGCCGAGGTCCGCGCCCGCCTGCTCGTGGGCTTGTGGCCAGCGCGGGGCAATGGCCAGAGGGCTTTCGGACGTGTTGTCGGCTGCGGTGAGTAGGCGCTGCACGGCCGCGATGAGCTTGGGGCTCGGCGCGGGGTTGTTCGGCTGGTGCCGGCGCGAGGCGAGGAGCCGCCAGACGTCGCCCTGCTCGGAGAACTCCAGTCCGGCGGCGCGCATGAGGCGAGTGGCGAGTAGGACGCCGAGTTCCCGCCTGTGGGTGCCGCCGGTGGTGGCGAGATGGCCGAGGATGTGGCGGCTGTCCGCGTGGAAGAGGGTGTGGGCGATCGTCATTGCCTGGTCCCCGCCGAGGGCGTACGCCTCGGGCCGGTAGACGGGCTCGGTGACACCGCGGATGCGGTCGTCGTCGGTGATGGAGGCGAGGAGGGCGTAGAACTGGGCGAGCCGGTCGCCGGGCAGTAGTCGCAGCCGCCACGTCTCGCTCTTGCGGATGAACCAGAAGGCGGTGATCGCCCGGTGGTCTTCGGCAGCGGTGAGCTCAGGGGCGAGCCGTGTTGCGGCGAACTCCTCTGCGGTCTTCCAGTCCGAGAAGGTCAGGTTGATCTGGCGCCATCGGCTTACCGGTGCCACGCCTGGTGGCTCGGTGTCGGGTTCGGAATCGAGATCCACGATGCTCTCCTTGTCTAGTTGATCAGTAGGCTGGTGGCCCAGCGGACGTCGGTGCCGGTCGCGACGGTGTGCAGGGTGAGGGCGATTCCGGCGGGGCCGGTGATCAAGCCGGATCGTGCCGGGGTGGTGTCCGTGGCGTGCTGGATCAGTAGGCGCACGATCTGGGGCAGCTGTTTCTGGAGGCTGGTGGTGCGGGCGTCGGCGGCGGCGTACCAGGCCGTAGTGGCAAGTCCTGCCCAGCCGTGGCACAGCGACGGATCGACGATCCGGCTGAGTTGGAGGGGGTCGGCCAGGCAACTGGTCAGACCCTCTTCTGCCGCCTCTTGCCGAGCGGCGTTGTTGAGAGCGATCCCCGCTAGCTGCTGGGCGCGGGCGACTCCGGGGGTGCCGTAGCACCAGGACGGCCGCGCCGGTCCGCTCATGGAGGGTTTTCCGGCGTGCAACTCCGCGACGGTGATCTTCTCCGGCCACCACGGTCCTGCAGGGCTTGTCTGCTGCCAGCGGTCGAGCCACGTGCAGATCCGGCGGATCGCCTCCGCGTGCCCCGGCACCCGGATGTCCTGCCGCATGGCCAGGGCCAGGAGAGCCAACGGGCCAGCGATGCCGTGCGCCATGCCGAAGTTGGCATGTCCGCCCTGCTCCGAACCTTCGCGGTCGGCGGGGTCTGCGCTCCACCAACCCGGCGCGAGTCGGCCTGCGGCGTCGTTGGAGTGCACCGGCTCGGTGAGCCGTACCAGGTACGCCAGCACCCGCCGGAGCAGCGGTCCGTCCGGGGCGCGGCGCAGCAGGTGGGCTCCCAGGCCCGTCAGCCCACGTACGAGGTCGAACTCCGACAGCGAGGGCCGGGCACCCGCCGCGAGGCGTGCCGTGGCAGCGGCCAGGCGGCGTTCCACCAGGTCATCGAGGGCACTATCAAGCGCGTCCAGGGCTGCTGGGCGGGAGTGCGGCATGGCCATGGTCAGTGCGTGGGTGACAGCGGGTGTGCCGAACCAGAGTCCGGCTCCGCTGCCGCTGTTCAGCGGGTCAGCGGTCGCGCGTCGCAGCCATGCATGGACCGGTTCCCACCCGCCGTGTCCTGTCTGCGCTCGCACCCCGTGCAGGAGTGCCACCCCGGTGGCACCCCGGGACAGCGACTGGGCGTACCAGCGGGTACTGCGTGGCCCGTAGTCGTCCGCTGCGAAATCCGGGGGCGGCGGCTCGGTCAGGGTGTCGGTGATGCACGCGGCCATCGCCTCAGCCGCCCGGAGCAACGGTGTTCTCAGCGGTGCTTCGGTCATCGGGATGCTCCTTTGGCGCGAACCCGGCGACGCACCGCCGCCAGCGCGACATGGCGAGCCAACCGATAGGTGAGCTGTTCGGCGTCTTCGGGACCGAGAGCGCGAACGACGTGCAGGTGCATCAGCGACGCGAGCACCGAGGCTGGGGTGAGCGGGCCGGCGACGGCGGACAGTTCGGCTACGTACCGGGCGGCGGCCCTGGAGCGCTCCCGCCATGCATGCTGGATGGGCTCCGGAAGTTCGCTCGGGTCGAGGGTGACCGCTTGACGCAGCACGTCTCGCTGGACCGGCGCCTGCCCGGTCTGCTCGGGGCGCGCCACCAGCCACTCGCATCCGTCGGTGCGGCTGCCGAGCATCGAGGCGGCCAGGTCGACCATGCTCAGGGCGGTCAGTGCCCGCTGATCGATCCCAGACTCGGGCTGCGCTACCAGCTGCGCCAGGGCTGCAGTGGAGTCGGCGGCGAACAACTTCTCGGCCGCTGCCAGCGCGGTGCCGCAACCGTACCGACCGGACTCGGGATGGTAGGTGTCCAGGCTCCAATCGCCGGCAAGGCGCTGCTGTCGGAGCCCGGCGACCCACCGGCCGACCCGTACCGCCGCGTCGCCGTAGTCATCGGTGTGCAGCCGTAGTCGAAGATGCGGGGTGGGGCGTTGCAGGCGCACGAACCACCACAGCGGCGGCTCGGGCCAGTCGTCGAACAGCGCTGGCAGCCCTCGCATCAGAACCAGCTCAATCGTCGAAGGTTCGACGGCCACCGAAGCGGACAGCAGGCCACTGGCACCCGGTATGACCGGCTCGGGGGGAGCAGGTGGCGGCCATGCGCCTCGCGCGGTAATCGCAGCCGGTGCGGCAGCGGGCGCAGCCGTCGAGGCGACTGGCACGACGATCTCGTGGGCGCGGCCGGAGAGCCAACCGAAGTCCGCCGGGCTCGCCGCGTCCACCACGGTTACCGGTCCGGTGCTGGCGTCCAGGTGGGCACGCAGAAGGGAAAGATCCATGGGCTGATCGAGGTGGAGCCGAAGCCGCTGGTCACCCTTGCCGACCTGCACCCATGCCGGCAGCCGCAGCCTCGTCCGCAGCGCCTCCCAGGCGGCCAACCATTCGCCATCGCTTGCGTTCGCATCGGGCAGGGCCGTCGGATCGACGCGCCACCGGGCCGCCGTCAGAAGGACGCGGCCGTACTTCAGCGCGGGTCGAAACGGCAAGCAGGACGCCGCACCCCAGTCGAACGGTTTCAGCCGGGCATCCGTGGCTCGCGGCAGCTCCAGGAGGAACCGGCCGAGCAGCGGCATCGTGTGTACGGCGGCGGCATGCGCCACTGTCGGCTCTACCACCCGCCGCCGCGACATCGACACGAGCACCAGCCGGTCGCGGCCGGCGGTCACGCCGAGGTCGTCAAGGCCGATCACGTTCTCGGCCACGGGCCGGTGCTCGGCCAGGCTGACCAGCCACGGGAGTACCTGCCGAGAGTTGAGCACGTTCTGGGTGTGCAGCTTGCGCGGCGGGAAGCTCAGCTGCGCCGGAATGGCCCCGTCCACCGCGACAGGAAGGCGGGCGAACTCCCGGCACATCAACTCCCGATCGGCGTAGGGCAGCCCGTCGAGGAAACGCCCGCTCGTCGCCATCGCCGAACGGCCCATGCCGGTCAGCGCGACAGTGAACCGTCCCTGTGTCAGCGCCTCCAGCGAAACCGCGCGGACCTCTGCCGAGACGTCGATATGAGGACTGACAGGCCCGGTGGCCCGGCCAGTGCCGGCGAGCCATTCGACGGCCGCATCATCGAGAACCACCTCACGAGCACCGTCGATCAACGCCTGCTGAGCCATCGCGAGCAGGCGCTCGTCACGGCCGGACAGCAGAGCCGCAGGCGCGTCGGCCACAGTGCCGAAATGTGCTGGGAAGCCCAACCCGACGAGCGGATCTACCAGCCGAGCGAGCGGCACCACCGCCGTCATCCCGTAGCGGTCGACGAACCGGGCACGGTACGCACGCCACTCTGGCCGTCCCGCCGGATCTGGCGTCAGCCGTCGTAACACCTCCACCGATGCGGCGATCTCGGCGGCGACCTGCTCCGGCATTGCGACCTGATCCGCGAGGTGAAGATCCACCGCGAGCGGCTGGTTGGCCGGTGCCACGCTGCGCATGCGGTCGGCGAGCCCACGAAGGTACGTCGTGCTCCCTGCGCTGGTACCACCGAGACGACCATGCAGCGAGCGCAGCTCAACCCGAAGAGCTCGCTGTCCCTCAGGATCACTCTCGAACACCTCATCGAGGGTGTCCCGGATATGCCTGATCGGGTCCGTGTAGGTCGATGGTGGTCGGAGAGCGGAGATCAACACTCCGTGATCCACCAGGCCGGCAACCATCGCGTCAGCGGACGCCCGTGGAAAGCCTGGAAACGCAGCAGCGACCGCGTCGACCAGCTCAGCCCACGGCAACGGGTAACGGGCGAGCGACACCGCCAGCCGTACCGCTTCGGTGTTCCTGACCGAGGTCGACTCCGTACGTGCACAGGCGTGCGGCCGGCGCGCCACGACGATCCGAGGCCCGTTCACGAGCGCCAGGTTGTTCGCCTGCACTGGTAGACGGCGGCGCACGTCGGGCTCAGCTTCAAGGCGCGCAATCAGGGACGCGAGCCAACCCGCGTCCGGCCGTACCCGGATCGCTGGCCGCCCTGCCGGCACCACCGCAGCCACCGTGTCGATCCGCAGGGTCGCCACCCCCGAGAACAACCCGAAGGGCGTTGCACGCCGCTGCGCACGGACCAGGTACCGGGCCAGCGCCAGCGCCATCCGCCACCCTCGGTCCGGACTAGCGCCTCCGGCGGCGAGGACCGCTTCTACGCGAGCAGCGAACTCAGGGCTGGCGGCCCAGACAGCCTCGGCCAGGCCGACCTTCCGCCACGTCGCGTGCAACCATCTCGCGATACCGGAGGCGTCGCTCCGCTCCGGCCAAGGCGCAGGGCCGTCGGGCCATGAGTGAGCGGCAATGCGGATCGTCCCGGCATCGACCGACCGAAACATGAGTCGTCCTCCTTCCGTCACGAAGCGCACCTCCGGGGAATGGCTGGTGTGTGGAGGTGCCGGTTCCGGCAGGCATCGGGGGATCGCCTGCCGGAACCAGCGGGGGTGTTCGGGTCAGCAGTCGCTGCCCTTCACGGTGTCGCAGCCGTCGTCCGTGTCCGCCAGCAGAGCGGCGGCGACCGGACCCTCCGTGACGATCTGCACGTCGAGCTCGAACGGGTCGTTGCTGACGGCGAGCAGGCTGTTCATGGAAGCCCTCCAATGGACTGGGATGATGGGTGGGCAGGTAGCCCCCGCAGCTACCGGCACGTTGGCAGGCGGATCGATCCGCCTTCCTGGAACGGCCTCCCAAGAGAACTCGCGACGTTCGGCCTGCCCGCCGTCACGCCCTTCTTGGCAGTGACAGCGGGCAGGAGCCCCAGGTTTGCCGGATGGCGATCAGCGCCCGTGGCGGCCATGCCGCTCCTCCCGCACCTCGGACGTGGGGGTCCGCCGCGAAAAGTTCGCCAAGTAACCCCACTTCAAGCCGTATACACATCGCTTGTGGTGATTCCACGATCGCGGTTCTTGCGTAGCTCCGGGAACACCGGCCAATGGGGAAAGTTAGGGGGAGACTTACCGGTCGGCGCGCGCTTGACCAGGGGTTTCCTTGCGGAAAGCATGATCGGCGCTGGCGGTGATCGGCAAAACAGGCGTTACGCTCTCGTCGCCGGGGTCCAGGCGGGATGGATCGCCGGGGCTATTCGCGTCTCCCGCCGGAGGTGTCGGTGATCAGTCCGTATGTTCGTCGTCGCCGGCTCGCTAGCGAACTTGTGCGACTACGGGAGGAACACGGCTACTCCGCTGAGCGGCTTTGCAAAGAGACAAAGATCGCCAAGCAGAAGCTGAGCCGTTTGGAGAACGCGAGAGTCCGACCAGATCAAGACGAGATCATGCGAGTCCTCGACCACTTTCGGGTTGACGAGAAGCGGTGGAAAGTGATCATGGCCATCGCTCGCGAGTCCCAGGAGAACGGCTGGTGGGAGAAGTTCCGCGTCGAGATGGGACCACGGCAGGCCCTCTACGCGGACCTGGAAGCCGGTGCGGAGCACATCGCCGAGTACCACATCACCCTGCTGCCGGGCTTGTTGCAGATCCCGGCGTACACCGAGGTCCGCGCGGTGGCAGATCGTGCTGCCTACCCCCGGAGATTCACGGTGGAGCGAGCACTGGAAGCCCGAGCTGCCCGGCAACGGGCCCTTGATAGACCCGGCGGGCCCACCTACGAAGTGATCATCGATGAACTCGCGATCCGTCGGCACGCCGCACCGCCGGAGATTGTCCGCGCGCAGCTCGATCACCTGATCAACGTCGGCCACGAGAAGCAGAGGACCACGATCCGGGTACTGCGGCTGACCGCACGAATCGCTGGCAACGCGGTACCCCGGTCGTCGTACTTCTGCTACCGATACCCCGACCCGAGCGATCCAGTGGTCGTCGCGGTCGACACCATCACCAGCGACCTCGTCCTCACCGACCCACACGAGGTTGCCAACTACGCCTCCCTGTACGAGCGCCTGCGTTCCGCGGCCCTCAGCCCCGCCGACAGCCTCGACTTCCTCGCCAGGGTGGCGGAGGAACTGCCCGACTACACCAGGAGATGACCATGCACCCCGAGAAGTTCACCAACTGGCGGAAGTCCAGCCGCTCCGGCGGTGGCGACAACTGCATCGAGGTCGCCTTCGCGCTCGACGGCACCGTGGGGATGCGGGACTCGAAGGACCAGACGGGACCAGCGCTGGGGTTCACCCGGGGTGAGTGGGCGGCGTTCACCAACGGCATCCGTGACGGTGAGTTTGACGCACCCTGAGCTTCTGTCTCGTCGGCGCGCCCGGCTTTCCGGGCGCGCCGCGCAGACCTCGGCCGCCATGAGTCCACCGCTTGCAGGCGCAGTTCATGCTGGTCCGCGTAGTGCCCTGCCCGCCAGTCTCACGCCGGCTCAGCAGGCAGCCGGGCGTTTATGCGAGCATGAGCGGGAGTTGCGCGCTCCTGTCGACTTGTCTTCGGCTCAGCGCGTCGAGACGAGCGTCTGCTCGATGTGTTCGAAGATGTCCGAGTCCGTCTCTCGCTGCCACTCCGGCATGTCTGACCAATCGGCCACGTAGGAAGCCTTCGGGTTCGGGAAGTGCTTGAATATCTGGGCAATCCAGCACAGGGCAACAAAGCGTCCTTTTTGTTCACGGGTCAGCTTCGCCGTCGCGCCGTCGGCTGCCTCGATGAACTGGCGGACCTGCTCATACACTGCGGCGGCACTCTCCCGTTCCCATCCGGGCGTATCCTCCCAGGGCGTGACGTAGCCCGGTTTTGGTTCGCCAGGGTAGTGCTTACGGACGCCCGTGATCCATGCCTCGCGGAACACGCGCCCCGGTTCTTCGACCTGCACGCTGACCCTCCCTCTGGTCGTGTCAGTTCCCTGCCCTTGTCAGGGCATTGATCTGGCTGTTGAGATGCCGAACGTGAGTGTCGGCAAGGAACGGCTGCAGGTGGTGGTGTAGTTGGTTGAGCTTGGCGCCGACCACGCCCGAGCTGCTTTGGCGGGCAGTATCGAGGGCGGCGCTGCCGTAGAGCACGATCTGGTGTACGTCGCTACGGTGAACTCCGACCAAGGCGAGGTCCGTCAGAACGGTTCCGCGTCGTCGCGTGGAGAGGCTTTGCGACAGAGCACCGGACAGCACCGGCTCGGCCAGGTCTGGGCGCCTCAACTCGACGTAGCAGGCTCCGCGTTCCTCGGCGAGCCGAGAGCCGTCGAAGCGCAACCATCCGCCGTTGTGCACCTGGCCGGGCAGGTGGTTGACCTCTTCGGCCTGGTCGAGCGCCCGCCGGCATCCGCCGAGGTCCCCGAGGCCCGCGAGAGCCTGTGCCCGCACAGTGTGTGCCCAGTGCCGGGTCGACAGGGCGCTGTCCCCGTTCTGGGCCAGGCCAGCGGCAGCGTCCAGCATCGGTGCGGCGTGCCGGAAGTCGCGCTCGTAGACGCTGATGAAGGCGTGACGGATCATCGCGCACGCCCAGAGGTCGTAGGCAGCGGCTTCTCGGGCGGCGGTCGCTGCCAGGGTGTAGCAGTGCGCGGCCTCGCTGTACGCGTTCGCGTCGAAGGCGACCTCGCCGGCGAGCTGGAGCAGGTCGGCGGTGACCCCGCAGAGCCTGCGGTGCACGAGTGTCGTGTGGGAGCGACGTAGGTTGGCCGTGAGCGTGGTCAGCTGACGGTTGACCAGCGGTGATACTGCCGCCTTGGACTCGGCCGCGCCGAAGGCCGCCCACAGCTGGGCGTTCAGCCCCTCGTACTCGTCGAGGGTCGCTGGGTCTAGTCGCCTGTTCCCGTCACCGGAGGACTCGATGCGCGCCCAGTCGAGCTGGCTGGCCGGGACGGGCGCGGCGGCCAGCAGCGCACCTGTCAGGCTCAGCAGGCGTAGCAACTCGCGGCGGTTCATATCGCCAGTGTCCGTGATCTCCCGGCCGGTCAGCGACTCGCCAGCATGATCATCTACAGTGGTGAGCCTCCAGCCAGGGGGCATCTGGTGCACAACGGGATCAGAATGACGTTGGCCACGGGTGATGTAGAAGCCTATATCGGCGTCCCGCGATGCCTTCAGCACCGCCCGGAACGCCTCCCGGGTTGTGGGCTTGGGCCAGCGGTGCTCTCCTCGCTCAAGCTTCCCGACGTGGTTGGCGTCCATGCTGGTTCTCGTGCCGTAGGTGTCCCACAGGTAGGTGTTGACCGCCTCGGCGACCTCCTGCCGGGACATCCGTCGGCCTGAACCGCTTGGGGACAAAAGTCGGCGGCGGGCGTCGCTGAGCAGGTTGTTGGGTCCATCTGACGCACCCGACTTCGGTGCCAACCCATCACCGCCCGTCTCGCTGCAATCCTCACGGGTGGTCCTGCAAGATCGCTGCCACCCTAATCCCTGGCCCGCCGGACTTCGGGCCTCCGCTGCCGAACGAGGCGACCCGACGGACCGATTTGCCGGAGTGCCAGCCCAGCATGCCAGCGTGACTATCTGATTACAAGACAAACTACCAACGGACGGTCAGGCTGACGGAACGCAATCGTCCGGATGGCCTGCGCGCCCCAGACAAGCACGGCAGTGCCACCAAGGGCTGCCGCAACCAAACGGATCTACTGATTTGCCGCCGAGCGAGCGTCACAGTGAGCGATGGAGTTCGGTGGAGATCGGCGCGCGGTCGTACCGCCCCTAACGCAAACCCATTCGACTACATGATGAGCGATATCGCGCTTACCGCTCAGATTCCCTAACGACGTCGGTGACGCCATGTGCTCCGATAGCAAGCAGCCGATCTAGCAGGTCGAGCATCCTTGAACGGTTTCCTTCCGATGTTGTCTGGGCGTACGCCCGAACCAGCAGCTTCCCCACTTGCCGCGCATCAGCCGCAGCACCGGTTCTGATGTCTCCGGCGTCTACGCCGGAGACATCAACGAACCGCTCGCAGCACTGCAGTACCAAGTCATCGACCTGATCCGGTGCACGCTCTAGGGTGATTAGCAACTGCGGCAGAGCGTCGACGAACGCGGCAGATGCGATAAGGCTGGCGAGCGTTCCCCTGAAGGAACGGAGTTTTTGTCCCCGCAGCGCGCCGGCGACTTTGGCAGCTGCCCTGCGGACCTCATCCCGCGAGTCCTCCATGAACTGTTCCAGTGCCCGCCTCGCCACCTCGATGTCGCCTGTCTCCAGGAGACCGAGAGCACATGTGGTGGCCGCTCCTACGCGCACGGGAACGTCGCCCCTACTGAGTACATAGTCGAGCAGGTCCGACGTGCCCCATTGCATGGCTGCCAGAGCAGCCAACTGGCCGCCGACCTGTCGGGTCTCGTAAACAGGCGATCTAACCATCCGCTCGATCACCGGGCACGCGATATCGGGATTCTCGTAACCGAGGTGTGCGGTTAGCCGTCCGACCGCTTCGGTGGCCAGCAGCATGTCATCTGCATCGACAAGAAGGTGAAAGGCGCGCACGGCGTCTCGTCGAGCATGCCTGATGCTGGCATGGATGAGGTGAGCCACGCAGGCGCGTACCGTGATCGCCCGGTCCGACGCCAGGCGATCGAGCATGGGCAGGACCAGTGCCGTCCGGGAGCCGTCGGCGTCGTGCACCAGGAGATCACCCAGAACCTCCGCGTTGCTGCCACGTGCAGAGTTGGTCCCTGAGCTGTAAAGGTCCTGACCGCCAGTATGGTCACGGTTGGTAAGCCACACCTTCAGGCTGCCGTCTACGGGATCAATGGCGTTGACCGCCCGGTCGAGCACGATCTCCGTCACATCCTGCGGTACTAGCTTGAGGTACTTCCGCAGCGCCCAGCCGATCCAGCGGTCGTTGGCTGGCTGGCCGAGCGCAGCAAGGTGGCGGACCGCCTCGAAGGCTGCGGCAGGATCTGTCCTGGCCTCCCCCTGAGCCAGGCCAATTAGGACGGCATTCCCGTAGGCCGGATGGGTCTCGGTGGTAAACCGCAGTGCCAGGCGTGCGAACCTCTCTGGATCGGCAGCCGTCTGTTCTTGGAGTACGCCTGCCTGTTCCTGAGCGCCGCCGGTCAAGGTTTGCCAGTCGGTCTTTCCGGCGTTGTGCTTGACCATCGCGCGCAGCCACTGGTCGTCAGTCATCTTTTCGGCAGCATCGCGAGGGATTGGTGGGCCGATTGAACCTCCCGTCACGCCTTCCGGCTCAGGCGGCTGGTCGGCACCTATTCGCCGCCGCAGTTCTCCGAGGCGACGTCGTCCTACGTCCGAAAGACGCGTTTCATGCATTGCCGATAGCAAGTTAAACATGTACCAACCTGGACGGCGCTTCTCCCACGAAAAGCGGAGTGCCAGGATAGCGTTTTCGAGATGCCGGAAGGGCTCTTCGGCAACGAACGGGCTCGTTGCCTGGATGACCTGCCGTGCGGACCAAACGCCGTTCGAGGTGTAGCCACTCATGAAACGGTGGTTGCCTTCAAGCAGGAGGTCTACCGCCCACTGCGCAATCGGCGGTCCTGCCGTTCTCAAGCCTTCGTATAGCAGCCATTGCGCCGCTTCATGAGAGTCAGCCGCAAGTAGGTCCAGAGTGGGCCACGCCGCAGCAAGATCGCGCTCCACCACTAGGCGAATGGCCGCTGCCGCCCCGGCCAGGAGCGCCTCCCCCAGCTCATGTGGGGCGTTGTTCGGTAACCGATAGCTGAAATGTCTGTCCCGTAGGAGACGCTCATCTCGGTCCTTGTACGCCGTCAGGGCCATCACCCGCAGCATGTAGGGAACGATGAGCTCACAGAAGGACAATGGGGCACCAGCAGCGGCCAGTTGCGCCAGCTTGGCTGCGCCGTGATCTCGGTCGAGCAGCGCAACAACCTTGAATTCATCGTTGATCTGTAAGGCCCCGGGTCGATCAACCAGGAATGCGCTGAGTAGCTCTACAGCCCATGCCGGTTGATGCTCACCTAGGTCATCCGCAGCAAGCCAAAGTTCGTGCTCTGCGCCATCGTACTTCCCTTCTCTGACAGCCGCCAAAACGAGGTCGAACAGATTCCGGCTTTGGCGAAGATCAGCAAAACGCACGACCCATTGAAGCCATTCCGGATATTCGGTTTTCGTAAGGTGAGATCGCAAGATATGCGTCAGCCGATCGGGGTAACGATTGGCTGCCGCCGCCATGAGATCCAGAGCATGCGAATGATCCGCCTGATCCGCCGAGTCTAACCACTCCTCGATCATGCCTTCGGCATCGAGGCGTTCGAACCAGTTGACGTTTCCGAGTGAACGCCATAGCCGGTTTTCAAATGTCGGGTGTGCCTCTAAAACATTGGACACCATTATCCACTCGCCCGCCGTCGGGCTATCGAGTGCCCCGATGAGAGTGAGGGCCACGTCCTTTATGTGATAACGTACGGCGGAGCTCGTCAGCAGTGCTTCGACCTCTGGCAGGAAGCGTTTAGATTCCAATTCACGCAGGTAGTTCACGACCTGTCGAACCTGTGCCCGCCGGAATAGTTCTTGCTCGCCGCCCTCAAGGAACTCGACGAGTGTTTGGTTACGCCTAGTCCACGCGCGGGCGAAGGCATAGTCGAAGAACGACTCGTGAAAAAATGAAATCTGTTGTCCGTCGCGAACCAGAACGTGCTCTGAAATCAGAACGTCCGCATCAACCGAGAGGTCACCGTCGTCGAGCACGGTTACTGGTACTGAAAGTTTCTGCCTCCCGCTTATCGCCTCGGCGACCGCCGAGACAACGTGGTTGAACCGAACCGAGGCTCGCCTCTGTGTGCAGTCGATAAGCTTACGCTGCCAGAAAGCGTCAAGCAGATGATTTGTCGTTTGGAACGAGAGGGCGTTCGCCTCATCGGCTATATGCCGGAGTAGTACCAAATTCAACGGTGAGCTGAGGAGCTTCTTTTGTTGAACATTGAGAGTCGACGCGTCGAGGCCCATTGCCCGAACCGCCTCCACGACCTGCACGTCGGACAGCTCCCCGACGTGGACATGGGCCGATCGTTTCTCGCTCACGAGCTCCCGGATGCGGTAGTCATTATCGACATCAAACTTGCGACAGGCGAGGACGACGCGCATTTCCGGGAAGGCAGATGCCTCACGTACCAGATTGGCGACGGCGTCATAGTTGGTCGGCACTCGTCCGGAGACCAAGCTAACGGCGTCCAGTTGGTCAACAATCAGTACACACCCACGCTCCCCCGCAACCGCTGCGAGCGCGGTCACAGGCGAGACGTCCAAGCCGACTCTACGCCCAAGGTCCGTCGTGGTAGAGAAGGGATCGATTCGGTCCAGCCGGAACCCGAGGACGGGCATTCCGGTGCCTCGCAACGACTGAAACACCTGATGCAACGCAGCTGTCTTGCCTCCGCCCGCAGAACCTGTCAAAAGAAACAAACGGTCCGGGCCATTGAACGAGTCGAGAAGTTGGGTCGCTTCCGTCCGAGGTATCGTGGGCTGAAGGAGTTCACGCTCGATGCTGACGGCCCATCCGACAGTTATTGACTCGGCCTGCTCGACCATTACCTTGCCGCGCCGGGCATCAGAACGCTGGAGCCCATACCGGTTTAGCTCCGCGTCAATCTTGGCGACATCGAGGCGAACACCGAGGTTGTTGAGAACCAATTCGCCAAGGCCGGCTGCGGCTAGCGTCCCCGTCGCACCCTCTAGCTGCAACTCGGCCAACGTTGCGTTGACCTCGATGATGTCGTCTTCGCTCGGCCAATCGATCCAGAACCCTCTGAGTAGCCGCCAGGCGAGCTCAGCATCCCCGAAGATATCGGGCGAGCAGAGACCATCAAACGCCTCGCGTAGGTCTTTGTTCGTCAGCCAATCACTCACCAACTCGATGGCACCTTCGGCACGTCTTGCCCGACTTGCCAAGCTCTTGAGCGTCACGGCCGGCACGATGGATATGAAGTGGAACTGTCGGCCCCCGTCGACATGGTGCCGGACGTTCGCCCATATGCCCTTGTCGTGAAGAGATTTCACCGTCCAACTGTTGGCGTTGTAGTTCTGGCGCTTTAATTGGTGAACCTGGACGACTTCACCGCGCCGGTAGGTGAATTCAACGCCCAAGGCGAGGTCATGAAAATCCTCGACAGTTACGGACTCTGCCCTGCCCGCGAGCACATAGAGGAGGTGCCGGACCGTCCACGCGCCCTCATAGCGATTGCCGAACTTGTCGGCCTCGCCGCCGGACCGCGGACTCACGAGCACTCCTCCGTTGTTCGCAATTCGGGTGCACACCCATCGACCACATCAGTGTTGCGGTACTGCGAGAGCGGCAGTCTATACGACGGCACGAGCGAGACGGGCTGTGCTTCTTTGTAGTACCCGTCGAGCAGCCTGGCTAGGTCCTGGGGCACCCAGGGTCATCTGTCCATCACAGCCGCTCGGAAGCGCGGTCGGGTGGAAGGTGCTGTTCGCCAGCCCGGCAAGATCAGCGCCTCGTTCTGCTGTACATCGAGCCAACGTCCGATGCCCCGGCCGAGCGGCCCAGCCATCCTTGATCGTCTACTCGAACCCGAAACTGGCTTCCACGATCAGTGACTGACCAGTCGCGTTTCGCGTTTACAGTTCTAAGACGCGCCCCCGGCCAGAGACAGACCTGCACGGCTCGACATGGGACATCTCTTGGGCAAGGTGGGCAGACTTGTGGACTGACCGCGTGTCTAAGTTTCCGCAGCGGTTGCAGGTTGGCCTCTCCCTAGCCAGCCTTGTTCGCTGCCGGCCTGTGGCCGGCGCCCGCTTCGAGCCGATAAGAGTACGCTCCTTGTTCGATGAGCCAGTTCGGACGACGGCTGCCGTAGTGAGTCGAAGTAGAGGACATTGTGGACGATGCGTTAAAGCTCCATACCGTCAGGCCGATCGACGTTGCGGCCGCGAATCGCATCCTACGTGCTCTTGGGGCCGTAAATGACCTCGAAGAACGCATGGCGGCCAGCAAGACTCGTCCAACACACGCCCAGTCTCAGCTGAACCGGGATCTGTCGGTCGGCAATGCTGCATTCGCTTACAACTGCGCCAGTAACGCTGTAGGGACAGCTCTCGACCACCTACGAACCTGGTACAACATTCTGGCGTGTGACCTTGGCAAGTTGCCAATGCCAATCCTCGCCCATTACACCCTCGCCCGAGCCGTTTACGAACCGAGCCTGCACACGCTTTGGTTGCTCGATGCCACTGCCACTAGCCGGGACCGGATTGGCCGCGGCTATGCCATGGAATTGAAGTCTTTGCAGGACATGCGGAAGTTCCAGGACGCAGCCAATCCCTCAGAAGCCAACGCACAGGCGCTTATCGATCGCGTGCTAGACGGTGCAGCTAGGGACGGATTCTTGGCCCTCAATAAAAATGGGGCACGGAAACTCACGGTGCCGTTGAAGGACATGACCGCCCTGTTCAATGACTATGACGGCCCTGAGACTCCAGAACGCAAGCCGGAGTGGAGGTACCGAATGCTCTCCGGATTGGCGCATGGCCGAAGGTGGGCAGTAGTAGGAAATGCCGCCGAGATCGAGACCGCGACAGACGAGGGTTACTTCATGCGGCCGAACTGGCAGTTCCTGCAACACTTCGCTGATTACACAGTGCGGATCACATCGCGTGCAGTAGCCGCATTTTTTGAGTACCGATTCGAGCCTTCGCCGTCGGCCGGCACTTCGTCGTAGCGGCGACCGATAATGAACAGAGGTCAGATCAAAGGTTCGAGGCGGACACTCTCGGCCTTGCATCAATAATGCGCGGTGTGACGGTGTGCCCCGACTGTTCCTCGTGCGCCCGCAGGTCTCGCCGCCTAGGTCGTGTTTCGTAGGGCGCGGAGCCATTGGTTGATGGCGGCGATGGTGAGGGTGGCTTCGTAGCGCACGGCGAGTTTGTCGTAGCGGGTGGCCATGGCGCGGTGTTGTTTGAGCTGGTTGATGCCGCACTCCACGGCGTGACGCAGGCGGTAGACCTTGGGGTCGAAGGCGGGCGGGCGTCCGCCTTTGGATCCTTTGGCCTTGCGGTGCGCGTCCTGGTCGGCCTTACTCGGGATGCACGCCCGGATGCTGCGGGATCGTAGGTGGGAGCGGTTGGCCTCGGACGTGTACGCCTTGTCAGCCAGCACCATGTCGGGGCGGGTCCGTGGCCGACCGCCACCGGCACGGGGGACACGCACCTTGGCCAGCACGGGGATGAACTGTGGGCTGTCGCCGCGTTGTCCGGCGGTCACCACCACGGCCATCAGTTTGCGGCCTTGCTCGCAGGCCAGGTGGCTCTTGGTGGTCCAGCCGCCCCTGGATCGGCCGAGCCCGTGATCGGCCGGTTCGGTCTGCACACCAGCGGGGGGCTCTTTCTGCGCCTGGCCGTCGCGGCGGGCCCCGGCGGCGTGGTGATGGGCGCGGCTGATGGTCGACTCCACGCTCACCGTCCAGCCGATCAACCCCGCCGCGTCCGCGCTGGTCTGCAACGAGGTGAGGATCCGGGCCCAGATGCCGTCACGCTGCCAGCGCCGGAACCACCGGTACAGGGTCTGCCACGGCGGGTAGGGCGCGGGGATGTCTCGCCACGGTGATCCGGTCCGCACCCGCCAGCGGATCCCGTCGATGATCAGTCTCATGGTCCATCTGCGCGGCCGAGCATGACCCGTTCCCGCAGGCAGCAACGGCTCGGGGACCGTCCACTGCACGTCGGTCAGGTCATGTCGCCTCGCTGCCGCTACGCTCGGCACGAGGTCTCCGGTGTGACGTTCTGCTTGGTCGCTGAACCAACTACCGGAGACCTCTCCTATTAGCGACCACCGCCACACCGTCAACCGCTACGAAACACGGCCTAGGAGCTCGCGCTCTTCAGAAAGCTCCTAGTCGGTAAAGCCGAAACACGCGTAGTTAGCACCGCTGATCCGCTCGCTGACCATGCACTGCGCAAGATGCGCCGAGGCGCAGCTTGCGGCTAGACATCAGCTTGACCTCCATTAGGGCCCGGCGGCGCCAGCCTGCGGAGAACTTAAAGTCGACTGGACCACGGCCCACGTTGGCTTCTCAACGTACGAGCTAACTGTGGAATTCGGCTTCAAAGGGCTGCCCGCCTCGCACCATCGGACGAAAAACAGCGTCGGCCACTCAGGAAATCGGGCGCCTAGTGACTGCTTCGTCCACCCCAATCCGGAAATGGCAAGGCATCGCCTTGGACGATAAAGCTATCGTCGTTACCTGCAAGCCGCAGCCCCATGTCTGGCAACTGGACGTCCACGGTTGGGCGGCGCGAAGTGGCCGCGTCGAATATGAAGATCGGTATACGTCCTTGCGCTGCCAGGGTTTGGGTGGAGTAGCCAGCCGATTCGAGAAGATCGATACTCTTAGGTAGCAGTGACGGCAACTCCGGCGCGGTCCCCTCGCCGGGTTCCTGGCGTCGCCAACCGTTAGACGACAACGCAACCATGGCCCTCTGGTAAGTCGACTCGGTCATCACCTTCAACTGTCGGCAGCGCATGAGAACGGCCTGCAGGCTGACACCCCAACGCTCCTTAAGTACGAACAGTTGTTGCCAGTCCACCTTGGCAGGCAGGTCCTCGATGATCCCGGCCGCCGGCATCAGAAACTCCGCCGCGAAACGATGCGCCTGATCTTCGACAATCTTGCTGCCCGGCTCGGAATCAGCGTGCATGACGAGATGGCCCAATTCATGGGCAATATCGAATCGCTGCCGGTAGTAGTCTTCCTTTACAGGGTTGAGTAGAATAATCGGCCGCGCTCCCGCCTCGAACGAGAATGCATCCACGGCGGCTGTCTGCGGAAGCGAGAAGACAACCAGAACACCCCTGTTCTCCAGCAGGCGGATGAGGTGGCCGGCAGGTCCGCTGCCCATATTCCATTCGGCACGGACAAATGCGGCGGCCGTCTCGGCTTCACCCGAAGCAACCTCGTCCTGGGAAACTGGCCAGCGCGGAACGTCACGCGGCGGTAGTTCGACGTACTTCTCGAGTGAGGCGGCGACCTCGGCTACCAGGCATCCGTAGGCATACGACTGGTCACGTACAAGCTGCGTGGTGGACCTTAAAGATCGAAAGTGAGGCGTCGGAACTTGCGTCTCGGGCAAGTCGACGCCGATGAAGAACGACGGCTCAACCTTAAGAGTCAGCGCAAGCTGTGCCACCGTTGCTGTCGCTGGTCTCTTCGTACCGTTCTCATAGCTGGCGACAGCAGTCGGGGTCTTGCCGATCCGTTCGGCGAGACCGTTCTTACGCAGTCCGGCAACCTGGCGTGCCAAGGTCAGTCGTCGCCCGCTGAACAGCCGCGCGGCGTCAGCGAGCCGCGCGGCTGCGGGCGGTTGTGCAGCACTCATCGTCCTACGGATCCAGTTCCTGGTTCCTGACCGGCGATACGGGGCCTCAACCGCACCGTGGCGTCGGGCACATCGGCACTGCGCGTCGGCTCGATACGCTCTGGAGCGTCAACCCTGGTGCCTGACCCGGCGCTTCCTTCGCCGGACAGCAAGGAGCGCAACCACACCCAGGGCTTGCCGCCGCCGATGTTGAGGCGGGGACGGCCAAGGAACAGCTCGGTGGCCCCGCTATAGGGGTCCAGACTGTGCGCGAGCACGAGATCGGACAAGTTGCGCTCGTTCGCGGCGAGCAACTCGCGGAGAGTAACCGGGGTGAGGTTCTCACCGACGGGGACGTCATAGGTCCCCGGAAGGACGAACTGCTCGGGACTGTCCGATCCTGCCTGCACTGCGATCTTGCGCTTGGTGGGACTCTTCCGACCCCAGGCGATGTCGTGGACCTTGCCGTACTCAAACGAGCTCAAGAACCATCGCCTGTGACCGTACCGCCACGCAGGCGAATTGTTGAGGTCTGCACGCTCCACCCCCGTGACGGCCGGCATCGACTTCTGCTCGGGCGACGACAGCCCTGCCAGCAGCACGTCCTGGTCCCGAGCATCCTCACTGGCAAGGTACTTCTCCAGCCGGAACACCCGGTCAAGCCGATCAGCAAGAAGGGTGTGCGCTGCGATGCCCAACACGGTCTGGTTGTGGCCCGTCTCCTGGTCGAAGTCCGCCCACGCTCGTGCATGCGCCGATGCCACCGCCCACCGGAGCGCCCCGACAATCCCGCCGTCGGTCATCTCGGAGATAACCTTCTCGTCCTCGGTCACGACGAGGACACTACCATCTCCACGTAGTTGATGTATAAAACTGAACCAGAGCGGAGTGTTCCGAAGGCCCCTGGTGTCGCCCGAGGGATCACTGTCGCGTGGCGCGCACGCTGACGGGCTCGGCTGCCTCTTGGCCTCAGTGTCCGGGCTCAGGATGCTGGCACCACCCTCGCGCGGCGTTCAAGTGTCGCTTCGTAGCCACTTCCGGCGCCTTGCCGGCCGGCGCACTCCGGCGATAAGCCGGGCCTGGCTGGTTCCGGGCGCGAGCTGCAGAGTCCGGCGGCGGCGCCCCAGAAACATCAGACGCAGCCCCCCGGGCGCACGCCCGGGGGGCTGCGTCTGATGTTTAGACAAAAATGAAGTGAGCTTCAACTATCAGGTGCAGATCGACTATGCTGCGCTTTTTGCAGTTCGCGGCCGCGCTGGATTGAAGATTCGTCCCCACATGTCTTCCCGGGCCCGTCCTCGCAAAAACGGCGTCTTTGATCATCTGCTTGTAGGCGACGTCCCGGTCATCTAGTGGTTTGAGCACTGGCAGTCGGCGTTGAAGCACCTGTAACAACGAGGCTTGTCCCAGCAGTGCCAGCACGCGTCACAGGCGACATCGTTGGTACGCAAAGTGTGGTGCGCCGCGGCTTGCTCGTTCGTAAGGTCAACTGGATCATGACAGGTCTCGCAGGTTCCCAGTTCGGCGATCTCACGTCCAGTCACAGTGTCCACCCTGCCATCTCTGGCCTGCCAATTGCCATACGACTCGGAAGGGTAACTGGGGTGGAGACGATCGACTCAACCCAGTGCTGACGCTGCCAAGTTGGTCATCAGACCTGCTTCGACAGACATAACAACGGTGACAAGCGTTGCTACCATCCGGCTCACCTCGCTCTCAGGACTCATTGCCGATACGGACACTGAGACAAGGGTTGAGATGCAAGCCAAGCTAAGGAAAATCAGCACCACGGCCCAGTGGGTCAACACCGGGTTCAACCGACCGGCTCCGTGATCAAGGGTAGCCATGTCCGGCACACGCCGTCTCCTCCGTTCGGCTCGTTAGACGTCGAGGCGGCCTTGACGCTCGCTCATACTGCCCTTGAGTCGGTGACGGGTGCGGCAGCGCGCGCCTCGTGCGGGCGGGCTACCGGCCTGCCGCTTGACTCCTGACCGCATAGGGTCGCAGGGCTCCGCTGCTCAAGGGCGACCGGTTTGTGTCATCGCCTGCAACGCGAAGCGCCTTTCATGGTGGAGGGGTGGCCGGGCACCATGCGCGCCGCCGCACGCAGAGCTCGACGACCGTGGCGCGCCCTGCGGCCGACGCGGGCAGCTGGTGCACGTCGTCCAGGCCGTGCCGGTCGGCCGCCGGCCAAACCTTTCCACCCTCACAACCCATGGCTTGTCTGTGGTCGGCGCGGCCCGACTCCGCTGCTCCACGCCAGCCGACGGGCCGCCTGCGTGTCCGGGCCAACGGGCCCGAGGTAACGCCGCCCGCTCGACCATGTCCGCTAACTTGCGATCGCGACTGTGGGGGCAGCGAGCCGCCGACCTGGCCACGACGCGCACATCTCCTGCGATCCGGGCGCGTTCGGCACCCTACATCGGGGTCAACGCGAGGATGCCCCGGCCGAATGGTCGGGGCATCCTCGATCATCTATTCAAGCGCGAAACCAGCTTCTACGATCAGTGATCGGCCGGTAGCGGTGTGTTTTTGCAGTTCTGTGACGTGCCCCCGGCAGGATTCGAACCTGCGACGACCCGGCTTAGGAAGCCAGCGCTCTATCCGCTGAGCTACTGGGGCAAATACGTGCGCCGGGAGGGAATCGAACCCCCGTCTTCGGATTAAGAGTCCGTAGCTAAACCAACTCAGCTACCGGCGCATGGCGGTGAGGGGGAGGACCCCACGCCTAAGATGATATGTATGGGTGACAAGTCAGCCCAGATGCGTTACCTGCGGCAAGCCTTACTGGTCAGCCGACCGGCGGCGTGAATGCGAGCCGTGCCGCTACCAGCGTCTGAAGCTGAGGTGGCGGTGCGCGTGTGGCGCACCGATGGACCGCAAGTCAGTGCGGTGCGCGACCTGCACACGCGAGCGGCCAGCCCCGCAGGAGCTACGCGCAGATCAGCGAGCATGGCTAGCCGGGCTCTTGGAAGGCGAAGGGACCTTCTTGGTGAAGGAAGGTGCACCCCGCGTACGGGTCCAAATGACGGACCGAGACGTAATCAGCGACGCCCACCAGATGACCGGGGTCGGCACGGTCAATGCGTACACGCCGAGGAACCGCGCGCATAAGCCTTCGTGGTACTGGACCGTCAACGCGCATCACCACACGGCTTGGCTCGTCGCGGAACTTGCACCGCTACTCGGTCACCGCCGCCGTTCGGCTGCCATCGGCCTCTGGTCGGCCGGAGGGCAGCCGGTTGACACCTTCCCCGCCCGGCGGGAGTTGACGCTCGCCGAAGGCATCCCGTGGGTCGCCGGCATCGTGGAAGGGGAGGGCTGCATCAGCGTCTCCGCCCGAGCTGGCGAGACGGTGATCTACATCGCCAACGACTCCGCCGTGCCGATCGTGGACATCACCTTTCACGCCTTCTACCAGGAAGCTTTCTGGTCGAGCAGGATCTCTGGCGGAATGAGATGGTCCGCGATCGGCTGGCTCGCCAGAGGACCGGCCATAGTGCACCCTTCTCAAACGTTGGTGCTGAAGCTGAAGCACCTGAGGATGCACGGGGTGGAGGAGCCAATCAAAGGGCTACCCGAACTTACGCTCCTACACATGCGCTACGAGGCGCGGGCGGAGGCGCGGAGGGTGGCAAGCTTTCGTCGCGTCAAAAAGGCCCCGACGAAACTCCGCATGATCGGTGTTGGTGGGCTAGAGCGATGCGATGGGCAGTACCTGAAGTCGGGATAGCCGGATTCGAACCGACGGCCCCCTGACCCCCAGTCAGGCGCGCTATCAAACTGCGCCATATCCCGTAAGTGCCCCCGAGACGATTCGAACGTCCGGCCTCCTGATCCGTAATCAGGCGCTCTATCCGCTGAGCTACGGGGGCGAGCCTTACTGCGTGCCGACGCCCGGATTTGAACCGGGGGCCCCCGACTTATCAGGTCGGTGCTCTCACCAGGCTGAGCTACGACGGCTTGGCGAAGGGTGAGAGATTCGAACTCCCGGCGGTGTGACCCGCTCCGCGCTAGCAACGCGGCGCCATCGACCAGACTCGGCCAACCCTTCATGCGCGCCAACGACGGGGATCGAACCCGCGGCCCCCCGATCGACAGTCGGGTGCTCTCACCACTGAGCTACGTCGGCATGGTGGACCCGACAGGACTCGAACCTGCCACCTCCGCTGTGCGAAAGCGGCGCTCTACCAGATGAGCTACGAGCCCATGCGTACCCGGGGCGGGAGTCGAACCCGCAGAATCTCCGCAGTCTGAGTGCGGCGGCTTTGCCAGTTTGCCCACCCGGGCAGGTGGTGTTGCGTGCCGACGCCCGGTGTCGAACCGGGGCCACAATTGGTAGGATCAGGTGTGGCACATTCCAATCCCGAGGACCGAAAGCGATACGCGCAGGCCCACTACGCTGCCAACAAGTCAGCCTACAAGGCCCGCGCTGTTGCGTTCAATAAGAAGAACCGCGAGAAGTTAGCGGCTCTCGTCAGGCAGGCCAAAAGCAAGCCATGCGCCGACTGCAATGTGCAGTACCCCCCTTATGTGATGCAGTTCGATCACGTGCGCGGCGAAAAGAGCTTCAATATCGGCGAGTTCGCCGGTCGCAACATCTCCATCGCTCGGATGCTGGCTGAGATGGACTTGTGCGAGGTGGTGTGCGCGAACTGCCACGCCGAGCGCACTCACCGGCGCGGACGACCTCCCCAGCAGGAGTTGCCGCAGAGGAGTCCGATCAACGAAGCCCTCACGCTGTTCTGAGAGTGCCGACGGCGGGAGTCGAGCCCGCGGCCTTCCGGTTATGAGCCGGATGCTCTGACCACCTGAGCTACGTCGGCGAGAGAGCCACCGCCCGGACTTGAACCGGGTGCCTACGTCTTACGAGGACGTCGCTCTGCCAGGTGAGCTACGGCGGCAAGGTGTGGAGCCGGCGACCGGGATCGAACCGGCGCGCTTCGCCTTACAAGGGCGCTGCTCTGGCCTCTGAGCTACGCCGGCCTGGTGCCCTCGACAGGATTCGAACCTGCCCTACACGGCCCCTCAGACCGTCGCCTCTACCGCTGGGCTACGAGGGCATCGAGCTGGGAGCAGAGGATTCGAACCTCTACGCGCTGGGTCAGAGCCAGCGATGCTGCCGGTTACATCAACTCCCATCGCGGCCGGCGGGGTGATGGCCCGCCGGCCGGGTCAGCGCTGCGCCAGCGACCCCCACGCGGGCACGAGCGGGCTGATGCGAAGCACCATGCCGGCCTCGGCCGGGGTCCGGTCGCCCTTGGCCTGGTTGCAGGGCGCGCACGCGCTGACGGTGTTCCGCCAGGTGTTCAGCCCACCCCGCGAGCGGGGCAGGATGTGGTCGACCGTGGCGGCCGGACCGGAGCAGTAGCCGCACTGCCGGTTGTCGCGGGCCAGGACACCACCCTTGGACCAGGCAGGGCCCTTCGTATACCGCCACCGGGTGACGACGTACCGCACCAGGCGGACGACCTTCGGCATGGGGAACACGCCGAGGGTCCGGTCGGGTTCGGCTTCGTGGATCTCGGCGACCCGCCGGCACAGCATCCGGATCGCGTGGGCGACCGTGACCCGGTGAAGGGGCCCAAGGTCGGCGTTGATGACGAGTACGGCGTCCACCAGGTCCCTCCTTCGGGTCGTGGGTGGTTGGACGGATTTGACAGATGATCTGTCGATTGAGAGCGGCTGGCCGGATTCGAACCGGCGATCTTCTCCTTGGCAAGGAGACGCGCTACCAACTGCGCTACAACCGCGTGGAGCCACCGGCGCGAATTGAACGCGCGGCCTTCCCCGTACCAGGGGGACGCTCTCCCAATCTGAGCTACGGCGGCATGGGTGCCTCTCCCACAATGGGCGGGAACGTACCTGTCGCCCCGGAGGCGATTGATCCCGCTGTGCCGGGTCAGCCGGCCGTACGGTTTCACCGTGGTCACAACGAGGCGTTGCGTGCCCTGCGGCGGACTCGAACCGCCACCAACACCGGGTTTGAGCCGGCGACCTTCACGCTGACTCGGGGAGCTGCCCCGCGTCGGCCGTCAGCCAGGCTGCGCAACCCGGCCTCCGGATTCGCGGCGTCCGCCGCCCCACTCCCTGCCCCGTCGAGCGGTACCGGGGACTCGAACCCCGCCAACCTGCTTGGAAGGCAGGCGCTCTACCAGATGAGCTAGTACCGCGAGATCGTGCGTAGGCCGTGTCGGGCTCGAACCGACGATCTCCTGGCTGAGAACCAGGTGAGCTTTGCCATCAGCTCCAACGGCCCATCTAGCCGGCGGGGGCCGGGAGCCTCGCCCCGGGAGGTCCCCCCGCCAACGTGCCCACCCCCCGACTTGAACGGAGTCCTCGGGAGCTTCACGCCCGTGCGCTGCCAGTTACGCCAGGTGGGCAAGTTCTTGCGGGTGTGCCTACGTAGTCGCAGCACACCCTGTGCGTGGAGTCGGAGGGGTTCGAACCCCCGGCCTTCGGTCTGCCAGACCGATGCTCTACCGGCTGAGCTACAACCCCATGGTCCGGGACCGGGGTGTCGAACCCCGTGTCTCTCGCTCCCAAAGCGAGCGGGTCAGCCGTCTCCCTCGTCCCGGATGTAATGCCCCCGGCCGGCCCGTGCAGGCGCCGGCCGGGGTCTTGCTCATGCCATTCACTGTGGAATTAAGAATCAACAACGCCACCGACCGAAGCCGGGACGGAAGCAGGGGCGACAGGACTCGAACCTGCGACCTTCGGTTTTGGAGACCGGTGCTCTACCAGTTGAGCTACGCCCCTATGAAGTTGTTCCGGTAACGAAAAAGCCGCCCTGTCCCGGTCGGGGTGGGCGGCTTCGCAGCTTGCGCTGACGCTATTCGCGCCGCCACCCCGGCTTCCAGTTCTGCTCACTCGCGCACAGATCGTGAGCCCGCCCGATCGGGAGCAGCACGACACCGCCGCGCGGCATGAGCCGCGTGGTTTCGGTGTAGGCGTACTGCGACACGGGGAACTCCTCTGGTGGATCGGTTTGACCTTGCTCATTCAAGGTAGGCGCGCTGCCCGTGGTTGGCAACGGATATTCCGAAGCCACATTCACGTACCCCACAGCCGGCAGTGATCAGTCGTTCGGGTGAGCATCCAATGAGGACGACGTGTACGCGACCGGCAACGCCGGCTGACACCGATCGCAGCGGCGGTAGTTCAGGACGCAGGCAGGGGTGGGTGCCACTGGCCGCCGATCGGTGCCGTTGAACCTTGGTCAGCCCTTGACGGAGGGCCGAGGCGCTAACGGATGGTGAAGGTCAGCGGGTTTGAGATGCCGAGGCCGCCGTGGGAATCGTGGACCCGCACGGTGAAGGTGGACGACGTGCCGGCCGCCAGGGCCGTCTGGAACTGGTAGCGCTGTCCGCTGTTGGTCGGCGTCACGGCCAGCCGGGTTGCGCCGAGGTAGAGCTCCACCCGGCTGACGAGGTCCCCGGGATCGGTGTCGGCGACGTCGGCGACCAGCGTGACGGTCGTCGGCTCGAGGAAGTAGGTCTGCCCGCCGGGGGTGCTCATCGCCACCGCCGGCGGGTGGTTGGTGCCGGTGGACGGCGGCGTCACGACCGTGACCAGCAACGGCGGCGCAGCGCCAGACAGCGACTGGTCGGTGCCGGCCGAGACGTACAGCACGAAGGTGGTGCTGGTGCCGGGCTCCCCGATCGGTGGTGTCCACAGCGCCTCGTACCGGTCACCGGTCGTCCTCACCCCCTGGGCCACCGTGACGCCGTCCACCCGGAACGACACCGAGGTGATGCCGTGTCCGCCTCCCACGGTCGCGGTCGCCGCCAGCGGGACGGTTCCCGGTGTGGTGTACACCGCGCCGGCGGTCGGGCTGAGCCAGGTGACGATCGCTGGGTAGTCAGCGACCGGCGGTGGGGTCGTCCGGGTCGGCGTCATGCTGGGCAGGACGCCGCCGGTGCACGTGACGCCGTTGAGCGTGAACGACTCCGGTATGGGGTTGCTGCCCGACCAGGCGCCAACGAAACCGATGTTCGCGGAGCCATTGGTGCCCAGGGTCGCGTTCCAGCTCAGATTGGTCGCGCTGACCTGCTGGCCCGCCTGGGCCCAGGTGGCGCTCCAGGTTTGCGTGAGCCGCTGGTCGACTGCAGGGAACGCGAACCGCAGCGTCCACCCATTGACTGGGTCACCCAAGTTGGTGACCGCGATGTCGGCGTGGAAGCCACCGGTCCACTGGCTGGTGACGACGTAGTTCACCCGACACCCGGCCGCCGCGTTCGCCGCACTGGCGTGTGAGATCGCGGCCATCGTCGCGACCATGGCAACGGCGATGGTGGCCACAGCAGTCAGCGACTTCCGCATGGCACACCTCGCCGCAGATAGTTGAACGTCTATGAATATGTCGACTGTCCTGCTGCTCCACCTTCCTGTCAAGGCACGCACGGCAGTCCTGCCGCCGGCAGGACAGGTCGTAGTCCGGGTCCGGTGGGATCCACTTGTGCGAGCCGTCGCTGTGGTGGAACTTCCCGTCGCCGGGCCGCAGGCTGCTCACCGCAGCCAGCCGAGGAAGCGTCTGTGCAGCGCACCCGCCGGCACCCAGCTCAGGTCCTGGGAGGCCCGCACCAGCTGGGCACCGAGGTAGATTGCCAGGGAGATCGGAGCGCCGTCGAACTCGGCGCGCAGCTCGCGCTGCCGTGTGCGGCAGGGCCAGGGCGCAGCGCAGCCGCCGCAACTCCAGATCGGCAGCACCGGGCCGTGCGTGGTCATGCGCGACCTATGAGCAGCGCCGCCGCCAGGGACCGCGACCGCCGACTGGTCCCCGAGGCCATCTGCCAGCATGGGTACGTGGTCACGGCCGCTGCCCTGCAACGGCGGCGGCCAGGACGTCGACGCTGACCAACACCTCGAAGCACCACGGGACGGCGCAGTCGGCCGTGGACCAGCCGCAGTCCGGGCCGTGGCCGTACACCCACGCGAACCGCGGGTCGTGGGACTCGTGGACCTTGACGATGACGATGGTGTGGTGCGTCTGGCCCTCGATGCCGGGGCTGGGTTGCCACTGGCTGGGCCGCACCGACACCCGCGCGCCGGGCTCGGGCATCTGCCGGCCGCTCACCGGACCGTCCCGTCGGGGCGGCTGGCGCGGCGGTGCGCCTGCGTCACGGTCCGGGCGCTGGCCAGGAGTTGCCGCTTGGCCGCTTCCTGCTCGACGGCCTGGATGCGCTGGCCGGTGCCGGGCGGAACGGGCGGCGCGGCGGGCGTGAGCAGCCGCCGCAGCCTCTGGACGATGTGCACGGTGTCGCCTCCCCAGGTCAGGGGCGCGACGATCTTCGCGACGACGCTGCAGTTGATCCGCGCCCGACTTAGTAACCAGGGACGCTATGTACGACCACGCAACGCGATGGGGACAGACCGTCCCCCTGGCACGGTTACCCCTCGACGCCGATGGCGAGTGCCAGCTCGCGCGCGTCCTCTCCGACAGTCCCGGGACGCGAGGACAGCTCGAATGCGGCGCTCCGCGAATACGGGTTGTGCCGGATCGTGTCGACGCTTTCGCGTAGCGCGCGGCCGAGCAGGTGCACAGCGGCTACTTCCTCGCGGCGCAGCAGGTGCGCGCGGGCCGCGTCGATCAGGTGACCAGCGCGGCGGGTACGCGAGGGAAGCGCGCTGTAGTTCGTCGAGTCGGCTCGCCGAACAGCCTCCCCCACGTGGCACAGGTCCGTCTCCAACGTCACCGCGTACGCAGCGCAGGCGGCCGGACCAAACATGAGCCACGGGTGGGCGTAGCCGGCTCCAAGGCGGCCAGCGGCGGCATCAGCGGCGTCCCACGCGCGCCACGCCTGCCCGGCGCGGCCGGCCTTCGCGTGACCGAGCGCGCGCCCCAGTTGAAGCTGGGCCCAGCGCGCGTACGGCTCTGCTCCCGCTTCCCTGTCAACGAACCGCTCGGCATCGACGAGCACCAGCTCGGCCGCGTCGACTTGGTTCGCCGACCGGTAGACGTGCGCGTAGTACCACGCCGCCGCAGCGATCGCGTTCGGGTCGTCGGCGTCCTGCGCGGCGCCCATGGCGCGGTCAGCGGCCAGCCACACCAGTTCTGGGTAAGGCTGGTGAGCGACGTACAACTGCGCCAGGTGGTAGACGCGTGCCAGCTCGGCCAGCGCCGCCCGCCGGTCGGTGCCTTCGAGTCGTCTGACCGAGCGGCGGGCGTCGTCGAGCAGGCCGGGCAACACCACGGCCACGGCGGTCCGTTCGGTGCTGGACTGGTGCCACAGCGTCCACGCCTGGTTGACCAGACCGCGCAGGACGCCTACGGGCGTCGGCTCCCCGGCAGGCACCGTGGTGCGCTGCATGGCGGCGGCGACGTTGTCGACCCCCGGGTGCCCGGCCCGGGTCACCGACGCGACCGGCAGGGACTGGTCGCCGGTCAGCTCGGCCAGGTCCGAGACGTCGAGGACCTCGGCCAGGCGCAGCAGCATGGGCAGGCGCGGCGTGAGCAGCCGCCCGGACTCCAACGCCTTGACCCAGTCGGCGCTTCGACCGACCAGGCCACCGAGGACAACGCGCGTTTTGCCCGCTCGTTCGCGGTGGGCGCGTAGGCGGGCACCGAATGACGTTGGCTCGGTCATGGCCGCTCCCAGGTAGAGGACTGGGCGGCGGCACCGCCGGCCTCTACACCAGCGGGGCCGCCATGTCCGACCGTACCGCAGCAGTGACAGCCTGAGGTTGCCTGCGGTATTCAGGGCACCGGGGTACCCCCCACTGTGGGTGGCCGCTTAGCTGCGGCGTCGGGCGGCTCTCCGCGCTCGGCAGCCGGCCGCTGCCCTCGTCCTGGCCGGTTGCTGTCAGCCTTGCTGGCGGCGCTATCGATGCGCAGGGCTTGGGAGCCCCGGCATCGCCGGGGCTCCCCGGACTCGGCCCGGCTCGAACGGGCTGCCACCCTCTCCACCTTGCGGGCGTGGTCATCCGGAGCCACCACGCCTTGAGCGAGGACAGCCGGATTCAACCAGGTGACCAGGCGACGTGCTCGGACAGCAACGCTTAACTGGGCGGACGCTTCGTTTTCCCTCCAACGGCGGCCCGCAATTAGTCGTGACCGACTCATGGGTGACTCATGATCTCTGCTACGGGACAGCGAAAAGCCGGCTGGACTGTGTCCAACCGGCTTCTGACCTGCAGAAACTGAGAGTGGGCGATGCTGGTATCGAACCAGCGACCTCTTCGGTGTGAACGAAGCGCTCTCCCACTGAGCTAATCGCCCTCAGCGCCGTTGACTCTACCCGATCGTGGAACCAGACCAAAAATCCGGGGTCAGCGCGCCGCGAGGTACTGCCTCGCCTCGGCCACCACGTCGATGCCGAGGCTGAGCTTGAGGGAGAGCCAGACCACCGCCGCGACGAAGACCAGGCCGACGGCGCCGAGGACGAAGCGCAGCGGCAGTGACTGTCGTCTCACCCAGCGTGTCCAGCCGTGGACGTGTCGACGGGTGAAGCCGAGCAGTCGGCGGGCCCAGTGGAATTCGACGGCCCAGATGCCGAGGCCGGCGATGACCAGCAGCCAGCCGGGGCCGGGCAGCGGGATGAGGGCGATGCCGATGGTGACCACCAGCGCGCCGGCGATCGCGATGAAGATCTTGAGGGCGATCCGGCCGGTGGGGTTGGCCCGGATCAGGTCGAGCGTGGTGGAGATCCGCTGTCGCCAGTGCGGGCGGCGCGGCGGCTCGCCGACGACGAGGACGCCACCGGGGCGGCCCGGCTCGGGCGTCGACCGTCCGGGTCGCTCGGGCTGCTCCATCGGCACGTCGTACCCCCGCTTTTCGGCTGCTCGGACCGCGACGTTCGGCGGGCCCGGCGCGGTCACCGGATCCACTGAGGATCGGTTCGTGACCATTTCACCCCCCAGTGTCGCTCGGGCCCGTCACTGCAACGGCCGACTGGACGTTACCGGAGTAAGTCGACGACTGAGCCACCCGACGCCGGGCGGCATCACGCACTGGGCAGAACCGGAAATCCTACATGAATGTTCACATTCACGAGGCGCTTCCGTCCCCCTTCCCACCACTGGGTGAAGTCAGCGTATGGCGGAGCGTAGCCAGGAGTAGCACCTGAGTATGGGAAAAGCGGGACACGCGCGTTCCGCAGCGGTGCCGGGGGGAGAACGTCCATGAGTGTCATCCGACCGACGACCGTAGAGGTCGAGACGTCGCTAAGGCTCGTCGCGCCTGACGCCACCGCCTTGCCGGTGCGTGCCAGTCTGCGTTACGACCCTGCTGACCCGTATGCGGTCCATGTCCTGTTCCACGCCGAATCGGCCGGTGGGGAGGCGGTGAGCTGGTCGTTCGCTCGCGAACTGCTGGTCACCGGCCTGGACGAGCCGGCCGGCATCGGGGATGTGCGGGTCTGGCCCTGGGCCACACCGCGCGGCGACTTCGTCGCGCTGGCCCTCTCGTCACCGGATGGCAACGCCCTCTTCGAGGTGCCGCGCAGCGTCCTGGTGCGATTCCTTCGACGCACGTACGTGGTCGTCCCGCGCGGTCGTGAGGCCGAGCACCTGGACGTCGACACTGCGGTGAACCGGCTGCTCGCCGGCCGCTGACGCACGAGCAACACCGGGGCCGCGCGGATCTGCCGAGTCCGCGCGGCCCCGGCACACCCACCCCCAGGGGGTACGACCACAGCCGGACCCGGGTTGGCCCGTGCTCAGCCGTGCGTGGTGATGCCGCCGTCGACGGGGATGACCGCGCCGGTCAGGTACGCGCCGGCCCGCGACGACAGGTAGATGGCGGTGCCGGCCATGTCCTCGGGGCGGCCGATGCGGCCTAGCGGCACCTGCTGCTCGATGGCGGACCGGCTGGCCGGGTCGTCGAGGGCGAACGCCATCATCTTGCTCTCGAACGGGCCGGGCGCGATCGCGTTGACGGTGATCTGCTCACCGGCGAGCTGGTGGGCGAGGCTGCGGGTGAGCATGTGCACGGCGGCCTTGGTGGCCGAGTACGCGTACACCTCCATGAACGGCACCCGGATGCCGTCGATGGACCCGATGTTGATCACGCGGGCCGGGTCGTCGGCGCTGGCGGCGGCGCGCAGCGCCGGCAGCAGCGCGGTGGTGAGCCGGAAGACGGCCTTGACGTTGACCGCCCAGAGCTTGTCGAACGCGGCCTCCGGGTAGCTCTCCAGCGGCGCGCCCCAGGTGGCGCCGGCGTTGTTGACCAGCACGTCGAGGCGGTCGACGCGCTCGCGGACGGCGGCGGCGAGGGCCTGCGCGCCGTCGTCGGCGCTCAGGTCGGCGGGGATGGCCTCGCACCGGCCCTCGGCGGAGAGTTCGTTGGCGACCTGCTCGCAGACGTCCGCCTTGCGGGACGAGATGATCACGCGGGCGCCGGCGCGGACGAAGCCCTGGGCGATCATCAGCCCGATTCCCCGGGACCCGCCGGTGACCAGGACCGTCTTGTCTTCGACCGAGAACAGCTCCGTCATAGGAATCCCATCGCGAGTCGGCGTCTTGCGTCGTCCGGCGAGCGGCCGGTGGGGCGCCGGGCGGACCGGGACCGGACGGCGCTACCGCCGGGTAACGTAGCCCGGCCGTGGGGACCACGACAAGCCACGACGTCGCCGCGTACCCCGGTCGGGATGCGGTGACCTGCGGTTCGGGCTACCGTCGCAGGCGATGGTCTCCACCGATCCCTCCCCCGCGCCATCGATCGGAACGGCATCACCCGTACCCGACGAGATCTCCACGTTCGCGCTGGCCGACCTGGCCGGTGACCCCGGCTGGCGGCGGCCGGTGTTCGTCGAACAGGAGCTGCTGATCCTCACCACCCGCGGCCACGGCGACGCCGAGCTGGATTTCCACCTCCTGCCGTGCCGACCCGGCACGCTGCTGCGGGTCCACGCCGGTCAGGTGCTGCGCTGCGCCGGCCCCCAGTTCGACGCGTCGGTGGTCGGCTGGACCGCCGACGCCCTGCACGGCCTGGCCGTCGACGTGGACGCGGCGCCGACCTGGCGGCAGTTGGCCGGCGAGGACGAGGACGCGGTGATCAACGAGGTGAGCCAGTTGGCGGTGGACTGCCAGCGGCACGGCGACGGCCCGGCCGGCCGCGCGCTGCTGCGGCACCAGCTCGCCGTGCTGCTGCTGCGGTTGGCGCTGCCCGACGCGGACCCGGCCGGGCAGCGTAACGAGGCCGAGACGTTCCAGCGGTTCGCCCGGGAGGTGGAGCACGGCTACCAGGTGTCCCGGCGGGTCGAGGACTACGCCGCCGCGCTCGGCTGCTCGGTGCGTACCCTGACCCGGGCCTGCCTGGCCGTCACCGGCCGCAGCGCCAAGCAGGTCATCGACGAGCGGGTGGCGTTGCAGGCCGCCCGGCTGCTCGCGGCGAGCGACGAACCGATCGCGCAGATCGGCCGGGGGCTCGGCTTCTCCGAGCCGACCAACTTCGGCCGGTTCTTCACCCGGGAGATCGGGGTCAGCCCTGGGGCGTTCCGGGCCGCCCGCGACCAGCCGGCCGGCGGCCGGGTCGTCCGACCCCGACCACCGGTCGAGCCGACCGGCGCCAACAGCGGACGGTTCCGCTCCGGCGCACCCGGTAACTCGGGCCGGCCCGGTGGCCCGGGTATCCCGAGCGGGCGGGCATGATGACGGGGTGCAGATCTCCGCGCGCGGCGACTACGCGGTACGTGCGGCGCTGAGCCTCGCGACCGCGTACCCCTCGCTGCTGTCCACCCAGGCCATCGCGGCGGAGCAGGACATGCCCCGCAAGTTCCTGGAGGCGGTCCTGGCGGATCTGCGCCGGGCCGGGATCGTCCGCGCCCAACGCGGCGCGGAGGGCGGTTACACCCTGGCCCGTCCGCCTCGCGAGGTGACCGTCGGCGCGGTGTTGCGCGCGGTGGAGGGCCCGCTCGCGGGCGTACGCGGCCTGCGCCCGGAGGAGACCCGCTACGAGGGCTCGGCGGAGAACCTGCCCGGCCTGTGGGTGGCGGTGCGCGCCGCGGTGCGGCGGGTGGTCGACGAGGTGAGCCTCGCCGAGATCGTCAGTGGTCGACTGCCCGCGCACGTTCGCAAGCTCACCGCGCTGCCCGACGCGTGGGAGCCACGCTGACGCCTCACAGGGCGCGCACCACCTCGTCGGTGTCGAGTCGGGGCAGCCGGTCGCCCCAGGCGTCCGGACCGGGGTGGCCGACGTTCACCAGCAGCAGCGCCTCGTGCCGGCCGTCGGGAAAGAACTCCCGGGTCACCCCGGCCGCGTCGAACCCGGCCATCGGGCCGGCGGCGAGCCCCGCCGCGCGTATCCCCAGCAGCAGGTAGCCGATCTGGAGGGTGGCGCTGAAGCGAGCCTGCTCCGCGCGGGCCGTCCGATCACCCAGCCACTCCCGGGCCTGCGGTCGGTGCGGGTACAGCTCGGGCAGCCGCTCGTGGAAGTCGACGTCGGCGGCGAGCACCGCCGCCAGCGGCGCGCTGGACGTCTTCGCCCGGTTGCTCGACGACACGTACGGCAGCAGCCGGGCTCGGGCCTGCGGCGAGCGCAGCAGCAGCACCCGCAGCGGCTGGCCGTTGTACGCGGTCGGCCCGTACCGGATCAGATCGTGGATCGCGGCCACCTGGGCGTCGGTGACCGGCTCGTCGGTGAACCTGTTGGCGGTGCGGGCTGCCCGGAACAAGAGGTCCTGGGCAGCCCGATCCAACACGAGCGGGTCGGCCGTGACGGGCCTGCTCACCCGCCGGCCGGCGTGGTGTAGCCGCCCCGGTGGTGCACCAGCGGCGGACCGTCGTCGCCGTCGCCCAGGGCGAGCGGTTCGGCGATGACCAGGGTGTGGTCGCCGACCGGGACGCGGTGCACCACCCGGCAGAACAGTCGGGCCAGCACCCCGGTCAGCAGTGGCACCCCGAACGGCCCGGCCGTCCAGTCCGGATAGGCGGCGAACCGGTCGATGCCGCTGGTGGCGAAGACGGCGGCCGCCTCCCGCTGCCCGGCGGCGAGCAGGTGGACCGCGACGTGTTCGGCACGGGCCAGCACCGGCCAGCTCGACGACTCGGTGCCGAGGCAGAACGAGACGAGCGGCGGTTCCAGTGAGACCGAGGTGAACGAGGTGGCGGTGAACCCGGCCCGGATCGGTTGGCCGATCCCGCCCAGGCAGGCCGGGTCGGTGGACCGGGCCACGGCGGTGACCACGGTGACGCTGGTGGCCTGCCGGCGCAGCAGCGCGCGGAACAGGTCCCGGTCCACCGGTCGCAGGTCGGTCGCGTCCGTCGTCGGACGCTCCATGGTGGTCACGTCGGCACCGGGGCCGGCGCGGCGTGGGCGATGAGGGGAAGCTCAGTCCGCGACAACATGAAACCCATGCTGCCGACGGCGCGAACGCCCGGTCAACGGTCTTCCACAAGATGAGACTTGCATCGCTGACGATGTTACGGAGCGCCTTTAGCAGCGTTTACCGCAGCGCAACACCCATCTGGTGGATAGGAATTCCCGTGTCATGGCGGCGCACGGTCCACCCGGGACGACGAGGGGGTTTCGGAATTCGCCCGTCCGGGAATATTCGATCCCAACACGGCAGGGAACGGTTGACGAGGGGAGTGCTCCGATGGGCCTCATGTTTCGCAAGCGCAAGAAGATCGGTCCGCTGATCCTGAACTTCACCGAGAACGGTTTCTCCTCGTGGAGCATCAAGATCGGGCGTTGGTCCTGGAACTCGAAGGCCCGGGCACACCGCGTCGACCTGCCGGGACCACTGTCCTGGAAGCAGGACAAGGCCCGGTCGTAACGACCCGGGAGTCGAGGGGGGGGGGGGGGGGGGGGGGGCCGGCCCCCCCCCCGGCGGGCCCCCCCCCCCCCCCCCCCCCCCCCCCCCCGCCCGAGCGGTGGGGGGGGGGGGGGGGGTGGGGGGGGGGGGGGGGGGGGGGGGCCC
>NZ_JBITMW010000005.1:549-224598 GCF_044466585.1 Micromonospora sp. NPDC049359 | reverse complement strand
GCACCCCTGCCCTGCAACCCGGAAACGCCCGGGCCGAACCGCCCGGGGCGTCGCGGGGGGCGCGGGTTATTCCCCGGCGCCCCGCTCGGCGTCTCCGCCCCGACCCCCCGCCCTCCATCTCGTCGATCTTGCACTTTCGGTCGACGTTCTGCGCGGGAACGTCCCTTGTGCCGCCGCAGCAAGTGCAAGATCGCGGGGGTCTCAGGGGGTTGGAGTGATGAGTTCGTCGCCGGCCAGGCGACCGGACTCGCGGTCTCGGGCTACCTTGCCCTCGGCGAGGAGGGCGGTGAGGGCCTGGTTGGCGTCGGTGGCGCGGTAGACCGTCGCGGTGAGGGTGTGCCGGCGCAGCTCGGTGACCGGGCGCGGTCCGTTGCGGCGCAGTTCGGCCAGCAACTCCCGGGCCAACGGTTCCCGGTCCGGGTCTTCGGTCACGTCGACGGGTGTGCCCGTCGGGTCGGCCGGATCGCGGTAGCGCACCCCGAGGCCCGCGCCGACCGTCCAGAGCGCGTCGCGGACCGCCTCCAGGCTCCGGTCCGACCGGCTCCCGAACGCAATCACGCCGGCCGCCTCGTCGTCCCCGTCGGCGGAAGCGTCGCCCACTCCCCCGTCCGCCTCCACCACCGGTGCCACCTCGGCGACCAGCGGAAAGCCGGCGAGGCCGAGGGCCGGGCGGGCGCTGGTGGTGGCGTGCAGCAGCACTTCGCCGTTGCGGCCGTTGGCGCAGGCGCGCAACACCTCGGCGTGCGCCGGGCCGGACAGGTCGACGAAGCAGAACAGCGGCGCCCCGGCCGCAGCGGCCGCCTTCAGCGCCACCGGAAGCCGGGCGGGGCCGCCGGGCAGCAGGTGCACGGTCACCTCGGGAGGCAACTCCGCCTCGACCGGTCCGAGCCGGGCCGGCAGGTCGCTGGCCTCGTCGGCCAGCGCCAAAATGGTCACCTGCCGGCCGCGTACCTGCGTGGCGTGACCGACGACCGCCCGTAGCGCCGCCTCCGCGCCACCGCCGTCGGCGCCGGCCCAGGCCAGCGCGACGGTCACGCGGCGGGAGCGGTGCAGGGCGACGGGCAACCACGTCGCCAGGTGGCGGACCAGGAGTTCGCGGAGGACGTCGGCGGTCCGGTTGGTTGGCACCGGTCCGTTCTACCCCATGGCCGTTCAGGCCGGGACGGAGATCCCCACGCCGCCGCGCGTCTGCCCGCCGTAGCGCTGCCGCTCGGCGGCCAGGTCGAGCCGGCCGATCCGCTTGCGGGCGGCCAACGTGGCGTCGTCGAGCAGGTCGGCCGGGACCAGCCAGACCACCTCGAACTCCAGCCCGTCCGGGTCCTGCCCGTAGAGGCTCTTGGTGGTGCCGTGGTCGGACGTGCCGGCCAGCGCCCCGGCGGCGGCGAGCCGCTCGGCGGTGGCGGCCAGTTCGTCGAGGGTGTCGACCTCCCACGCCAGGTGGTAGAGCCCGACGGTGGCCCGGCCGGCGGTCGAGCGCCCGGCGCCCGCGCCGATCTCGAACAGGCCGAGGTCGTGGTCGTTGGTGGAGTCGGGAGCCTGGAGGAACGTCGCACCCCGGAAACCGTCCGGGGTCATCGCGACCGGGGTGAAGCCCAGCACGTCGCGGTAGAAGGCGACGCTGCGGGCGAGGTCACTGACGTAGAGAACCGCGTGGTTGAGCCGGTGGATACCCATGACCCCACTCTAGCGCCGTTTGGTTGAGCGTTCAACCATCGGGAGTATGATGGCCGTCATGACCCGCTGGCTTAACCCCGACGAGCAGCGCACCTGGCGGGCGTTCCTCGCCTCCTCCCGAGCGTTGATGGACACGCTCGACCGTGAGCTGCAACGCGATGCCGGAATGCCGCACGCCTACTACGAGATCCTGGTCCGGCTCTCCGAGGCGCCCGGTCGGCAACTGCGGATGAGCGAGCTGGCCGAGGCGGCCGGGTCGTCGCGCAGCCGCCTCTCGCACGCGGTGGCCCGCCTGGAGGAGGCCGGCTGGGTGCGCCGCGAGGACTGCCCCACCGACCGGCGCGGGCAGATCGCGGTGCTCACCGACGACGGTTTCGCCACCCTCGCCGCCGCTGCGCCCGGCCACGTCGACGGCGTACGCCGGCACCTCTTCGACGCGCTGAGCCCCGCCCAGGTCGACCAGTTACGCCGAATCAGCGAGACGTTGGCCGAGCACCTGAGCAGATCCTGACCGATCGACACCGGCGCGGGTCTTGTACTTACCGTCGTCGGATGAGCACGATGGGGCGTGTCCTCCGGCTTCGACGAGTTGACTGACCAGGCGCACCACCTCGTGTCCGCTGGCGACATCGCCGGTGCCCAACGGCTGCTCTCCGACGCGCTCACCGACGCCGACCCCCGCCCGGCCAACGCCACGCCGGAGCTGGCCGAGGCGGCCAGCCTGCAGGCGCGGGTGCTCGTCGCCCTCGGCGAGCCCCACTCCGCCCGTGGCTGGGCCGCCTTCGCGTACGCGGCCACGACCCGGTTGCACGGCCGCTCCGACCCCCGCACGGTGGCCGCCGCCGCGACCCTGGCCGCCGTGCTGCACCGGGTGGGCAGTCACTCCCGGGCCGCCCGGCTGTACCAGGACGTGATCATCGAGCTGACCGCGCAGGACGGTCCCGAGTCACTGCGGGTGCTGGCCGCACACGCCGACCTGGCCACCGTCGAGTACGCCCGGGGCCAGTGCACGGTCGCCCGCGACCGTCTCCAGGACGCCTGGGAGCTGCACCGCGAGGTGTACGGCGACGGCCACCCCAGCGGCATCAAGATGTTGGCCCGGCTCGGCTCGATGCAGCGCGACTGTGGGCAGTTCGCCGAGGCGCACGACAACCTCGCGCTGGCCCGCGAGCTGTGCCGGCAGCATCTGAGCACCGACGATCCGCTGGCCCTGCAGGTGGCGGCCCTGGCCCGGGCAGCCGCCAACCCCGACCACGTCTGCGCCGACGACACGTCCGCCGTCCGGGACGCACCGGTGGTGCCGGCCGCGCGCACGCCGCCGCCGCAGCCCGATCCGCCGCTCGATGCCGCCTACTACCCGCCGGCCCCGCAGGCCGCTGCTCCCGCCGGCCGTACCGACGAGGGCCTGGCTGGTTCCGGAGTCTCCAGCGGCGGCCCGGTACCGAACCCACGGGTACCGGCCGACGAGCCGGACGGCTCCCCCGACTTCCGCTGGCCGCCGGCCGACGAGCCGGAGGGATCGTCGGAGGTCCGCTGGCCGCCAACCGACGAACCGAACTTCCGCTGGCCGCCGGACCCGGCGGACGATCCCGTCCCGCAGCCCACCGCCGCGCCGGTGCCCCCGTCGGTGGCCGGGTTCACGGGCGGCACCGAAGAGTCGTCCGGCGTGTACCGGCTGTACCGACCCGGCGCGTCGGCCGAACCGGACCGACCGTCGGCGTCGCTGACGCCGTACACGCCGTCGCGGCTGCTGCCGGTGCCCGTGCACCGGGCGCCGGCAGCGGCACGCAACAAACTGGTGCCGGTGCTGGTGGCCGGCGTGGTCGTGGTGCTGCTGGGCACGGCGGCGGTGATCGCCGGCGTGGCCCGCGTCGGCGACGACCCGAAGTCCGGGCCGGCACCGAGCGCCGGCCCGAGCGGCACGGCCGCGCCCCCGACCACCGGCGCCCCGACCACCGGCACGACCGCGCCGGCCGCCGTGCCGGGCACCCCGCCCGGCACGGTGTCGCTGCGCGACAACCGGGACAACATCGCCCTGCGCTGGACGTACCCGGCCGGCGGTGAGGGACCGGTCATCGTCTCCGCCGGCCGGGCCGGGCAGGAGAAGACCGCGATCGCCACGCTGCCCGCCGGCACCGACAGCTACATCGTGTACGCGCTGAACCGCGCCAACGACTACTGCTTCACCGTCGCGGTCGTCTGGTCCACCGACACCGTGGCGAGCGCCAACCAGGTCTGCACCCGCCGCCGCTGACGTCCGCCGTACTCAGGGTCGGGCAACGGTCGGTGCCGGCGTCGCCGGGAGCAGCAGGCGTACCCGTAGGCCGTGCGGGCCGTCGGCGTCGGCCAGGGTGATGGTGCCGCCCGCGCGGCGGACCAGCTCCCACACGATGGCGAGGCCGAGGCCGGCGCCGCCGTGGTCGCGGCCCCGGCCGTCGTCCAACCTCGTGAACCGGTCGAAGACGCGGCCGCGGTCGGCCGCCGCGATCCCCGGGCCGTCGTCGGTCACCGTCACCAGGTGGTACGCGGTCTCGTGCGGCTCGACCGCGAGGACGACGCTGCTCCGCGCGTGCCGGACCGCGTTGTCGACGAGGTTGGCCAGCACCCGCCGTAGCTCGGCCTCGTTCCCGGCCGTCCACAGCGGGCCCGGCGACGGCTCCACCCGCACCGGCGGCGACGGATACCGGGCGGCGACCTCGCCCACCAGCGCCGCCAGATCGACCGGGCCGGTGCCCCGCGACGCCGGCATCTCGTCCAGGCGGGCCAGCAGCAGCAGGTCGTCGACCAGCCGGCTCAACCGCTCGGTGTCGGCGAGCAGGTTGGCGGTCACCGCCGTCCAGTCCGTCCGGTCGGCGAGCCGCTGGGCCACCTCCAACTCGGTCCGGATGTTGGCCAGCGGGCTCCGCAGCTCGTGCGCGGCATCGGAGACGAAGGCCCGCTGCCGGGCTCGGGCCGACTCCAACCGGCCCAGCATCCCGTTCAGGGTCACCGCCAGCCGGTGGATCTCGTCGGCGGAGGCGGGCACCGGAAGTCGACCGGCGCCGGCCCGACCGGTGATCTCCTCGGCGCCGCGTCGCAGGGCCTCCACCGGACGCAACGTCGCGCCGACCACCCGCCACGCCACCCCGGCCAGGACCACCACCAGCAGCGGGAACGCCACCAGCAGGATGGTCCGCACCACGTGCGTGCTCTGCCGCACATCGGCCATCGAGCGGGCGACCAGCACGGTGAGCGGATCGGCCGACGTGCCGGCGGGTACGGCGACCACCCGGACCGGTCCGCGAAGCCCGACCCGCTCGGCGGGAACGTCCAGGCGTTGACGGTGGCCGGCGTCCAACCACTCGGGGCGGGCCATCGGGACCAGCCGGTCCGCGTCGATCGAGGCCGCCCGGACCCGCCCCTGCGCGTCGATCACCTGGACCCGGACCTGCCCGCCAGCCACCGGCAGCGGGTCGGGCAGCGCGTTCTCGGCGGCGAGCAGGGCGACCGCGTCGGCGGTCCGGAACGCCTCGGTGTCCACGTTGCGTTGGAGCACGAAACGGAGCGCGCCGAGCAGCACCACCCCGCCGAGGGCGAGACCGATGGTGAGGCCGAACACGCCGAGCGCCAGGAGGCGGCCCCGCAGCCCCAGGCCGTGCAGGCCCCGACGGGGCGACCAGCCGCGCGGCGGGCCGGCGGAGGTCACGTCGCCAGCCGGTAGCCGGCGCCCCGGATGGTCTCCAGCCGATCCCGGCCGAGCTTGCGACGCAGGTAGCCGACGTACACCTCGACCACGTTGGGCGCCGTCTCCAGGCTGGCGTCCCACACGTGGTCCAGTAGCTCGATCTTGGAAATGACCTGGCCGGGACGGCGCATCAGATAGTCCAGCAGGGCGTACTCGCGCGCCGTCAACGTCACCTCGGCGTCGGCCCGGGTCACCCGCCGACGGGCCGGATCGAGCCGCAGGTCGCCGACCGCCAGCACGGCGGGGCGCTCCGGCGCTCCCCGGCGCAGCAGCGCCCGCAGGCGGGCCAGCAGCACCACGTACGAGAAGGGCTTGGTCAGGTAGTCGTCGGCGCCGCAGTCCAGGCCGTCGGCCTGGTCGTACTCGCCGTCCTTGGCGGACAGCATCAGCACCGGCAACCAGTGCTGCTCGGCGCGCAGCCGGCGCACCACCTCGTAGCCGGAGAGGCCGGGCAGCATGACGTCGAGGATCATCGCGTCGTACCCACCGTGGCGTGCCGCGTCCAGGCCTTCGGGGCCGGTCGCCGCCACGTCGACCGCGAACCCCTCGGCCTGCAGGCCGCGTTGCAGGGCAGCCGCCAGCCGGGCCTCGTCCTCCACCACCAACAACCGCACACCTCAAGGGTGCCACCCGGGTCACAACTCGCGGTTCGGCGTCCTCAGCGCGTTCACAGCGCCGACCGGGCAGGATGTCGGGCAGGAGGTGTGCACCATGTCGATCCTGAGAAGTCGTCCCGTCCTGCGGTGGCTGGTCCCGGTGGCCGCCGGCGTCGCCGTCATCGGTGGCGGCGCCGCCGTCGGCACGTTCGCCGCCGAGGCCGAGCCGAGCCTGCCGCCGCGTACCGCCGCCCAGCTCCTGGTGGACCTCCAGACCTCCTCCCTGGAGGGGTTGTCCGGCACGGTCGTGCAACGCGCCGACCTCGGCCTGCCGCCGCTCGTCGGGCTGGTGCCCGGCAACGACCTGACTGCCCTGCTCAGCGGCACACACACCCTGCGGGTGTGGTACTCCGGCCCGGATCGGCAGCGCGTCGCGCTGGTGGACACGCTCGGCCAGCGGGACATCATCCGCAACGGTCGGGACGTGTGGACCTGGGAGAGCCGCGGCAACACCGCCCGCCACCGCGCCCTGGGCGACTCGAAGGGCGCCGCGAAGCCCGAGGTGACGCCGAGCCTGCCGGCCACTCCCCGGGAGGCCGCCGACCTGGCGTTGAGCGCGATCGATCCGAGCACCGAGGTCAGCGTCGGCCGCTCGGCCACCGTCGCCGGGCGGGACGCCTACGAGCTGGTGCTCGCGCCGCGTGACCGTGACTCGCTGGTGCACCAGCTCCGGATCGCCATCGACGCGAAGCAGCACGTGCCGCTGCGCTTCGAGGTGCTCGCCTCCGGCAGCGACCAGCCGGCCTTCGAGATGGCGTTCACCCAGGTCGACTACCGCCGCCCCGACGCCGACCAGTTCGCCTTCAACCCGCCTCCCGGGGTGAGCGTCACCGAGGAGACCGCCGAGCGGCCGACCGCCGGCCGGCCGGCACACGTCGCGCCGGGTAAGGACCCCCAGGTGCGCACGGTCGGCGACGGCTGGACCACCGTCCTGGTCGCCCGCCTCGACGCCGCCGCGGGCCAGAAGCCGGCCAACGCCGCCCCGGGCCAGAAGCCGGCCGACGCCGCCCCGGACGCCGACCTGTCGAAGCTGCTCGGTGGCCTGCCGTCGGTCAGCGGCGACTGGGGCAGCGGGCGGCTGCTCACCGGCAAGCTGTTCAGCGTGCTGCTCACCGACGACGGGCGGGTGCTCGCCGGAGCGGTCACCCCCCAGCGGCTCTACCAGGTGGCGCGCGGCTGATCTCCGCACACTCCCTACGCCGGGTCGACCACACGGTCGGCCCGGCGTACCTGTGTGACCCGCATCGGCCCCGTCGGCTTGGTGACAGCGGGCCCGCCGCGCTATCTTCGACAATTCGAGGGCACAAAAAAGAACGGCATTAAATGCCGTTCTAGCATTGGATTCTAACGTTTAGGGAGACGGCTTGTCAAGGCACTCCGGCGGTACCGGTGAATTGCCGCTCGACGACGAGATCGGCCGCGAGCAGGAGTACGTCTCGATGCTCTACGACCGTCTGGACGGGTTGCGTGAGCAGGCCGCCCACCGGCTCACCGCCGAGCTGCGCAACACCGGCGGCACCCTGCAGGACCGCTCCCAGCGCGACAGCTCCGTGGCCATGTACGCCGACCAGGTCGAGCAGTTCTCCGCCGTGGAGAATGGCCTCTGCTTCGGGCGGCTCGACGGCGACGACGACTCCCGCCGCTACATCGGCCGGATCGGGATCTTCGACACCAGTGGCGACTACGACCCGCTGTTGATGGACTGGCGGGCCCCGGCCGCGCGGCCGTTCTACCTCGCCACCGCCGCCAACCCCCAGGGCGTACGCCGTCGCCGACACCTGCGTACCCGCCAGCGCAAGGTGACCGGGCTCAACGACGAGGTCCTCGACATCGACAGCGCCTCCCCCGGCGGGCACGAGGAGCTGACCGGCGAGGCGTCCCTGCTGGCCGCGCTCAACGCCGGTCGGACGGGCCGGATGCGCGACATCGTGGAGACTATCCAGGCCGAGCAGGACCGGATCATCCGCGCCGACCTGCCCGGCGTGCTGGTGGTCCAGGGCGGCCCCGGCACCGGCAAGACCGCGGTCGCGCTGCACCGGGCGGCGTACCTGCTCTACACACACCGACGCGAGCTGTCCAGCCGTGGCGTGCTGCTGGTCGGGCCGAACGCGACGTTCCTGCGCTACATCTCCCAGGTGCTTCCCACGCTGGCCGAGACGGGCGTGCTGCTGCGTACCCAGGGCGACCTGTTCCCCGGAGTGAGCGCCCAGCGCGCCGAGCCGGCCCAGGCCGCAGCGCTCAAGGGCCGCGCCGTACTCGCCGAGGTGCTGGCCCTCGCCGTGCGGGACCGGCAGTGGGTGCCGGACGAGCCGCTGGAGATCGAGGTGGAGCGCGAGGTGCTGACCCTCGATCCGGAGACCGTGCGCGTCGCGCGGGATCGGGTACGCCGCACCGACCGTCCGCACAACCTGGCGCGGGCGCTGTTCGACGTGGAGATCGTGCACGCGCTCGCCGACCAGGTGGCCGAGCGGATCGGCGCCGACCCGCTGGGCGGCGACAACCTGCTCGACGAGGCCGACCGCGCCGAGATCCGTCGGGAGCTGCGCGAGGAGACGGAGATCCAGGCCGTACTCGACCGGTTGTGGCCGGTGCTCACCCCGCAGCGACTGCTCGCGGACCTGTACGCGGACCCGGACCGGATCGCCGCCGCCGCGCCGATGCTCACCGACGACGAGCGGGCGCTGCTGCGCCGCGACCCGGGCGGCTGGACGCCCGCCGACGTGCCGCTGCTGGACGAGGCGGCCGAGCTGCTCGGCGAGGACGAGCGGGCCGCCGCCGCCCGGCGCGAGCGCATCCGCCTGATGGAGCGGGAGTACGCCGAGGGTGTGCTGGAGATCGCCCGGGGCTCCCGGTCGATCGACGTGGAGGACGAGGCCGAGGGCGGTGAGATCCTCGGCGTCACCGACCTCATCGACGCGGATCGGCTGCTGGAACGGCAGGAGGAGGCCGACCGGCTGACCACCGCGCAGCGCGCCGCCGCCGACCGCACGTGGGCGTTCGGCCACATCATCGTGGACGAGGCACAGGAGTTGTCGCCGATGGCGTGGCGGCTGCTGATGCGCCGCTGCCCGAGCCGGTCCATGACGATCGTCGGGGACGTGGCGCAGACCGGCGCGCTCGCCGGAACGCCCTCCTGGGCCGACGCCCTCGCCCCGTACGTGGCGCAGCGGTGGCGACTGACCGAACTGACGGTCAGCTACCGCACGCCGGCCGAGATCATGGCGGTCGCCGCCGAGGTGCTCACCGAGATCGACCCGGCGCTGCGGCCACCCCGCTCGGTGCGGGAGAGCGGCGTACCCCCGTGGGACCGGGCGGTGCCCGACGGGCAGCTACCCGCCGAGTTGGTGTCGGCGGTGACCCGCGAGGCCGCCTGGCTGGCCGAGGGCCGGGTCGGCGTCATCGTGCCGGCCAGCCGGGTCGACGCGCTCGGCGCGGCGCTGACCGCCGCGCTGCCTGAGGCCACGGTGGGCGAAAACCCGGAGCTGGAGAGCCGGGTGGTCGTGCTGACCGTCGCCCAGGCGAAGGGGTTGGAGTTCGACTCGGTGCTGGTCGTCGACCCGGACCGGATGGTGGCCGAGTCGCCGCGCGGGCGCAGTGACCTGTATGTGGCGCTCACCCGGGCCACCCAGCGTCTGGGCGTCCTGCGCCCCTGCGGCTGACCCGACACCCGACGTGCCCCCGCTGACCGGCTGGTCGGCGGGGGCACGGGTGGGATCACCGCCGGTCGGTCGAGCGGTCCCGGATGGACTTGCCCGGACCGGTCGCCGAGGTGGACTGGTCGCTGGTGCTGCCGCCGGTCGGCGTGCTCAGGCCGCCGGTGGTGGCGTCGCCGGTGGTCGTCGGCGCCACCTTGCCGGGGTGTCGCTCCGGCTGGCGGGCCACCCGGCGCACGCTCGCCGGCCCGGCGGTGCCACCGGTGGTCGTCACCGCGCCCTGCCCGCCGACCGGGCCGCCGTCGTGCAGCACCCGCGGGTCGACCCGTTCCTGCGCCGGGTCGAGCGGGTCGTCACGTTGGAGTTGGGACTCCACGTCGGTGGGGGGCACCGTCACCTCATCGAGGGCGCCCTCGCCGTACACGCCGCCGGCGATCCGGTTCTCGGCCTGGCGGGCGGCCTCCTGCCGCATGTCGTCCTCACGCACGTCCATCACCTCACAGAAGCTGTGGAACCGACTGCGTGCCCGACCTCCCGTGGACGAAACCCGCAGCACTCGTACGCCTTGGAAACGGACACTTCTCGCGACCGGGCGTGATGCGGGCGCGGCAGCGCGTCGTCGATTCTTTTCCGGGCCAGGGAGTGTTACCTGGTCGGCGGCCTCGGGTAGTCGGTGGGCGTCCCCGCCGTGCAAGCGAACCGTGCCGTGGCCGAAACGCGGTAGCGGGGCGAGGGTAGGCAGGTACGACTCATCGCATCCTGAGGAGGACCAGATGAGCACGCAGGCTGCTTCCACCAGGCCGATGAACCGGCCCATGAACGACCCGCAGAACCCCGCCATGATGCGGGACACGCAGCAGATGCCGGCAATGCGTGACGGGCACCGAGACCCGATGCCGTCGCCGGGTACGGAGACCAAGCAGGCGTTCCTGACGACGGAATTCTGGGTCTACGCCGCCGCCGTCGCGCTCCTCGTGATCGCCGCGTTCTGGAAGGGCAGCACCGCCAACGGGTTGAACATCAACAACCCGAGCCAGACGTGGCTGTTCCTGAGCATCCTGACCGGTGGTTACCTGGTCAGCCGGGGCCTGTCGAAGGCCGGCTCCGAGCGCCGGTCCGGCCGGGAGCGGAGCATGCGCGGGCGCTGACGCGCCGTACGTGAAACGGTGGCCTCCGGGAGAGTTCTCCCGGAGGCCACCGTCGTCGGCGGAACGCGTTACTCGTCGCCGCCGAAGTCGCCGAAGTCGCCCTCGAAGGCGTCCTCGATCATCTCGCCGGCGATCATGCCGCCGGCGACACCGAGCGCCGCGCCGGCGACCATGCCGCCCACGCCCATGCCGCCCCGGCCGTGACCGTGGCCGTGACCCGGACCGTAGCCGTGGCCGTACTGGGAGCGCAGGCTCCCGTAGCGGGACGTGGTCTCGCGCAGCCAGCCGTCGACGACCTGCGCCCAGTCGACCCGGTCGACGTCGGCGTGGGACACCTGGTAGCGGCCGAACGCGTCGTGCCCGGCGCTGAGGAAGCCGCCGCGCTTGTCGCACTCCAGGATCACCTCGACACCACGCTGACTGGTCACGAAGGTCAGCTCGACCTCGTTGATCGTGCCCGCGTACTGCGGCGAGGCGAAGAACTCGATCTCCTGATAGAACGGCAGCGTCTGCTGCACGCCCCGGATGTGGCCGCGCTCCAGGTCAGCGGTCTTGAACCGGAAACCCAGCCGCTGGAACGCCTCCAGGATCCGCTCGTGCACCGGCAACGGGTGCACCGCAACGTGATCCAGGTCGGTCTTGTCGACCGCGCGGGCCACCGACAACTCGGTCCGCAGGCCCATCGTCATGCCGTGCAGGCGCTGGCCGTACACGTCGGTGATCGGGGTCTCCCACGGCACCGGGAGCTGGAACGGGATCGACAGCTCCTGCTTGGGCGCGAGCTGGAACGCCCCGCTGACGGCCATCCGGTGGAACTCCATGGTGCCGGCGTACTCCGTGTCGTGGCCCTCGACCTCGACCCGGGTGACCAGGCCGATCACCACCTGCTCGATGGCCGCCGGGTTGTCACCACCGACGATTCTGACCTCCCCGTCGAGGGTCAGGCCGGGCCGGGTGTTGGGGTTGGCCAGCACAGTGTCCACGCTGGGACCACCCACACCGAACGCGCTCAACATCTTCTTGAAGACCATCGGAACTCCTGTGCGACAGCCGACCGCTCCACCATGGAGTCGGACGTTGACTCACCGCGCACCCTATCCAGACCCCCTGTGAGGTGGCTGTGAGCGCATCGACCGCTTGCGCGTGATCGACCCCGACATCGCCGAAGTCGGGCTATCGACCCGACCCGGACACCCCGTTATCGGCGATGTGGAGTTGATCAGCGCTCCGCCGCGGCTCGGGCCGGGGTCAGGTCCGCGATCGCCAGCTCGGCCCCGCGCTCGGGATCGTCGCCGGCCCGCCGGAGCAACCCGTCGACACACCAGTACGCCGAGCGGTCGGCACCATCGGCGATGTCGAGCTGAAGGTCGAGGTCGCACCGCTCGCCCGCGACGGTGACCGCCCAGTCGGGCCGACGCGAGTGCACGGCGAGCAGTAGCCGCCAGGCCAGGTCGTTGCGCCGGTCGCGTCGCTGCGGATCGCACTCACGCAGGGCCTCGGCGACGTGGTCGGCGTCCGGGTCGAAGCCGGCCAGCAGTGGCAACAGTGACGGGTCGCCGAGGTAGGCGGCAGCCTTGATGGTGAAGTTGTGGACCTCGTCCTGGGCGAGCAGCTCGCGTACCAGTGGAAGTGCCCGTGCGTCCCGCCGCCGGGCCAGTCCGCGGGCGCCTTCCGCGCGTACCTCCGGGTCGACGTCGCGCGTGCGGTCCCACAGTGCCCGCCGGACGGCGTTACCGTCCGCGGTGCTCAGCCAGCCGAGCCCGAAGGTGGCCCACTCCCGCACCCTCGCGTCGGGGTCGGCGCAGAGGTCGATCAACACCGCCTCGCCGGCCTCGGCCGGCGGGTCGTCGAGCACCATCGGCACCGCGGCGGCGACCTGGAACCGTACGTCGCTGTCGGGACTGTGCGCGAGGCTGACCAGGGTCGGCAGCGCGCGGGGGTCGCAGGTCGCACCCAACGCGCGCGCGATCGACCAGTGCACCTCGGGATCGGCCTCGGTGGCGGCCAGCGTGATCAGGGCCGTCGCGGCGTCCGCGCGCAGATCATCCCCGTGCACGGCGCTCGCGAAGCCGAGCAGGTCGCACGCCGCCGCGCGCACCACGCGATCCGGATCGGCGAGCCGGCCAACGGCCACCCGCACGGCAGCCCCACCTGAGCCGCTCCACCCTGCCCTCGCCCGCCCCGCATCGTCGATCATGGAGTTGTGGTGGGGGACCAAACGCCGGTTCGTCACCGAATCGGGCACCACAAGTCCATGATCGACGACCAACTGCCGGAGCAGGTCCGACCCGTCGTCGGATTCGCCGTCCTCGACGGTGCGCCGCAGCCTCTGCACCGCCTGGTCGAACAGGTCCGCCACCTCGCGCGCTTCCACGGCCACGATGGTGCCCGCCGGCCACCGGATGCCGCCACCGACTTCCGACCGGGACACCCCGACATCGGCGATGTGGGGGTATCAACCCGACCGGGACACCCCGACATCGGCGATGTCGGGGTCGATCACCGACCGGTGCGCGGGAAAGTGCCGTCCTTGACCCCGTTGACGAAGGCGGTCCAGCCGCTGACGGGGTAGACGAGGGTCGCCGCCGTGCGGTCCTTGCTGTCGCGCACCGCCACCCGCCCGGAGCCATCGAGAACAGGCCCCGCCTCGACGCAGCTCCCGCCGTTACTGTTGCTCCGCGTGCTGATGTGCCAGGCCACGGCCGGTAGGGCTTCGTTCATGGCAGTTCCTCCGTGATCTTCGCGATCAGCTCGGCCGCCTCGCGCTGATCGAGCGCGACATCCTGAAGGCGATGGTACGCAAGCGCGTAGCGTCTCGACTTCGGAGATTCCATGAATCGGCGCCCACCCAGAGTCTCGGCGTAGGCCACCTCGGGATAGGGCTTGGGCATTCCGAAGAGGACGAATGAGCCGTCGAGCCCGGCGTGTAGGCCGACCCGTGATGGCAGCACGCGGACGTCGATGTTCTGCCGCCGCATCAGCTCGACGAGGTGTTGTAGTTGGCCGCGCATCACGGCAGGGCTACCGACCGGTCGGCGAAGAACGCTTTCGTCGATGACGGCCGCCACCTGGAGGGCGGGATCGCGCCTGAGCACACGCTGACGGTCGACTCTCAATTGCAGCCACTTGCGCACTGAGAAATCCGATGCCTGCTCCCCCTCGGCGTTACGGATCACCGCTTCCGCGTAGGCCGCCGTCTGCATGAGCCCCGGCATGAGAAAGGCGTCCCACGAGCAGATGCGCTCCGCTCTGCTCTCCAACCAGGGAAAGTCGATGAATGAGGCGTCGACCAACTCGTCGTAGTCGTCGTCCCAACGGTCGGTCCGCCAGGCATCCTCGGCTAGTTGGAGGAAGCGGTTGCGCTCGCGCCCGTCGTGCTCGCCGTAGAGATCGAGAAGCGTTTCGACGACTCCCCGTCGAAACGGCCACTCGGCGCGTTCCCAGCGGGCGATGGACGAGAAGTCTCGTTCCAGGAACTCGGCCGCCTGCTTCAGAGTGATGCCGCGTTGCTCCCGCAACTGTCGCATCTGCTGGCCGAGCCACTGGGCACGCAATGTCTGGACGAACGATTCACGCCTGGCGGGCATGGGTCCCCTCTCTTGACGTCCCTCATGACGAATTTCGTTGGTGTCGTTGCACCAAGACCGAGGCCACTGGAAACGTGGCCTGCGGGTGAGGGTGATCGCCGGCCCCCGGGGAAGCCCGGTGCAAACACGGCAACCGCGGCTGTGCCAACAGCCGAGAAGGTGACGAGAGACGGCCTCGCGAGTGGCAGTCGCATACCGGCTCTCGTCGGGTCTCAACTAGAGCGTCGGGATGACGTGATCCCGGCTCCGAACCGACTTGCACGAATACCTACCACGAAGAAGGACGCTCCCGCGACCCCGACGCGTCCATGAACCGACGACAGCAGAGGTGACCGATGACCAGAGGCTCGCTCCACGACGGTGGCCGGCTGCATCCGCGGCACGTGCGCGACCATCAGTTCGCCACCGTGGGCTTCGGCCGGCGAGGGCTCGACCCTCGGGAGGTACGTCGGTTCCTGCACCGCGTCGCGCTCGACCTGACCGCGCTGCACCACGATCTGGCGCTGCTCACCGAGGAGAACGCGCGGGTCAAGCGGGCGCTGCGGGCCCGGCAGGGCGCCTGGCCCGAGAGGCGGCAGTGGTGATCCCACCGGACCGGATCTTCGTACCGCTCCCTCGGGACGCCGTGCTGGCGTTCACCGAGGCGGCCGAACCGCCGCCCCGCCACGTGATCCACCTGCCGGTGGCGGTCGCCGATCTGGCCGAGGCGCTGGAGCTGGCCCGGAGGCTCGCTCGGTCGCTGACCTCGATTCCGCAGGTCGACGTCGCCGGGACCACGGTGTCGGCCGAGGACGCTCAAGACGTACGACATTGGGTCTTCTGTGACCGGATCCTGCCGGATCGCCGCCGCTGTGCGCGGCGGGCCGATCACCACAGGGCCTGCCTACCTACCGACGATCCCTAGGGTGTCGGTCGGGCTCGGGACCGCTGCACCTCACGGTCCTGGGCGGCGTTGTCCAGGACCGTGACCACCACGTGGTCGGGCAGATCGATCAGGGGACGCAGGTCACCGTCGAGCACCGTACCGACCACGAGCCGCCGCAGACCGGACGCGGCGGCGAGGGGCGACGCCGACGCGATCGCGCCGAGACGCAGGGTGTGCAGGTTCGGAAGACCAGCCACCGGATCGAGCCGCAGCGGCTCGACCGGCGCCGACCTCGCGTTGGGTCGGACCACAACCTCCTGCAGTTCGACCAGGCGGGCCAACGGCTCCAGGGAATCCACGGCGGCATCGACCACTTCGAGCTGCCGTAGCTGGTGCGCTTCTTCGACACCGTGCAGGGACAGGGCAGCCTTGCGCCCTTCGATCCTCAGGTACACCAGCTCGGACTTGGCCCCCAGCAGGGTCAGGTCCGAGCCGGCGTACCGGTCGATCGTCAGGTGTTGCAGGGCCGACAGCGCGCCGATCGTCTCCAGGCCCGGCCGCTCCGACAGCACGAGCGTGTCCAGCTTCGGCGTCAGATCAAGCCGGGCCGCCTTCTTGGACCGCGTCAGCAACGACAGACCGAGAAGATCCTCCAGTTCGAATACCAGCGTGTCATCACGTAACGGACCCTCGATCGCGACCCGGCGCAGATTGGGCAGGTCGCGCAGGAAACTCAGGTCGAGCGTCCGACCGGTGTCACTGTCGAAGGCGAGGAAGACGGCATCGCAACCACCCTCGACGTACCGGCGGGTGTCACCCTCTCGCCAGGCGCTGTCCGAGAGCAGATATTCGCCGGGATTCACCGTCTGATTGCCGAGCATGGTGCCGGCTCCTCCGCCCGTTGGCCCGATAGTTGACGATCAGGACTGGACGCCCACCCCACCGCACGGCCCCGCGCCAACCTGGTGAACACACTCGCGCTAGCCGGGCTCCACGACGACGAGTTCGCCGACCTGCTCGCCGATGGTGGTGCGCGCCTCCGCGGGCAGGCCAGGATCGGTGATCAGGACGTCGGCGGCCTCCAGCGGGGCGATGGTGGCGATGCCGATCGTCTCCCACTTGGTGTGGTCGGCGAGCACCACCAGCCGGCGGGCGGCCCCGATGAGGCACCGGTTGACGCCGGCCTCCAGCAGGTTCGGGGTGGTGAAGCCGGTGCGCGGGCTGAGGCCGTGCACCCCCAGGAAGAGCAGGTCGACGTTGAGCGCGCTGATCGCCGCCTCGGCGACCGGGCCGGTCAGCGCGTCGGACGGGGTACGGATGCCGCCGGTCAGGACGACGGTCTGGTCGGCGCGCGGGTTCTGGTAGAGCGCGTCGGCCACCGGGATCGAGTTGGTCACCACGGTCAGCCCGCGCACGTCGGACAGCAGGGTGGCCAGCGCGGCGGTGGTCGTACCGGCGGACAGCGCGATGGCCATCCCCGGCTCCACCATCGTGGCCGCCCGCTCGGCGATGGCCCGCTTCTCCGCCTGCTGGCGGATGGACTTCGCGGCGAAGCCGGGCTCGTCGGCCGAGCCGGGCCCGGCGAGCGTCGCGCCACCGTGGACCTTGTCCACCAGACCGCGCTCGGCCAGCACCTCCAGGTCGCGCCGGATCGTCATGTCGGACACGCCGAAGCGGCTGACCAGGTGGCTCACCCGCACCCCACCGCGCTGGCGGATCAGGTCGAGGATGGCGCTCTGCCGCTGCTGGGCCAGCATCTGGGGAACCTCCTTCGCACCGTGGCCGTCGACCACGCTACGACCGGTCCTCACGGACCACGGCCACCTCGCCGGCCGGCACGGTCAACTCACCCGCACACCGCGTGCCGGTCAACAGCTCGTCACCGGTCGCCGAGATCCGTACGTCCGACGACGTGTGGTTGATCGCGAACAGCCAGGTCCGCTCGCCGTCGCGGCGTCGTACCACCTCCACGCCGGTCGGCGCCTGCGCCGCCGGACGGACGCCGGCCTCGTCGAGCAGCCGGGAGACCAGCCGGTCGGTGGCCGGCTCGTCGAGCCGGGCGCCGACGTACCACGCGACGCCCGCGCCGACCGGCCGCCGCGTGAGCGCCGGCACGCCCGGCAGGGGCCCATCGGTGTACGACGCCAGCACCTCGGCGTCGTCGGCGTGCAGCCACTCGGTCCACACGTCGGCAGCGCCGCCGTCGTCGAGTTCGACGTGCTCGTCCTCGCGCAGGGGGAAGAACTCCTCGGTGTGGACGCCGAGCAGGTCGCGGAACGCGCCGGGGTAACCGCCGAGACGGATGTGGTCGTTCTCGTCGACGATGCCGCTGAAGTAGGTGACCGCAACCGTGCCGCCGGCCTCGGCGAATCGGCGCAGCGCCTCGACGTCGGCGTCCCGGACGAGGTAGAGGGTGGGCGCCAGGACCAGTCGGTAACCGCTGAGGTCGCTCGACGGGTGGACGATGTCGGCGGTCACGCCGGCCCGCCAGAGCGCGCCGTACAACGCGTTGAGGCGGTCGGCGTACGTGACGTCGACGCTCGGGTGGGAGTCCAACTCGACCGCCCACCACGCTTCGAAGTCGAGCAGGATCGCCACCTCGGCGTCGACCCGGCTGCCGCGTACCTCGGCGAGGGCCTTGAGGTCCGCGCCGAGCTGGCAGACCTCGCGGAACACCTTGGTGTCCGGGCCGGCGTGCGGCACCAGCGCGGAGTGGAACTTCTCGGCGCCGGCCCGGGACGCACGCCACTGGAAGAACAGCACCCCGTCGGCGCCCCGGGCGACGTGGGCCAGGCTGTTGCGGCGAAGCTGGCCGGGGAGCTTCGCGACGTTGCGCGGCTGCCAGTTGACCGCGCTGGTGGAGTGCTCCATGAGCAGCCAGGGCTCGCCACCGGCGACGCCCCGGGTGTGGTCGGCGGCGAGCGCCAACCCGAGGTGGGCCCGGGGGTCGGCGGCGTTCAGGTAGTGGTCGTTGGAGACGAGGTCCACGTCGCCGGCCCAGGAGTGGTAGTCCATGTGCTTGGCCATGCCGATCATGAAATTGGTGGTGACCGGTTGGCGGACCAGCGTCCTGAGCGTCTCGCGTTCGGCGCGGAGTTGGGCGCGCTGCTCGTCGGAGGAGAAGCGCAGGAAGTCGAGCTGCTGCGTCGGATTGGCGAACGTCGGCGCGGTGCGCGGCGGATTGATCTCGGCCCAGTCGCCGTAGCGCTGGCTCCAGAACGCGGTGCCCCACGCGTCGTTGAGCCGGTCCAGGTCGCCGTAGCGCTCGCGCAGCCACCCCCGGAACGCCTCGGCGCTGACGTCGCAGTAGCAATGCACGTTGTGGCAGCCCAGCTCGTTGGAGACGTGCCACATGACGACGGCGGGGTGCTCGGCGTACCGGCCGGCGACCGCGCGCACCAGCTCCAGGGAGCGCTCGCGGAACACCGGGGAGCTGGGGCAGTACGCCTGTCGTCCGCCCGGCCAGAGGATCGCGCCGTCGGCCCGTCGGGGCAGCGTCTCCGGGTGCGCGCGGGACAGCCAGGGCGGTGGACTGGCGGTGGCGGTGGCCAGGTCGACCTGGATGCCGCCGTCGTGCAGCAGGTCGAGCACCCGGTCCAGCCAGCCGAACTCGAACCGTCCGGGGTGGGGTTCCAGGCGTGCCCAGGAGAAGATGCCGACGGAGACCAGGTTGACCCCGGCCCGTCGCATCAGCTCGACGTCCTCCGACCAGGTCTGCTCGGGCCACTGCTCGGGGTTGTAGTCGCCGCCGAAGTAGATGCCCTCGCCCTGCCATCGCCGCATGACAGGTGAGGGTGCACCCGCCATCCACCGAAGTCAACAGGTTCCAACATCGACTTCTTTTCCAACGTTTACCTCGTAACAGCCGGATCACGACTGGGTTATCAGAGGCGAAAGTACCTCTTGACAGCGGCCTATGGAGAGGTAGCTTGAGGCCCCAACTGGCCGATCGTGTTCACCAATGTGGATTCTCGGTGGATCACGATGCGTCTTTGCCAGGCTGCACCGCTCCTCACCACACCCGACCCGTTGGACGTAGCACCTCTTCATCCGCAGGAGGCACCGATGTCCCGTCCCCGATCGCAAGCCGAATACCTGGCCCGGCTCGTACCGCCCTCCGTGGCCGGCATCAACCGACGGTCACTGCTGGCCGGTGCGGCCGGCACGGGCGCGCTGCTCAGCACCGGTCTGCTCGCCGGCTGCGGCGACGACTCCGGCTCCGGCGGGTCCAGTAAGGACGTCTCACTCGGCTCCAACCAGTCCGACCCGAAGCCCAAGGACGTCCTCGCCAAGATCACCGACGGGTTCAAGACCTCGTCCGGCGTCCAGGTCGCGACCAACACGGTCGACCACAACACGTTCCAGGAGAACATCAACAACTACCTGCAGGGCAAGCCGGACGACGTCTTCACCTGGTTCGCCGGCTACCGGATGCGCTTCTTCGCCGCCAAGGGCCTGGCCAGCGACATCAGCGACGTGTGGGGCAAGATCTCCGGCTACTCCGACGCGTTCAAGAAGGCGTCCACCGGGGACGACGGCAAGCAGTACTTCGTGCCGGGGACGTACTACCCGTGGGCGGTCTTCTACCGCAAGTCGGTCTGGCAGCAGCACGGCTACCAGGTGCCCACCACGCTGGACCAGTTCACCGCGCTCGGCGCGCAGATGAAGAAGGACGGCCTCACCCCGATCGCCTTCGCCGACAAGGACGGCTGGCCGGCGATGGGTACCTTCGACATCCTCAACCTGCGCATCAACGGCTACCAGTTCCACGTCGACCTGATGGCCGGCAAGGAGGCCTGGACCTCCGACAAGGTCAAGAAGGTCTTCGACACCTGGGCCGGCCTGCTCCCCCTGCACCAGCCGGACAGCCTCGGCCGCACCTGGCAGGAGGCCGCGCAGTCGTTGCAGCAGAAGAAGAGCGGCATGTACCTGCTGGGCCTCTTCGTTGGTCAGCAGTTCAGCAACGACGAGCAGGACGACCTCGACTTCTTCACCTTCCCGGAGATCGACCCGGCCATCGGCGCGAAGGCGCTGGACGCCCCGATCGACGGCTACATGATGGCCCGCAAGCCCAAGAACGAGGACAACGCCCGCAAGCTGCTCGAGTACTTCGGTGGCAAGGCCGCTGCGGACATCAACCTCAAGAACGACCCGGCCGTCCTCGTCGCCAACAGCGGCGCGGACGTCGGCGGCTACACGGCGCTGCAGAAGAAGGCCGCGGAGCTGGTCGGGTCGGCCACCGAGATCGCCCAGTTCCTCGACCGGGACACCCGGCCGGACTTCGCCTCCACGGTGATGATCCCGGCGATCCAGCAGTTCATCAAGAACCCGAAGGACATCGACGGGCTGACGTCGTCCATCGAGAACCAGAAGAAGTCGATCTTCACTGACTGACGGCGGAAGGGGAAGGACATCGTGTCCGACCTACCCCTGATCCAAGCGGATCGCGCCGTGCCGCCGCCGCCGGCGACCACCTCCACGGGTGGTCGTCGCCGGCGGCTACGGCTCCTGTCCCCCACCGACCGCGTGGTCATCACGCTGATGGTGCTCGTCCCACTGCTGCTCGTCACCGCGCTCGTCTGGCTGCCGGCCCTGGCGACCGTGGTGCTGTCCGGCACCGACTGGGACGGCATCGGTCCACTCAACGAGATCGAGTTCGTCGGCGGGCGCAACTACAGCGACGTGGTGAACATCTACCCGCCGTTCGTGCCAGCGGTCCAGCACAACCTGCTGTGGCTGGCCGTGCTGTTCGTGGTCGCCACGCCGTTCGGCATGTTCCTGGCGGTGCTGCTCGACAAGGAGCTGCGCGGCAGCCGCTTCTACCAGACGGCGCTGTACCTGCCGGTGGTGCTCTCGCTGGCGCTGATCGGCTTCGTCTGGCAGCTGCTCTACTCCCGTGACCAGGGTCTGATCAACGCGGTCCTCGGCACCGGCACCGACTGGTACGGCGACTCGAACGTCAACATCTGGGCGGTCATGGTCGCCTCCGGTTGGCGACACGTCGGCTACATCATGCTGCTCTACCTGGCCGGGCTGAAGGGCGTCGACCCGTCGCTGCGCGAGGCCGCCGCGGTCGACGGCGCGTCCGAGGTCCGGACGTTCTTCCGGGTCGTCTTCCCGGTCATGCGACCGATCAACATCATCGTGCTGGTGGTGACCGTGATCGAGTCGCTGCGGGCGTTCGACCTGGTCTGGGTCGTCAACAAGGGCCGCAACGGCCTGGAGTTGATCTCCGCACTGGTCACCCAGAACGTGGTGGGTGAGGCGAGCCGGATCGGCTTCGGCTCGGCGCTGGCGACGATCATGCTGGTCGTCTCGCTGGTCTTCATCACCATCTACCTGGCGACCGTGATGAGGGAGAACCGGAAATGAGCGTCGACACCCCGATCCGCCGACGCCGGCTGACCCCGCTGCGGATGCTGCTGCACGGCTTCCTCATCGCCGTGGCGCTGATCTGGCTCTTCCCGATCGCCTGGGCGGTCCTCACGTCGTTCCGCTCGTACCAGTACACCGCCGCCCACGGTTACGTCTCGTTCGGCGGCTGGACCATCGACAACTACGTCACGGCCTGGGATCAGGCGGAGTTCGGCAAGCACTTCCTCAACTCGGTCTACATCACGGTGCCGGCGGTGCTGCTGACGCTCCTCCTCGCCTCCTGCGTGGCGTTCGTCATCGCCCGGTTCAGCTGGAAGATCAACCTCCTCCTGCTCGGGGTGTTCACCGCCGCCAACCTGTTGCCCCAACAGGCGCTGCTCATCCCGCTGTTCCGACTGTTCACCGAGGTGCCGTTGCCGGAGTTCATGAGCGACTCCGAGCTGCTCTACGACAGCTACTGGGGCCTGATCCTGATCAACGTCGCCTTCCAGTGCGGGTTCTGCGTCTTCGTGCTCAGCAACTACATGAAGGCGCTCCCCCACGACCTGTACGAGGCGGCGATGGTCGACGGCGCGAGTGTCTGGCGGCAGTACTGGCAGATCACCATGCCGCTGTGCCGGCCGGCCCTGGCCGCACTGGCCACCCTGGAGGTGACCTGGATCTACAACGAGTTCTTCTGGGCCACCGTCCTCATGCGTACCGGTGACAAGTTCCCGGTGACCAGCTCACTCAACAACCTGCGCGGCCAGTTCTTCACCGACAACAACCTGGTCTCGGCGGGCAGCGTGCTCGTCGCGATCCCCACCCTCGTGATCTTCTTTATGCTCCAGCGGCACTTCGTCCGGGGCCTGACCTTGGGAGCCTCCAAAGGATGACGATCCTGCACCTGCGCCGCGGGCGGACCAGCCTGGTGCTCGACGCGCGCGGCCCGGGGCTGCCCCGCGTGGCGCACTGGGGTGGCGACGTCGGCGACCTGGACGACGACGGCCTGCGCCACCTCGTGGACGCGACCGTGCCACCGGTGGTGCCGAGCAGCTTCGACGAGCCACCCGTGCTGTCGCTGCTGCCGGAGGCGAGCGCCGGGTGGAGCGGCCGACCGGGGTTGGCCGGGCACCGCGACGGGCGGGACTGGTCCACCGCGTTCCGGCTCGACGGTCTCGCCGTCGACGATCCGGCCGACGCCCCGGCCCGGGTCGCCGTACGGGCGTCCGACGCGGCCGCCGGGCTGTCCCTGACCATCGAGATCACGCTCGACCCGTACGGCCTGCTGACCATCCGGCACCGGCTCCGCAACGACGGCGACGGCGCGTACGAGGTGCGGGAGCTGACCCCGGTGCTCCCGGTGCCGGCGGTCGCCACCGAACTGCTCGACCTGACCGGCCGCTGGTGCCGCGAACGCTCCCCGCAGCGGCACCCGTGGCAGCACGGCGCGTGGTTCCGCGAGGGGCGGCACGGTCGCACCGGACACGACGCCACCCTGCTGCTGGTGGCCGGCACCGCCGGGTTCGACTTCGGCCACGGCGAGATCTGGGCGGTGCACACCGCGTGGAGCGGCGACCACCTCACCGTCGCCGAACGCCGGCCCACCGGCGACTCCACCCTCGGAGGCGGGGAACTGCTGGCCCCCGGCGAGATCCGACTCGCCCCCGGCGAGGCGTACGAGACTCCACTGCTCTACGCCGTCTGGTCCGACGAGGGGCTGGACGGACTCAGCGACGTACTCCACTCGCACGTGCGGGCGCGGCCCGGACACCCGCGATCCCCGCGCCCGGTCACCCTCAACGTCTGGGAGGCGGTCTACTTCGACCACGACCTGGACCGGCTGCGGGCCCTCGCCGACCGCGCCGCGCAGATCGGCGTGGAACGGTTCGTGCTCGACGATGGCTGGTTCCGCGGCCGGCGCGACGACACGGCCGGGCTGGGCGACTGGTACGTCGACGAGGACATCTGGCCCGACGGCCTGCAACCGCTCATCGACCACGTGACCGGCCACGGCCTTCAGTTCGGCCTGTGGGTGGAGCCGGAGATGGTCAACCCCGACTCGGACCTGTTCCGCGCGCACGCCGACTGGCTGCTGACCCTGCCGGGACGGCTGCCGCCCGCCTGGCGCCGGCAGCAGGTGCTCGACCTGGGCCGCCCCGAGGCGTACGACTACGTGCTGGAACGCCTCGACGCGCTGCTCACCGAGCATCCCGGGATCAGCTACCTCAAGTGGGACCACAACCGGGACCTCGCCGAGGCGGGGCACCACGGCCGGCCCGGGGTGCACGGGCAGACCCTCGCGGTCTACCGCCTCCTCGACGAGCTGCGCCGACGCCACCCCGGCGTGGAGATCGAGAGCTGCTCCTCCGGGGGCGCCCGGGTGGACCTGGCCATCCTGGCCCGCACCGACCGGGTCTGGGCCAGCGACTGCAACGACGCCCTGGAACGGCTCGGCATCCAGCGCTGGACCGGGCTGCTGCTGCCACCGGAGCTCGTCGGCACGCACATCGGGCCGCAGCGTTCGCACACCACCCACCGCGTACACGACCTGGGTTTCCGGGCGGCCACGGCGCTGTTCGGTCACCACGGCATCGAGTGGGACATCGCCTCGATCAGCGCCGCCGAACAGGCCGAGCTGACCGACTGGGTGGCACTGCACAAGCGGCTGCGCCCGCTGCTGCACTCCGGGCGGGTGGTCCGGGTCGACCACCCGGACCCGGCCGTCTGGGCGCACGGCGTGGTCGAGAAGGACAAGACCCGAGCGGTGTACGCGGTGGCCCGGCTCGCCACCTCGGTGGCGCAGACCCCGGGCGCGGTACGGCTGCCCGGTCTCGACCCGGCGCGGCGTTACCGGGTGCGCCCGGTCCCGGACGTGCCACCTCCGGCGACGATCGACCTGTCCGGGCCGCCCTGGCTGGCGTCCGGCGTCACGCTCAGCGGAGCGGCGCTGGCCCGGGTGGGCGTGCAGCTACCCGCGCTGCACCCCGAACAGAGCCTGCTGTTCGAGGTCGACGAGGTCGGCTAGAAATTTCTTTGTCCGGGGTGTCGAGAACGGTGTCGTCGGCTTCTACCTCAGGGTGAGAGCACCGACCACGGTGCGCGGGCGTGAGGAGCGAGACGATGAAGTACATGCTGTTGATGCAGTTCAGCGCCACCGGGACCGACTTCCCCGGCATCGACACCTGGACGCAGGACGAGGTCCGGGCGCACGTCGCGTTCATGGGTGAGGTCAACGAGAAGCTGGCTGCCGATGGCGAGTGGGTCGACGCGCAGGGCCTCGGCGGCCCGCAGCAGGCGCGGATCGTACGTGCCGGCGAGGGCGGCGCGCCGGTCGTGACCGAGGGGCCGTTCGCCGAGACGAAGGAGTTCCTCGCGGGCTTCTGGATCGTCGACGTCGACAGCCCGCAGCGGGCGGTGGAGCTGGCCGCGCACATCTCCACCGCGCCCGGCCCCGGCGGTCGGCCGCTGAACATGCCGATCGAGGTGCACCCGGTGATGTCCGCTCCGTCGCAGGAGCTGTGAGCGCTGACCACCGACCTTCGCATCGAGGACCTGCTGCGCGAACTGGCGCCGCAGGTCCTCGGCGTGCTCACCCGCCGGTTCGGTGACTTCGCCACCGCCGAGGACGCCGTCCAGGAGGCGCTGCTCGCCGCCGCCAGCCAGTGGCCGGCCGACGGGCTGCCGACGAACCCCCGGGGCTGGCTGATCCAGGTCGGCTACCGCCGGATGATCGAGCTGATCCGCGGCGAGCAGGCCCGGCGTCGCCGTGAGGACCTGGTCACCCGTCAGGACCCGGACGACCGGCGGTACGCGCCGGCCCCGGACGAGGAGCTGACCGCCGAGCGGGACGACACCCTGGTCCTGCTCTTCCTCTGCTGCCACCCGGCCCTCGCCGCGGCGTCGGCCGTCGCGTTGACCCTGCGCGCGGTCGGCGGTCTGAGCACCGCCGAGATAGCCCGCGCGTTCCTGGTGCCCGAGGCGACCATGGCGCAGCGGATCAGCCGGGCAAAGCAGCGGATCCGCGCGTCCGGGCTGCCGTTCCGGATGCCCGAGGAGGCGGAGCGGGCCGATCGGCTGGCCGCCGTCCGACAGGTGCTCTACCTGATCTTCACCGAGGGGCACACCAGTACCGCCGGCCCGGACCTGCGCCGGGTCGACCTCGCGGCCGAGGCGATCCGGCTGACCCGGGCGCTGCAGGTACGCCTGCCCGACGACAGTGAGACCGCCGGGCTGCTCGCGTTGCTGCTGCTCACCGAGGCGCGCAGCCCGGCACGAACCGGGCCCTCCGGAGAGCTGATCCCACTGGCCGAGCAGGATCGCAGCCGCTGGGACGCGGCGGCCATCGCCGAAGGCGTCGCACTGGTCACGGCGGCGCTGCCGCGCGGCCCGGTCGGCCCCTACCAGGTGCAGGCCGCCATCGCCGCCCTGCACGACGAGGCTCCCGGCACCGACGCGACCGACTGGCCCCAGATCCTGGCGCTGTACGACGTGCTGGATCGGTTGGCCGGCACCCCGGTGGTGGCGCTCAACCGGGCCGTCGCGACCGCCATGGTGCACGGGCCCGCTGCCGGCCTCCGCGCTCTCGACGCGCTGACCGACGATCCCCGGCTGGCCGGACACCACCGGCTGCCCGCCGCCCGCGCGCACCTGCACGAGATGGCCGGCGACCGGGAACGGGCCATCGCGGACTACCGGGATGCCGCCGCCCGCACGAGCAGCCTCCCCGAACAGCGCTACCTCACCATGCGCGCCGCCCGCCTGGCCGATGCTGGGGTGGAACACTCGATGGCTCGACCGGGAACCGAGGACTGAGGGGCCGCATGGCGTACGTGCTGCTGGGAATCGCGATCCTCGCCGAGGTGGTGGCGACCAGCCTGATCAAGAGCACCGCCGGGTTCACCCGCCTCTGGCCGACACTGGGCTGCCTCGCCGGTTACGCGCTGGCGTTCCTCCTACTCGCCCAGGCCGTGAAGGAGATACCGGTCGGTGTCGCGTACGCCCTCTGGTCGGGCCTGGGCACCGCGGCCATCGTGGCGATCGGCGCGGTGTTCCTGGGCGAGTCGGTCGGGCCGGTCAAGCTCGTGGGCATCGCGCTGATCATCGCGGGCGTGGTCATCGTGAACCTCACCGGCGAGCAGCACTGACCGCTCTCGGTCACCCGAACGACGCGATGGCCGGGCCCGGTGCGGGCCCGGCCACCTGGCGTCGGTCGCCGCCGGTCGCTCAGCTGGCGGTGCAGCTCACCTGCGGTGTGGGGTTGGCGCCGCTCCAGCCGCCGAGGAAGCCGAAGGTAGCGCTGGCGCCGGCGGCCAGTCGGCCGTTGTAGTCCGCGTTCCGCGCGGTCACCGTGGCACCGCTGCTGGTGACCGTGGCGTTCCAGGCCTGCGTGACGCTCTGGCCGTTGGCGTGGGTCCACCGGGTGGTCCAGCCGGTGATCGCGGACGCGCCGGCAGTCACCCGCACCTCACCCTGGAAGCCACCCTGCCACTGGTTGGTGATGGTGTACGTCGCCGCGCAGCCACCGGCGGGCGGCGGCGTGGTCGTCGGAGGGGGCGTGGTCGGAGGGGGCGTGGTCGGAGGGGGCGTGGTCGGAGGGGGCGTGGTCGGAGGGGGCGTGGTCGGAGGGGGCGTGGTCGGCGGGGGCGTGGTCGGCGGGGGCGTGGTGGGTGGCGGGGGGCCGCCGAAGACGGTGGCCTCGCGGGAGGTCTGCCGGATGCCATTGACGCCGTTGAAGACCCGCTGCCCCCAGGTGGTCAGGCTGGCCGGGTTGAAGGCGGTGGCCATGTCGAGATACTCGACGCCACCCCCGTTGCCGCTCCACGACCAGCCGAGCCAACCGATCCCGTTGGCCTGGCTGTATGCGAGGATGGTGTCCTCGTCCGGGTCGCCGTCGGAGTGGTTGAAGCCGAACTCACCGACCACGATGGGCAGCCCCGCCGCACGGAAGCGGCCCAGATAGTCGGTGATCTCGGCAGCGGTGTCGAAGACGCCGTACATGTGGATGGAGAAGAGCGTGTTGCGGGCCGGGTCGGCGGCGAAGACCGACGCGGCGTTGTCGCGCATCGTGAACGACCAGTCCTGACCCCAGTTCGGGGCGTCCACCATGATGGTGTGGGTCAGGCCCCCGGCCCGCAGCCGCTTGATCGCGTTGGCGCTGTCGGCGGCCCACGAGGCGTAGTTCTGGTTGCCGTACGGCTCGTTGCCGATGTTGACGAGAACGTACCGCTCCTGGCCGACCAGCACGTCCTTCAGGCTGAGCCAGTAGTCGACGGCGCGGTCCAGGGTGATCGCGCCGCTCTGCTCGCCGTACCCGGTCGTGTCGTGGACCTCCAGCACGCAGATCAGCCGGTTGGTCCTGCACAGCGAGATGACGTAGGCGACGTCGGCGTTGGTGTTCCGGGTCCAGCGGTCGCCGCTGGCGAGCACCACCCGCACGGTGTTCGCGCCGAGCGCCTTGACGTTGGCGAACGAGCTGGTCTGCTGCGGGTACCAGGTGTGCGCGTGGTTGACGCCGCGCATGACGAATTCGGCGCCGTTGGCGTCGTACAGCTTGCCGCCCGCGACGGAGAAGCCGGCCGCGGCGTGCGCCGGTTGACCGAACGCCAGCACGGCGAACAGCAGCGCGAGCAGGGCGGCGCCGACGGCGGAGAGTCGAGTCTTCATGGCCTTCCTCAGGGAGGACCCCCGATGCCCGGCGAGGGTGGGGTACGACAGGGGAAGGCGGCTGCAGCCCGACAGCCGCCGCCCGACTCCCGGCGGCGCGCATCAGCCTAGGGCGATGGATCAGCCCTCGCAACCGGTTCAGTAGAACGCTCGAAGGGGCGGACGGCCGTGACGGCCCGCGCGGACGCGGGCCGTCACGGGGCGGTCATCCCCACCACAGGATGTGCGCCACACCGAGGGTCTTAACCGGTTAAGAGGACCGTAGGCGGGTCCACGACATCCGTCAAGCATCGCCCGGTCGAACCGGACGGGAGGGTTGACCGTTGCTGACCTGGGTATCCCGGGACGAACCGTCGGCGAGAAGGAGATAACGGGATGGTGAGCGTCGGCTACACCCTGATGTGCGAGCAGGCCGGACCGAAGCAACTGGTGGACCACGCGGTGCGGGCCGAGGCGGCCGGCTTCGACCAACTGGTGATGTCCGACCACTACTACCCGTGGCTGGACTCGCAGGGCCACTCCCCGTACGCCTGGTCGGTGCTCGGCGCGGTCGCGCACGCCACCTCCCGCGCGGAGCTGATGTCCTTCGTGACCTGCCCGATCCGCCGCTACCACCCGGCCGTGGTCGCCCAGAAGGCCAGCACCATCGGCGCGCTCTCGGACGGGCGGTTCACCCTCGGCCTGGGCGCCGGGGAGAACCTCAACGAGCACGTGGTCGGCGGCTGGCCGCACGTGCAGCAGCGCCACGAGATGTTCGAGGAGGCGTTGCAGATCATCCGTCCGCTGCTCAACGGCGAGACGTTGACCTTCTCCGGTAACCACTTCGACGTACCCGACGCCTACGTCTGGGACCGCCCCGCGCGGCCCGTTCCGATGGCGATCGCCGCCTCCGGCCGGCAGTCCGCCACGCTCGCCGCCGAGTACGGCAACGGCCTCGTCTCCACCGAGCCCGACCGGCACATCATCGAGATGTACGACGACGCGGGCGGCGCGGGCCAGCCCCGCTACGGGCAGGTGGCGATCTGCTACGGCCCGGACGAGGCCGAGTGCCGCAAGATCGTGCACGACCAGTTCCGCTGGTTCGGCATGGGCTGGAAGGTCAACGCCGACCTGCCGGGGCCGGAGTCCTTCGCCGCCGCCACCCAGTTCGTCCGCGAGGAGGACGTCGCCGAGGGCATCTCCTGCGGCCCGGACGTGGAAGCGCACGTCGACGCGTTCCGCAAGTTCGTCGACGCCGGCTTTACGCACGTGGCGATCATCCAGGTCGGCGGGGAGACCCAGCCGATGTTCCTGGACTGGGCGCAGGATCAGCTACTGCCCCGGCTCCGGGAACTGTGAGCCACCCGACGGGCCGCGAGCGGATCCGGCCGGCCGGGCGCACGCCCGCCGGCCGGGTCGGGTTGACCGAGCTGCGGCTGACGGTCCTGCTCAAGCTGGTGCGCTGAGGCGTCGTCAGCGGCGCAGACCCAGTGCGCTCAACACCTCGCGGGACGCCACCCGGGCCGGGTCGAGCACCGCACGCCGGGTCCACCGGGCCGCCGGCGCGACGGTGGCCCGCCAGGCCGCTCGCAGGCCACGCGCCACCGGTACGACCGTCACCGACCAGACCCAGCGGATGGCCGACAGCAGCGGACGTACGGTGTGCCGCCACAGCCAGCGCAGCCCCAGCCCGACCGGGCGCAGCAGCAGTCGGTAGACCCACCGCAGCAGCCAGCCGGCGGTCCGCCACGCCCCCACCAGCGCGGCCACGACCAGCCGGCCGAACCCGACGACGAGCCACCAGACTCCCCGCGCCAGGCCGACCACGACCCACCGGACCGCCCGCGCCAGCGCGACGAGCAAGGCGCCCACCGCCCCGGCGAGCACGGCGACGCCGCGCCACAGCAGCCGTCCGGCGGGGGCGAGGGCCACGCCCAGCCAGCGCAGCGGCCGCACGACCAGGTGCTCGGCCAGCCAGACCAGCGCCCGGCCCAGGGCCACCAGAGGTGGGCGCAGCCCGTGGCGGGCCAACCACACCAGCGGCGTCCAGAGGATCGTGCGGACCGCCCCGGCGAAGGCGTACGCCAGCCACACCAGCGGCAGCCGGACAAGCGTGCGGGCCACCCACGCCACACCCCGTCCCAGCCACACCAACGGCACCCAGACGAGATTGCGGGCCACCCACGCGACACCGCGCCCCAGCCACACCAACGGCACCCAGACGAGATTGCGGGCCACCCAGCGCAGGGGACGCCACAGCAGATGGTCGGCGCACCAGAGCAGCGGACGCCACACCAGCCGGTCCAGGGCCCAGACCAACGGGGCCACCAGCCAGTCGCGCAGGAACCGTCCAACCGGGGTGAGCAGGTACCGGCCCAGCAGCCGGCCGGCAGCCGCGATCAGCTCCCAGAGCAGGCGTACCGGCAGCACGAAGACCAGCGCGACACCGCGCGCGACGGCCGCGACGAGCGGCAGCGCGACGGTGTCCGGCTCGGTCGTGCCCACCGCCGACGGAGCTCGGGCCGCGAGCGTCACCGTCGGCGCGGCCGGCCGGTCGATCGACGGCGCGGCCGGCGGCGGACGAAGGGTGGGGCGGTCGGTCACGGTGGGCACGGTAGCCCGGCAACGCCATCCGCCGGGGCCCCCGGCGCGGTCACAGGTCGATGGTGGCCAGCAGCGGATAGTGGTCGGAGGCTGTGTCCGTCGTCGCGTCGCGGATCACCCGGCAGCTCCGCACCCGCTCGGCCACCGCTCGGCTGCCCAACAGGTAGTCCAGGCGCATCCCGGCGAACTCCGCGCCGCCGAACCGGGTGGGGACGGTCAGACCCGCGGCCTCCGGCGCGTCGGCGTTGGCGGACGGCCACAGGTCGACCAGGTCGGCGGCGAGCAGCCGGGCGACCGCGCGGGTGTCCACGGCGCCGCCACGCCGACGTAGGTGCCGTCGCTTGTAGAGAGCGGGCAGTCCGTCCAGACGGGCGGTGTGGTCAACCGTCGGATCGAGCGAGTTGAGATCACCCGCGAGCAGGGTCAACGGCCCGGGGGCGCGGCGCAGGGCAGCGACCAGCCAGTCGACCTCCATCCGTCGGCGGCCTCCGGAGTACGGGTACAGGTGGGTGCCGAGCACGGTGAGCGGCCCGGCCGGGGTGGCCACCTCGACGCGGGCGGCGGCGTGGTGGAACGGCCGACGCAGGGGCCCCGCAGCGAGCACCCGGTACGGCGGCCGGACCAGCACCGCCACCGGCTGCCCGAAGCAGGACCGGGCCAGGTGGGGCGTCATCCCGACCCGGTCCGCGATGGCGGCCATCAGTCCCGCCCGGTCGAAGCCGCGCAGCTCCTGCAACGCCAGCACGTCCGGCGCCTGCTGGTCGACGACCTGGACCACCCGGTCCAGCCGGTCGGAGCCGCCACCCCGGCCGCCGGTACGGATGTTCCAGGTCATCACCCGCAGCATCGCGGTGCTCAGTCGGGTCGGCCGGCCCGCGCCAGCTCGTCGTCGAGGGTGTCCACGTCCTCCGACTCGATGGCCGGCTGGTTGCCCTCCGCCAGGTCGGCGTTGGGGCGGATCACGAGGTACAGCAGGCCGATCCAGAGCGCCGAGAGCAGGATCGCGCCCATGAAGTCGGTCGGGTGGTGCATCCCCCGGTACATCCGGGAGATCGCGACCCCGGCCGGCATGATCACGGCCAGCGCCACGAAGATCCACCGCCACCAGCGGTCGGTACGCGGGAACACGATCAGCGTGATCGCCAGCCAGACGCAGATCGTGGCCGCGATGTGCCCGGACGGGAACGAGGAGGTGGGCATCTGCCCGTCCAGGTTCTCCACCGGCGGACGCGGCCGGCCGACCACGTGCGCCGAGGCGAGGAAGAGGGTCAGCTCACCGACCATCGCCAGCACCACGAACAGCACGGGCCGCCACCGCCGCCACACCGCGAGCACCAGCGGGCAGAACACCAGCGAGATGAGCAGGATGGCGTGGGTGTCCCCGAACTTGCTCCACCACCAGCTCACATCGGTCAGCACGTCGGTGTGCCGGTCGGCGAACCAGCGCGGGACCTCGGTATCCAGGGTCGCGAAGAAGGTGCCCTTGGCGTGGTAGCTGACGAACATGCCGAAGCCGTACAGCGCGCCGAACACCAGCACCCAGCCGACCAGCAGCTCGGCCACCGCCGAGCGGGGATGCGCCAGCACGCGCTCCTCGGCCGGGGCGATGGCGATGTCGTGCCCCGCCTCCGGCTCCAGGCCCTCGGTCAGCGGCGGCACCGGCTTGCCGCGCTCGCGCCGCCACAGCCGGAAGGCGTACGCGGTGACGCCCAGCCAGGCGGCACCGAGCAGCCAGGCGCCCAGCACGTCGGAGACGAAGTGCACGCCCAGCGCGATCCGGGTCAACCCGATCAGCGCCACCAGCACGCCGACGCCGACGATCGCGGGCTTGCGCCAACGGGGCGCCATCGCCGGCAGGAACACCAGCAGCAGCGCCCCGTACGCGACGATGGAGCCGAGCGCGTGCCCGCTCGGGAAGCTGTTGCCGGGCGCGCTGGCCACCGGGACGTCTACCACCGGGCGGAGTCGACCGACGAGCGCCTTGAGCGACGGGTCGAGGATCAGCCCGCCGACCCCCGTGACGATCAGGTAGACGGCCAGCCGGGGCTGCCGCCGGATCAGCAGACCGATCGCGGGGATCGCGACCAGCCAGATGAGGATCGGCCGGCCACCCAGGTCGGTCACCGCCTGGAGCACGGTCACCAGCGGGTGGTGTGGGGCGACGAGCGAGTTGAACCACTCGGCGAGCTCGTGGTCGGCGTCCTGCAACGGGCTCCACCGGAAGCGGACGAGCAACAGCAACAGTCCGAACGCCGCACCGGCGCCGATGACGGCGACCAGACCGGCGATGCTCCGTTCGGCGAAGTGACCGATCGGACGCCGAGTCACATCTTTGACCGCGGTCACCCCGCACCTCCCTTGTCGTACCTGGCGAGGCGAGGTACCCGATCCGCGTCCGGCGTACACCCGGACGCGCTCAGAGCGCGGTCATGTCACCGGTGTCGAACAACTCGGCGCGGTCGGCCTCCGGCTCCCACAGGTCGGGCTGCGCCGGCTCCTGCACGCCGATCCGTAGCGCCTCCAACTGGGCGGCGAAGGCCAGCCCGCCGAAGAGCGCCATGCCGGTCAGGTTGGCCCACAGCAGCAGCGCCATCATGCCGGTCAACGCGCCGTACGTCTGCCCGAAGCCCTCGCTGAACTTGACGTACGCGGCCAGCAGCAGGCTGGCCAGCCACCACAGGGCGGTGGCTATGCCGGCGCCGAAGAACAGCCACGACAGGCCGGGCTGGTTGCGGCGCGGCGCGTGCCGGAACAGCACCGCCACGGCGAGCACGGTCAGGCCGAGGCTCAACGGAAACCGGATCACGTTCCAGATGATGTTGGCGGTCTCGCCCCACTCGTAGTGCTCGCGCACCGAGTCGCCCATCGCCCCGCCGCCGACGAGGATCAGGAAGCCGGCCAGCGCGGGCAGACCGGCGGTGACCGCCAGGACGGCCGCCCGCAGGTACTTCCACAACGCCGGGCGGTCCCGCTCGACACCGTAGATGCGGTTGGCGCCCCGCTCGATCTGGGCCATCGTGGTGGTCAGCGCGACCAGACCGGTGAGCAGACCCAGGGTGAGCGCCAACTCCCCCGCGTCCTCGACGCGTTCACCCTCGCCGAGCAGTTCGCCGACCACCTCGGCGCTCTGGCCGGGGGTGAGCGCCAGCACGGTGTCGGCGACGACCCGGCCGCCCTCCTCGACGCCCAGCTCGCTGATCAGACCGGTGAGCGCGATGAGGAACGGCACCACGGCCAGGCAGAGCTGCAACGCGAACGCGCGGGAGTGGCTGAACCCGTCGCCGTAGCGGAACCGGATGAACGCGTCCCGCAGCAGGTGCCAGCCGCCCTTGCGGCGCAGTGTGCGCCAGGCGTCGTCGGCCGACAGCTCCTCGTCGGCCATCAGCCGGGTCTCCGGCACGATCCGGGTGCTACTCACGGCGCGCTTCCTCGATCAGCTGCTCGCCCCGCTCCCCGGCGCCCTGTGCGTCGACGGACAGGTCGGGAGCGTCCTCGGGCTGCGGAACGCAGAGCCACAACGCCTGCGGCCGGATCTCGGCGCGGAGCCGCCGTCCGGGGGCGATGAGGTCGCCGTCCAGCTCCCGTGGCTGCGGGCGGTTGCTGCTGACCACCACCGTCCGGCCGCGGAAGACCTCCATCTGCGGCACCTGGCCGCTGCGGCGGACCACGGCCCAGCCGAGCGCGAGCCAGTGCCGCAGGTTACGCGGGGTGAGCACGGCGACGTCGAGCCAACCGTCGTCCGGCTCGGCCTCGGTCAGCAGGGTCACGCCGCCCTGGAGCCGGCCGACGTTGGCGATCAGCACCGAGCGGGCCCGGCGGCGCACCGCCGGCCGGTCGTCGATGCGGATCTGCACCCGCATCGGCCGGTCCCGCAGGTGCTTCACGGCACCCATCACGTACGCCGGCCAGCCGATGCGGGCCTTGGTGGTCTCGTTCGTGGCGTCGAGCATCTGGGCGTCGAAACCCATGCCGGCCATCACGGTGAAGTACTGGTCCTCCACCGCGCCGACGTCGAGCAGCCGCCGACCGCGTTCGACGGCGACCTGGAGGCCCGCCGGGAGGTCGGTGGAGAGGCCGAGGTTGGCGGCGAGCAGGTTGCCGGTGCCCTGCGGCAGAACGGCGAGGGCCACGTCGGTGCCGACAAGCGCGCTGACGCAGGACATCACGGTGCCGTCGCCGCCGCAGGCGAAGACCAGGTCGACGCCGTCCTTGACGGCCTGTTCGGTCTGGCCCCGGCCCGGGTCGTCGACGGTCGTCTCGAACCACCGCGGCTCGGGCCACCCGGCGGCGGCGAGCGCGTCGTTCACGGTGCGGCGCAGCTCGTCGAGATCGGTGACCTTCGCCGGGTTGACCACCACGGCGGAGCGCAGCCCGCCGTCGCCACCTGAGGGGCGCCTGTCCTGTCCAGCATCCACGGCGTCAGTGTGCAGCACCGGGCCGCTGTCAGCGACCCGGCGAACCGCAGGCGTCGGAAGTGCCACAGACAGGTTTCAACGCGCGGGTGCCCGTCACGCCGCCGCGCGCAGCGCCGCCTCCACCCGGCGGCGCAGATCGTCGAGGTCGACCCCGGCCTCGGTGAGCACCAGCGCGCCCAGTCCCTGGCCCTCACGCAGCACCCCGAGCAGGATGTGCTCGGTGCCGATGTGCTTGTGTCGCAGCCGCAGCGCCTCCCGCAACGACAGCTCCAGCGCCTTCTTCGAGCGGGGTGAGAACGGGCCGCCCAGGTAGCGGCGACGCCCCCAGCGGCGACGCGGGGCCGGCACCGCCTCGCGCAGCGCGTCGGGGCCGAAGGACTGTTCGATGCGGGCCACGATCGCGGCGAGGTCGATGCCGATCTCGCGCAGCGCCGCCGCGTCCGCGTCGCCGAGGCCGGCGCCCCCGCCCGTGGTGTGCCGCCGGACCCGCTCGCGCAGGTCGTCGGCGCGGACCCCGGCGTCGGCCAGCACCCGGCCGGCCAGGCCGTCGTCGTCGGCGAGCAGGGCGAGCAGCAGGTGTTCGGTGCCGACCGGCCGCCGGCCCTCGGCCCGGGCCTCCTCGAGCGCCCGCCGCACCACGCCTCGCGCCCGATCGGTGAACCGTTCGAACATCACGCCTCCCAGGATGAGTTGACCGCCGGTCGCCCGGCGTGCTTCTTGTGCACCGCCTGCCGGCTGACCTCGAGCGCGTCGGCGATCTCCTGCCAGGACCAGCCCTGTCGCCGGGCGTTGTCCACCTGGACCACCTCGAGTCGCTCGAGCAGCCGGCGCAGCGCGCGGACGGCGCGGAGCCCGACCCGGGGGTCGGTGCTGCCGGCTGCCGCCGCGAGTTCCGTTGCCTGACTCATGGGTGTCAACATACGTTGACAGACGGCGTTCGTCAACATTCGTTGACACCGCGAGCCCTGGTTCGCGTACCCCATGGGTCGATCCCACCCACACGCCGCAGTCATCCGACTACCCTCGGTACGGGGACAGCGTGGTCGTGCCGGGCGCGACGCCCGGGAGGTGGTATCGGATGGCGGCATCGGCCGACGCGGAGGTGCTGGTCGGCCTCGGCTCGGACGGTGACCTACCGGTCGTGGAGCAGGCCGCCCACGAGGCCGCCGGCCACGGGCGGCCCCTGCACCTGGTGCACACCTTCGACTGGCACGCCGCCTTCGCGGCGGACACCGTGGCCGCGCCCCGCGACGCCGCCGAGAGTCTGATCACCCGGGCCGCCCAGCTCGCCCACCAGGTCGAACCAGGCCTGACCGTGCGCGCCGAGATCGTCGAGAGCGCCCTGCTGCCCACCCTCATCCGCCGGTCCGAGACGGCCTTCCTGCTGGCCGTCGGGGACAGCGGAATGGCCGGCAGCGGTCAGTGCGTACCGGCCGACACGCCCGCCGTGCAGTTGGCGGCGCGGGCCAACTGCCCACTGCTGGTGGTCCGCCGCGAACCGCCGCCGCAGGGACCGGTCCTGGCCGGAGTGGACGGCTCGCCCAGCTCGCACCTCGCCCTGCGGTGGGCCGTGGAGTGCGCCGCCCGACGCGGCGCACGCCTCGTGGCCCTGCGGGTGGTGGAGAGCGACGAGGACACCGACGCGGTCACCGAGCAGCTCGGCGAGGCGCTGGCCCGGCACGCCGGCCGGCACACCGCAGTGCCCACCGAGTGCCGGGTCGTCCGCGGCGACCCCGCGCAGGTGCTCATCGACACGTCCCGGTCGGCCCAGATGGCGCTGGTCGCCGCCCGGGGTGACGAACCGGGACGCGCCATGCTGGGCGCGGTCGCCCAGTCCCTGCTCTACCACTCCCCCGCCCCGGTCGTCGTCGTACGCGGCCTCGCCGAGGTGCCGCTGACCGGGCCCGACGCCCACCCGACCCGGGACCAACGACCCTGACCAACCACGTCCGCAGCGGCGAGGCTGGACGGCGAACACCCACCCCCTACCCGCGAGAGGCAGCATCATGGACACCGCTCTCGACGCGCAGCGCGCACTCACCGACGACGAGCTGCGCCGGCTGGACGCCTACTGGCGGGCCGCGAACTACCTCACCGTCGGGCAGATCTACCTGCTGGGCAACCCCCTGCTGCGCGAGCCGCTGACCCCCGACGACATCAAGCCCCGGCTGCTCGGGCACTGGGGCACCAGCCCCGGGCTCAACCTGATCTACGCCCACCTCAACCGGGTGATCGTCGCCCGCGACCTGAACGCCATGCTGGTCACCGGCCCCGGGCACGGCGGCCCGGCGATCGTGGCCAACACGTGGCTGGAGGGCACCTGGTCGGAGCGCTACCACGACGTCGCACGCGACGAGACCGGCATGGCCCGGCTGTTCCGCCAGTTCTCCTTCCCCGGCGGCATCCCCAGCCACGTCGCGGCGGACGTGCCAGGTTCGATCCACGAGGGCGGCGAGCTGGGGTACGCCCTGAGCCACGCCTACGGCGCCGCGTTCGACCACCCGGATCTCGTGGTCGCCTGCGTGGTGGGCGACGGTGAGGCGGAGACCGGCCCACTGGCCGGCAGTTGGCTCTCCAACGTCTTCCTCAACCCGGCGCGCGACGGCGCGGTGCTGCCCATCCTGCACCTCAACGGCTACAAGATCGCCAACCCGACCGTGCTGGCCCGGATACCCGAGGCGGACCTGCTCGACCTCATGCGGGGCTCGGGTTACGAGCCGTACGTGGTGGCCGGCGACGACCCGAGCATGGTGCACCGCACTCTCGCCGCCACCATGGACCGGGCGCTGGACGAGATCGCCACGATCCAACGCCGGGCCCGCTCCGGCGGCGTCGTCGAGCGTCCCCGCTGGCCGATGATCATCTTGCGGACGCCGAAGGGCTGGACGGGACCGCACGAGGTCGACGGTACGGAGGTGGAGGGCACCTACCGCGCGCACCAGGTGCCGCTGTCCGGCGTACGTGACAACCCGGCGCACCTGGCCGAGCTGGAGCGCTGGCTACGCAGCTACCGACCGGAGGAGCTGTTCGACGCCACCGGAGCGCCGGTCGACGAGCTGCGGACCCTGCCGCCGCGCGGTGACCGGCGGATGAGCGCCAACCCGGTCACCAACGGCGGAGTGGTCCTGCGCGACCTGGCCCTGCCCGACTTCGGCGCGTACGGCGTGGACGTACCCGAGCCGGGTCAGCCGATGGCCGGCGCGACCGGGGTGCTCGGTCCGTGGATCCGCGACGTGATCGCCGCCAACCCGCAGACGTTCCGGCTGTTCGGCCCGGACGAGGTCGCGTCCAACCGGTTGGGCGCCGCCTTCGAGGTGACCGACCGCGCCTGGCTGGCCGCCACGGTCCCCGGCGACGACCACCTCTCCCCGGACGGCCGGGTCATGGAGGTGCTGTCCGAGCACCTGTGCCAGGGCTGGCTGGAGGGTTACCTGCTGACCGGCCGGCACGGGGTGTTCACGAGCTACGAGGCGTTCATCCACATCGTCGACTCGATGCTCAACCAGCACGCCAAATGGCTGAAGGTGACCCGGGCCATCCCCTGGCGACAGCCGATCGCCTCGCTGAACTACCTGCTGTCCAGCCACGTCTGGCGGCAGGACCACAACGGCTTCTCCCACCAGGACCCGGGCTTCATCGACCACGTGGTCAACAAGAAGGCCGAGGTGGTCCGCGTCTACCTGCCGCCGGACGCCAACACCCTGCTCGCCACCATGGACCACTGCCTGCGCAGCCGGCACTACATCAACGTGGTCGTGGCCGGCAAGCAGCCGGCGCCCAGCTGGCTCACCGTCGACGAGGCGATCCAGCACACCCGCCGCGGCCTCGGCATCTGGGAGTGGGCCAGCACCGACGACGACAGCGAGCCGGACGTCGTCCTCGCCTGCTGCGGCGACGTGCCCACCCTGGAGACGCTGGCCGCCGCCGACCTGCTGCGCCAGCACCTGCCGGAGCTGAAGGTCCGCCTGGTCAACGTCGTCGACCTGATGCGCCTGCAACCGGACACCGAACACCCGCACGGCCTGCCCGACAAGGAGTTCGACACCATCTTCACCCCGGACCGACCGGTCATCTTCGCCTACCACGGCTACCCCTGGCTCATCCACCGCCTGACCTACCGCCGGTCCAACCACGAGAACCTGCACGTACGCGGCTACAAGGAGGAGGGCACCACCACCACCCCGTTCGACATGGTGATGCTCAACGACCTGGACCGGTTCCACCTGGTCATCGACGTCATCGACCGGGTGCCGGGGCTGGGCGCGCGCGCCGCGCACCTACGCCAGCGGATGGTCGACGCCCGACAGGCGGCCCGCGACTACACCCGCCGGTACGGCGAGGACGACCCACAGGTCGCCGAGTGGCGGTGGGTCCGCGAGACCGACCCGACCAACCCCTGAAGGAGGACGACGTGCGGGACGCGGAGATTCTGGTCGGCTACGACGGCTCGACCGACGCGTCGGTGGCCCTTGACTGGGCGTTGGCCGAGGCCGAGCGCAGCGGTCAGCCGGTGCGGCTGGCGTACATCTTCGAATGGCTGACCGTGGCCAGTTGGGTCGGTCCGGGTGTGGCGCCCGGCATCTGGCCGGACGACACCGCCCGGCGGCAGGTGGACGACCTGGTCCGCAAGGCCGCCGCGGACGCCGCCACCGCGCATCCCGGCCTGACGGTCACCGGCGAGGTGTACGACGGACCGCCCGCCCTCGTGTTGCAGGAACGCTCCACCGACGCGGGGATGCTGGTGCTCGGCAGCCGGGGCCACGGCGGGTTCGGCGGGCTGCTGGCCGGCTCGACGGCGGTGGCGGTCGCCGCGCACGCTCACTGTCCCGTCGTCATCGTCCGCGACGGCGCGGCCCACGGCCCGGCCGACCCCGTGACGGTCGGGGTGGACGCCTCCGAGCCGTCGCTGGTGGCACTCGGCTTCGCGGCCGAGCGGGCAACCCAACGACGGGTACCGCTGCGCGTGCTGCACGCCTGGACACCGGGCCCGGGTGGGGCGGCCGGGACGCCCGACGAGCGGGCGGCCGTCGAGGAGGCGGTCGAACCCTGGCGGCGGACGTTCCCCGAGCTGGAGGTCACGGTCGACCTCGTCGGGGGCAGTCCGGCGGCGACGCTGATCGAGGCGAGCCGGTCGGCCCAGTTGGTGGTCGTCGGCAGCCGGGGACGGGGCGGGCTGGCCGGGATGCTGCTCGGCTCGGTCAGCCAGCAGGTCATCCAGCACGCCGGCTGCCCGGTCGCCGTCGTCCGGGAGCGTTGACGCCCGACCCTCCGGCACACCGCCCAGCAAAGCGCACGATGAAACGGCAACACACCGCGCTAAGGAAGGGCCCCTTTCTAACGCCTGGTGTATAGGAAGGGCACCCTCCTTACAAGTCGAAGGTTGGGCACGATGGTCGAGACGGAAAGGTCGTGACGATGAGTCAGGAAAGTTCGCTGACCACCGCGCTGGCGGAGGCCGCTGCCACCGCCGGCCACGCCCCCTCGGTGCACAACACGCAGCCCTGGCGTTGGCGGGTACTCCCCGACTCGCTGGAACTGCACACGGTCGCCGACCGGCAGCTCGCGGCCGGCGACCCGGAAGGGCGACTGCTGGCGGTCAGCTGCGGCGCCGCCCTGCACCACGCCCGGGTGGCGCTGGCCGCCGAGGGCTGGCGCGCGGTGGTGCGCCGCCTGCCCGACCCGGGCGAGGAGAGCCTGGTGGCCCGTCTGACCGACCTGAGCCGGACCGAGGCCGATCCGGACGCCATGCGCCTCGTGCAGTGCATGTCGGTGCGGCACACCGACCGACGGCCGGTCAGCGACGAGCCGGTGCCCACCGACGCGATGGGGGAGATCACCCGGGCGGTCACCGCCGAGGGCAGCCGCCTGCAGATCCTCGACCGCGACCAGGTGCTGGAGCTGGCCGCCACGGCCGGGCACGCCGGCGCGGTCGAGGCCGAGGACCCGGAGCTGCGCGCCGAGATGGCGTACTGGACGAGCCGCGCCGAGACCGGCACCGGCCTGCCCGCCGACGTGCTCCCCGCGGAGCCGCCACAGACCACCGTGCCGGGCCGCGACTTCGGCCGCCCCGGCAGCCTGCCGATCGGTCCCGGCCACGACCGGATGGCGGTGTACGCGCTGCTGCACGGCGACGAGGACGACCGGGACAGCTGGCTCCGTGCCGGTGAAGCCCTCTCCGCCGCCTGGCTGACCGCGACCCGGCTCGGCGTGTCGGTGGTACCCCTCAGCGCGGTCGTCGAGGTCCCGGGAACCCGGCAGACACTGCGTCAGGTGCTCGCCGGCATCGGCTTCCCGTACCTCGTGCTGCGCCTGGGGATCGCGGACCCGGCGCACGCGGGGCCGCCGCACACCCCGCGACTGGCCAGCGAGCAGGTGGTCGACACCTCGGCGGTGCGCGGCGACCAGGCCTGACGGGTCGATCGTCGCCGCCGGTCGACGCTACGATCGCGCGGTGACCAGCAGCGTCCCGCAGCCTCGCCCGGAAACCCCGGTGACGCCGTCGCTCGGGCTGAGCCCGCTGTCGCGGGTTCGCCTCGACGAACTGCTCCAGGAGATGCTGGACCGGGTCGGCGAGGTGATGACCAGCCGGGAGCGGCTGCGGGCGCTGCTCGACGCGGTCGTCGGCATCGGCACCAACCTGGATCTGCGCACCACCCTGCGGCGCATCGTGCAGGCGGCCTGCGAGCTGGTCGGCGCCCAGTACGGCGCGCTGGGCGTGGTCGGCCCGGACCGGTTGCTGCACGACTTCATCGTGCACGGCATCACGCCCGAGCAGCACGCGCAGATCGGCGACCTGCCGCACGGGCGGGGTGTGCTCGGCCTGCTCATCGACGATCCGCGCCCGCTGCGCATGCCGGACATCACCCAGCACCCGCGCTCCTACGGCTTCCCCGCCAACCACCCGCCCATGCACAGCTTCCTGGGCGTGCCGGTACTCATCCGGGACCAGGTGTTCGGCAACCTCTACCTGGCCGAGAAGCAGGGCGGCGCGCAGTTCACCGAGGACGACGAGGAGATCGTCGTCGCGCTCGCCGCCGCCGCCGGCGTGGCCATCGAGAACGCCCGCCTGTACGCCCTGGCCCACCGGCGGGAACGCTGGCTCGCCGCGACCGCCGAGATCACCACTGTGCTGCTCGGCGAGGTACGCCGCACCGACGCGTTGGCGCTGGTCGCCCGACGGGCCCGGGAGGTCGCCGAGGCGGAGCTGGCGCTGGTGCTGCTGCACGACAGCGAGTCCGCGCAGTTCACCGTGGAGGTCGTCGACGGCGTCGACGAGCAGGCCCGCGCGCTGGTCGGCGCGGTCCTGCCGGCCGCCGACACCAGCTTCGGGGCGGCCGTCGCCGAGGGCCGGCACGACCAGGTGGACGACCTGGCCCACGCCGCGCCGTGGCCGGCGCTGCTGCACACCGGGCCCGCGATCGTCTCGCCGCTGGCCACCGCCGACACTCTGCACGGCGTGCTGATCGTGGCGCACCGGCCCGAGCGCGGCGGCGGCGCCAGCGAAGAGGACGTGGCGCTGCTGGGCAGCTTTGCCGGTCAGGCGGCGCTGGCCATGGAACGGGCGCGTGGTCAGGAGGAGCGCGAGCTGTTGGTGGTCCTGGAGGACCGCGAGCGGATCGCCCGGGACCTGCACGACGTGGTGATCCAGCGGCTCTTCGCCACCGGCCTGCAGTTGCAGAGCGCCGCGCCGATGATGGCCCGCCCCGAGGTCGCCAAACGGATCAACGCGGCCGTCGACGACCTCGACGACACCATCCGCGACATCCGGCGGACCATCTTCGAGCTGCGGACACCGATGACCGCAGCGCTGCGTACCGAGATCCGCGAGGCGGTCGAGCTGGCCGCCGAATCCCTGGGTTTCAAGCCGCACCTGAAGCTGACCGGCCCGGTGGACAGTGCCGTCCCCGACGCCATCCGCCCGGAGCTGGCCGCCGTGCTGCGCGAGGCGCTGTCCAATACGGTCCGCCACGCGCGGGCCACCCGCGTCGACGTGGCCGTACGCGTCGAGGGCGAGCAGGTGAGCGTGACGGTCACCGACGACGGGGTGGGCTGCGACCCGAGTGCGGCCCGAGGCGGCCTGATCAACCTGCGCGAACGCGCCGACCGCCGCAACGGCGCCTTCACGATCCGCCCCGCCGACCCCCACGGAACCGAGCTGCACTGGTCAGTGCCCCTGCGCGACTGACCGACGCCAGTCCTCCGACCGCGCCGATCTTGCACTTTCGGTGGACGATATGAGGAGCAAGGTCGGCTTTGTCGGCGCAGAAAGTGCAAGATCGCGGGAATGGGGGCGGCTCAGGGGGTCTTGCCGAGCAGGCGGGTGGCCAGGACCGCCGCTTGGGTGCGGCGCTCCAGGCCCAGCTTGGCCAGCACGCTGGACACGTAGTTCTTCACCGTCTTCTCCGCGAGGAACATCCTTCCCGCGATCTCCCGGTTGGTCAGCCCCTCGGCCACGTACTCCAGGATCCGCCGCTCCTGCTCGGTGAGCGACTTCAACTCGCGCGGCTGCTCGACGCCGTTGCGGATGCGGTCCAGCACCCGCGTGGTGATCGCCGGATCGAGCAGGGACTGCCCGGCCGCCACCCGGCGCACCGCGTCGACCAGATCGGTGCCGCGGATCTGCTTGAGCACGTACCCGGCGGCACCCGCCATGATCGCGGCGAACAGCGCCTCGTCGTCCTCGTACGAGGTCAGGATCAGGCCCTTGATGGACGAGTCGACGGCCCGGACGTCGCGGCACACGTCGATGCCGTTGCCGTCGGGCAGCCGGGCGTCGAGGATCGCCACGTCCGGCCGCAGCGCCGGGATGCGACGCGACGCCTCCTGCGCGGAGCCGGACTCACCGACCACCTCGATGTCGCCGCTGCTCTGCAGCAGGTCGGCCAGGCCACGGCGGACGACCTCGTGGTCGTCGAGGAGGAAGACGCGGATCATCCCTCGTTTCTACCCGCGCCGCACGACGGGTGCACGGGCCGAAGGTCCCGAACGGAGGGACCGACCGTCGATGGGGCGGTCGGGCCCGGTGGGTCGGGACGTCCGGCCCTGCTCGCCGCCGCCCGATCGGCGGACCGTGAGGGTGTGCCAGCCGTCGCGGCTCGACGACCGGCCCAGGGAAAGGAGCACCGCCATGGACATCGGCTACACCGCGAACCACCTGCGGACCGCCGCCGACAGCGCGGTCCGGGCGCCGTCGCTGCACAACACGCAGCCGTGGCGGTTCCGGCTGCGTGCCGGCGGGATCGAGGTGCTGGCCGACCCGTCACGTCGGCTGCCGGAGACCGACCCCAGCGGCTGGGGCGTACGGGTCGCCTGCGGCGCGGCCCTGTTCAACCTGCGGATCGCGTTGGCTGTGGCCGGCGTCCCCGCCCGGGTGCGACTGCGTCCGGACCCGGCCGAGCCGGATCTGCTGGCCCGACTGGTGCCGGACCTCCCGCGCCGGCCCAGCCCCACCGAGCAGAGCCTGCACACGGCCATCCCCCGCCGGTTCAGCAACCGGCTGCCGTTCTGGCCGGACCCGGTGCCGTCCGACGCCCGCTGGCGGCTCGGCGACGCGGCCCGCGCCGAGGGGTGCTGGCTGGAGCTACTGGTCGGGGTGAGCGCCGTGAACGCGTTCGGCGAGATCGCCCGTGGCGCGCACCGGGTGCTGGAACGCGACCCGGCGTACCGCGCCGAGCGGGAACAGTGGCTGCGTCACGAGTCCGCGCCGGACGGCGTACCCACCTCGGCCGGCGGCCCGCAGCACGAGCCACAGGATGTGCTGCCGACGCGCGGCTTCGGCGGTCGCGACCGCGCGCCGGGGCGGGACTTCGAACCCGAGCCGCTGGTCGGGGTGCTCGGCTCGGTCGGTAACACCGCCATCGACCAGGTGGTCGCCGGTCAGGCCCTGCAACGGGTGCTGCTCACCGCCGTCGACGCCGGGTTGGGCGTGTCGATGTTGTCCCAGCCGATCGAGGTCCCGACGGCGCGGGAGCAGCTACGCGTGTCGCTGGGGCGGTTCGGCACCCCGCAGATGGTGCTGCGCGTCGGGTACGGCCAGCCGGGCCGACCCACCCCGCGCCGGGAGGTCGACGAGGTGTTGGACCTGCCGGTCGTGCCGGCCTGAGACTCAGTCGGCGAGCAGCCGGTCCAGCGGGCGCGGCACCCGATCCGGGTCGAGCGCCCGCACGAGCGCCTCGGCGTAGCGCGCCTTGCGCCCGCTCATGGTGCCCAGAAAACGACGCAGTTGCCGCTCGATCGACCGGCCACGTTGGGCGGGCTGGTTCTGGAAGACCCGGAACCGGGCCAGATCCCGCTGGTCCGCGATGACCCGCCGCACGCCGTCGCTGCCCAGGGCGCGGATCAGCTCGTCCTCCAGGTCGGTAACGCAGACCCCGAACCCGAGCGCCTCCATCGCCGACCGGTCCAGGGCGGCACCGAAGCCCGCCTGCTCCAGGCCACGGCGGAAGAAGCCCTCCTCGGCCTCGTCGCACAGCCCCCGTACCGCGACGGCGAGGCCCTGCGACCCGAACAGCCGCAGGTACCGGCCGACGCTCATCGCGCCGCCGAGCGGCACCACGCAGACACCCTCACCGGCGAGGTCACGGTGCCGTCGCTCCGCCAGGGCCTCCACCGCGCGCTGGTCGCTGACCCCCTCGACGAGGACGACCGTACGCAGGCCGGCCGCCGACTCCCGGGCGGCTGCGGCGGCCGTCGCGGCATCGGGGCCGCCGGCCGCCCACAGGTGTACGGCGGCTCGGAAGCGGTCCGGCTCAGGCACGGCACCGAGTCTCGCAACGGTTGGTCCACCCCGCCACCGGATTCATGCCGGATTGGCCGGCGTCGAGTGACCCGGGCAGCCCGAACGGGCGGCGTCTGCCGGCTGGTGGCCAGGTCCACGGCCGTACGTTCCGCGACGTCCGGGACGCCGAGGGCCAGGTGACCATCACGTGTCGGCCGAGTCCGGGACCGTGGCGCGGCGCAGGACCGCCACGGCGCGCGGCGCCAGGACGTCGTTCCCGGAACCGAGCCGTTCACCGTCGACGGCGGAGATGTCGAGGGGCTGCCCAGTACGGTTGATCAGGAACCAGTACGGTCCGCGTACGGCCAGTTCGACGCGACCGCGCAGGCCCGGCGGGAGTTCGCTGTCGAGACCGGCCCGCTTCGCCAGGTCGGCCAGGACGACGGTGAGCCCGGCGGGCCGCAGGCGGGTGGAGACGTAGGCGGCGGATCCGGAACCGACGGCCCGACGGGTGATGGCCGGCCGGCCGGTCTGGCCGCCCTGGCCGTACCGGGCCAGGACTTCGGTCGCGGGGTCCGTGAGGTCGATGCGGTCGGTCCACAGGGTGCCCACCGTGCCGTTGTCGAGCTCGACGCTCTGCTCGTCGGGCAGGGGGGCGAACTCCTCGATCCTGATGCCGAGCAGATCGCGCAGGGCTCCCGGGTATCCGCCGAGCCAGACGTGGTCGTGCTCGTCGACGATGCCGGAGAAGTAGGTGGTAACGAGGTGGCCGCCGTCGGCGACGTAGCCGCGTAGCCGGTCGGCGAGCGCTCCGGGCACGACATGCAGCATCGGGGCGACGAGCAGACCGTAGCGATGCAGCGGCGCGTCGACGGGGACCACGTCGGCGCGGATACCGAGTTCGAGAAAGGCCGTGTACCAGTCGAGGGCCTCCTGCCGGTAGCGGAGCCGGTCACTGGGGTGCGCGTCGTGCTCGGCCGTCCACCAGGACTCCCAGTCGAAGACGATGGCCGCGTCGGCCGGCCGGCGCGTGGTGCCGGCCACCTCGGCGAGATCGCGCAGCGTGGCACCGAGATCGGTGACGGCGCGGAAGATGGTGCTGTCGACGCCGGCGTGGGGCAGCATCGCCGAGTGGTACTTCTCCGCGCCCGCCGCGGACTGACGCCATTGGAAGAAGCAGACCGCGTCCGCGCCGTGGGCGACGTGCGTGAGCGAGTCGCGGGCCATCTCGCCGGGCCCCTTGGCGACGTTGATCGGCTGCCAGTTGAGCGCGCTGGTGGAGTGCTCCATGAGATACCACGGCCGCCCGCCGGCCAGGTTCGAGGTGAGGTTGGCGGAGAACGACAGTTCGTCGTGCGCCTGCGGGCCCGGCGTCGTGTAGTGGTCGTTGGCGACGAAGTCGACCTCGGCGGCCCAGTCGGCGTAGTTGAGCGCCTTGGACCAGCCCATGACCATGAAGTTGGTGGTGACGGGTACGTCCGGGGTCACTTCGTACAGCACGGACCGTTCGGCGCGCAGGTGGTCCTTGAGCGCGTCGGAGGAGAACCGTTTGAAGTCCAGTTGCTGCGTCGGGTTGAGGTGCGTGGTCGCCCGCCGTGGTGGCAGGATCTGCGCCCAGTCGCCGTACTGCTGCGACCAGAACGTGGTCGCCCAGGCCCGGTTGAGGGCGTCCAGGCTGCCGTACCGGCGGCGCAGCCAGTCCCGGAACGCGGTCGCGGCGTCGTCGGAGTAGTCGTAGGCGTTGTCACCGCCCAGTTCGTTGTTGACATGCCAAGCGGTCAGCGCCGGGTGGTCGCGGTACCGCTCGGCGAGTGCGCGGGTCAGGCGGAGCGCATGCAGTCGGAAGATCGGCGAGGTCGGCCGCCAGTGCTGCCGGGCGCCGGGCCAGATGGTGCGGCCGTCTCCGTCGACGGGCAGGATCTCCGGGTGCGTCGTGGTCAGCCAGGGCGGCGGGGACGCGGTCGCGGTGGCCAGGTCGACGGCGATGCCGTGGGCGTGCAGCAGGTCCATGACGTCGTCGAGCCACCCGAAGTCCCACACGTCCACCTGCGGCTGGATCCGGGCCCAGGAGAAGATCCCCAAGGAGACGATGTTCACGCCGGCCACCTGCATGGCCCGGACGTCCGCGTCCCAGATGTGGCGTGGCCACTGCTCGGGGTTGTAGTCGGCGCCGAACGCGAGGCGGCTCCGGGACGGGTCCGATGGCCAGCGCAACCATCGATGATTGTGCTGCGGCTGCATGCCGGCTCCTCTTCCGCGGTGCTGTTGTTGATGGTGACGTGGGTCCGGTCGCCGCCGGGTCGGCTGTGCCCCGCTCACCCGGTGAGCGGCTTGGCGGCGAACCTCAGCTTTTCGACCTCGTGGAAGGCCTGGCCCCCTTCGTGCCCGTTGAACGGGTAGACGCGGATCTCCTTCGGTCCGGCGTAGTGGTTGTACGAGGCGTACACGGTCGACGGCGGGCAGGCCGCGTCCATCAGCCCGACGGAGTACAGCGCCGAGGCGCTGGCCCGCTTGGCGTGGTTGACCGTGTCGAAGTACGAGAGCGTCCGCATCACCTGGTCGCGTTGGTCCCGGCGGACCTTGAGATAGCCGGTGATCTCGGCGTACGGCGAGGCGTCGGTGATGGTCAGCGCCCGGGGGAAGTCGGCCAGGAACGGGACGTCGGGCATGGCGGCCACCAGACCCGGGACGAGGCCGGCCACGGCGGTGGCGATTCCACCGCCCTGGCTGGTCCCGGCGACGGCCACTCTGCTCGGATCCACCTCGGACAGTTCCCGTACGGCGTCGATGGCCCGGACCCCGTCGGTGAAGACCCGGCGGTAGTAGTAGGTCTCCGGACTGGCGATGCCTCGGGTGGTGAAGCCCGCGATCGCGGGGTCACCAACGGGGTCCGGATCGGGTGTGTCCCCCCTGGGGCCCTTGGCGCCCTGACCTCGGGTGTCCATGATGAAGTGCGCATATCCGGCCATGGCCCACAGCGGTCGTTCGTGTGGCAGGCCGCGGCCACCGCCGTATCCGACGTACTCCACCACGGCGGGCAGTGCACCGGTGCGGGTGACGGGCAGGTGCAGCCATGCCTTGACCGGGTTGCCGTCGTAGCCGGCGAAGGTGACGTCAAGGGTGTCGATCAGCGCGAGGCCGTTGTCGACCGGCGTAGCGGTGAGATCGAGAGAATGGGCGCGCGCGTCCTGGAGCGTCGCGGTCCAGAAGCTGTCGAAGTCTTCCGGCTCCGCGATCGCGGGCCGGTAGCTGCGTAGACGGTCTTCGGGCATGTCGAACTGTGCCATGGCATCTCCACGGTTGCTGGGTGGTCGGAAGTCGAGTGGGTCGTCACCACTCGGTGAACGCGCCGTCCGGGCCGCGCCAGACGGGGGAACGAAAGCGGTGGCCTCGTGCCGCCGCCGCGCGCACCGCCTTCTCGTCGACGTCGATGCCGAGGCCGGGCGCGCCGAGACGCTCCACGTGCCCGTCCCGCAACCGCAGGACGTCGGCGTCGACGAGATAGTTCAGGCCGTCCTGGCCGTTGTTGTAGTGGATGCCCAGGGCCTGTTCCTGAATGAGGAAGTTGGGGATGGCCAGGTCGATCTGCAGGCAGGCGGCCAGGGCGATGGGGCCGAGCGGACAGTGCGGGGCCAGGACGGCGTCGTACATCTCGGCGACCGCGGCGATGCGCCGGACCTCGGAGATGCCCCCGGCGTGCGAGAGGTCGGGTTGGACGACGGCCACGCCGGCGTCCAGGACGTCCCGGAACTCGCGCCGGGTGTAGAGCCGCTCGCCGGTGGCGATCGGCAGTGCGGTCGCCGTGACGATCCGGGCGATGTCGCTGGAGTACTCGGGCCGCAGCGGTTCCTCGACGAACAGCGGCACGTACGGCTCCAGCAGTGGCAGGAGGCGACGGCTGGCGGCGATCGAGGCCCGGCCGTGCAGGTCGATCGCCACGTCGTGGTCGGAGCCGATCGCGTCGCGGACCTTGGCCAGGAGATCGACGACGGATCTCAGGCCCGCGGGTGTGTCCAGGAACGCCATCGGGCCCGGCGGTGCGATCTTGACGGCGGTGTATCCGGTCGCGATCGCCGCCGCGGCGTTCTCGGCGACCTGTTCGGCGGTCTCGCCGTACGCCCAGCCGTACATCCGGAGGCGGTCGCGTACCGGCCCGCCGAGCAGTTCGTGGACCGGTGCCCCGCGAACCTTGCCGGCGATGTCCCACAGCGCCTGGTCGATGCCGGCGACGGCGCTGGACAGTACGGGGCCGCCGCGGTAGAAGCCACCGCGGGTGAGGACCTGCCAGTGGTCTTCGATGCGCATCGGATCGCTGCCGATGAGCAGGTCGGACAGCTCACCGATGGCGGCCTGGACGGTCTCGGCGCGGCCTTCCACGACCGGTTCACCCCAGCCGACGACACCGTCATCGGTGGTGATCTTCAGAAAGAGCCAGCGGGGCGCGACGAGGAAGGTCTCCAGACGGTCGATTTTCACGGGGCCACGATCCCGCCGTCGAGGTGCCGTACCTGGGCCGACCACCGTTCGTGCAGGTGCTCCACGGGCGGGTACTTGGCCGCCTCCGCCTCGTCGAGGTCGATTCCCCAGCCGGGTGCGTCCGACGGATAGAGGAAACCGTTGCGGGGTGCGAGCGTGCCCGGGAACACCGCGTGGACGTCGGGTGCGTACTCGTGGCCCTCCTGCACGACGAACGCCGCGCTGGTCACGTCGAGCGCGACGTTCGCCGCCGCGCCGATCGGGGACACGTCGGCCGGCGCGTGCCAGGCGGTGCCGACACCGTGGAGTTCGCACAGGGCGACGAGTTTGCGCGCCGGGCTCAGGCCGCCGATCGAGGAGAGGTGCAGGCGCAGCAGATCGACGCCGCCACCCGTCACGAGCCGGGCCGCGTCGGCCACCGACGCCACCTGTTCCCCGACCGCGATGGGCATGGGCGCGGCCGCGCGGACCTCGCCCAGCCGGTCGTAGAACTCCGGCGCGATCGGATCCTCCAGGAAGAACAACCGGTACTCCTCAAGCTGGCGGGCAAGTCCGACAGCCTGCTTGACGGTCAGCCGGGAGTGGACGTCGTGCATCAGGTGCGGCTCGGGCCCGAGGGCCGCGCGGGCCTGCGCGAACAGGTCCGGTGTGTCGCGCAGGTAGCGGTGCACGTCCCACCCGCCGGGGTGCGGTGTCCCGGGGTACTCGCCGGGCGTGGCCGGGGCGCCGTAGGTGCCGACACCGGGGCTGCCGACCTGGAGCCGGACGTGCCGGTAGCCCCGGTCGAGCAGGGCGCGGGCCTGCTCCAGGGTGGCGTCGACGGTGGCCCCGCCGGCGTGCAGGTACGTGTCGGCCGCCGCGCGGACCCGCCCGCCGAGCAACTCGTAGACGGGCATGCCGGCCCGTTTGCCGGCGATGTCCCACAGCGCCTGGTCGACGCCGGACAGGGCGTTGTTGGTGACCGGGCCGCTGCGCCAGTACGACGAGAAGTGGACCATTCGGAAGATGTCCTCGATGTCGGCCGGATGGCGGCCGACGAGCAGCGGCGCGACATGACGGTCGACGGTGGCGGCGACCGCGTGGAACCGCTGGGTGAACGTCGCGCAGCCGAGCCCGTACAGGCCGGGATCGTTGGTGTCGACCCGGACGACGACGAGCGGCACGCCCTCCGGGGCGGTGACGATCGACCGGACGCCGGTGATGCGTAGCCGGTCTCGGCCGGGCCAGGGTGCCTGCGTCTCCGGCATGGGGTTGAGGGGCACGAACGTGGTCTCCTGTTCGAGGATCGTTGCGTGGATGGACGGCGACGGCGGACCGTCAGGCGTAGGCCCGCACGGCGATCAGCTGGGCCGAACCGGTGCCGTTGGTGGCGGTGACGACAACCCTGATCCGGTCGGTCACGATCGGGGCCGCGAGACTGTGCGTGCGGCGCCGCTGCCGGTTGTCGGCCACCGACACGAGCGGCTGCCAACCGGTCCCGGCGGCGCGGGCCTCGATCCGGTAGTCGCGCACGAGCGTCGGCATGAGCGTGAACGGCATCCGGTGGTGGGGCAGGTTGATCAGGTCCTCGTTGACGTCGTCGTTGGCGATGACCTCGACCCGGCTCACCGTCACCGGCTCCGCCCAGGTCAGTTGCAACCACGGCGCACCGTCCGTGGCGAGGGGCCGCGACATCCACAGGTGCGGTCCCGCGAAGGGGCGCAGGTACCCGTCGACCACCTTGTCGGCGGAGTAGGCCGCCGTCGGACCGGTGCGCAGGCAGAAGGTCCGCCGGCGCAGGGCCGCGCTCTTCCACTCGAGCACCGGCTGCCGCTCGTCCCGGTCCGTCTTCGGCGGTACGTGGGACAGGGACAGGACGCCGGGGACGGTCGTGTCCGCGACGTGCAGGGTCACGGCGGGGTTGGCCCGTACCCGCAGGAAGGCGTTGCGCGCGGTGGGCGGCGTCCACTGCAGCGGGAGGCGGACCCATTGCCGGACGCCCGCGGCGACCGGGACCCGCGCGGTGTCGACAAGCGTTCCCGGTACGTAGTTCTGGCCGGGGCCGGGATCGTAGAGGTCCACCACGAGCGTCGTGGCCTCGGCCGCGTCGACGAGGAGTTCCGGCCCTACCAGGGCGGGATCGACCGGCAGCACGATGCCGGCGTCGGCGGTCAGCGGCCACTGGGCACCCGGTCCGGCCACGTCGATCCGGTCCAGCGTCGAGGACGCCGTCACCAGCGCCGTGCGGGCCTGATCGGTGGGGTCGGCCGCGGCCACGCCGATGAGCGACGCGTCGGAGCGCAACAGGGTCTGCTGGAGGTGACCCGCGTCGAGTTCGCGTGGGACCACCTTTCCGTCGAGACACAGGGCGGCGGCGGTTCCCGCCGCCTGGCCCAGCGTCGCGCAGGTGGCCATCACCCGGGTCGACCCGAACGCGATGTGGCTGGCCGACACGTTGCGTCCGGCGAACAGCAGGTTCGTGGTGTTCACCGAGTACAGGCACCGGTAGGGGATGGGGTAGACGCCGTCCGGGTGCAGGTGTTTGGAGGCGGCCTCCGTCGCGTACATGCCCTGCGGGGGATGCATGTCGATGGACCAACCGCCGAAGGCGATCTGGTCGGGGAACTCCTTCTGGCCCATGATGTCGTGCTGGGTCAGCACGTAGTCGCCGATGAACCTGCGGTACTCCCGCTTGCCGGGGACGGCCCCGACCCATTCCAGGGTCATCGTGTCCGCGTCGAACCGGCCCGAGTTCTTGATGTGGTCCCAGATGCCGTAGATGACCGACCACAGCTCGTCCCGGATGACGTCGTTGTCGTGGACGGTGTCCAGCTCCCCGCCGTACTCGATCCACCAGTACGCGGTGCCGTTGTCACCGGCCCGGATGATGCGTCGCTGCGGGATGCTGGTCTGCGTGATGTCCTTGGCGAACGACGGCGCCACGTAGGTGACCGGCTCACCGGCGTCCTTGGTGTAGAAGAGCAGGGTGCTGCCGAGGGTGATGTCGTCGGCCTCGGCGGGCGCCCAGGGTTCGCCGTACTCGCCGCTGGCCTCGCGGCCGATGCGGTACTCGGCGCCGGCCAGGTGTCCGACCAGTCCGTCGCCGGTGCAGTCGAGGAAGATCGGCGACGAGAAGTGGATGAGCCGTTCCGAGCCCATCATCCATCCGGTGACGGTGTGGATCTGCCGCGCCTCGGGCGGCCCGTCCGCCTCGACGTCGCGGACGTCGGTGTTGAGATACAGCGAGATGTTCGGTTCCGCCCGTACGGCGTCGAGCACGACCGTGTCCCACACGTACGGGTTGCCCTGCGGGTTGCGGTACTGGTTCTCCACGAACAGCTCACCCATGATCCCGCCTTCGCGGGCGTAGTGGTTGTCGCCGTGGCTCGTGGCACCGACCACCCAGACCCGCACCTCGCTGCTGGAGTTGCCGCCCAGCACCGGCCGGTTGTTGATCAGCGCGACCGTCCGGCCGAGGCGGGCGGCGGCGATGGCTGCGCACACACCCGCCAGACCACCGCCCACCACGGTGATGTCGTGTCCGGCGTGTTCAACACGCATGGTGATGAGCCTCCGTCGGTGTCACTTGAGCCCCGTGCGGCTCAGTGCGGACAGGAACTGGCGCTGGAACACGAGGAACACGATGATCATCGGTACGACCGAGGAGGTGGCCGCGGCCATCGACAGCCCACCGGCGAGGCCGCCGTCGCCGTCGACGAAACGGGTCAGGCCGACGGGGAGCGTGTAGTTCTCGTCGGTGGAGAGCATGATCAGCGGCGTCTCGTAGCTGTTCCACGACCAGACGAAGCCGAGAATCGCCAGTGCGGCGAGGACGGGCTTCGCCATCGGCAGGTAGATGCGCCAGTAGATCGACCACTCGCCGGCGCCGTCGATGCGTGCGGCCTCGGCCAGTTCCCCGGGTACGGCGGAGAAGTGCTGGCGCATCAGGAAGGTGCCGAAGACGGTGAACATGCTCGGCAGGATCAGCGCCCACAGGGTGTCGTACAGGCCGACGGCCTGGAAGAACATGAACCGGGGCACGAGCAGCAACTGGGTCGGCACGATCGAGGTCGCGATGTAGAGCAGGAAGAGGCGGTCGCGACCCTTGAACCGCATGCGGGCGAAGGCGTACCCGGCCAGGGAGGACGTGAACAGCTCGCCGGCGACGGCGACGGTCGCCACGATCAGGGAGTTGGCGAAGTAACGCAGCAGGGGTGGGTCGCCGGCCCACACGTCCGCGTAGTTGACCCACCGAACCGGGTCGGGAATCCACGTCACCGGAAGCGTGAACACGTCGATGTTGCGTTTGAGCGAAGCCGAGATCATCCACAACAGCGGGAGGGCGAAGAGCACGGCGATCGCCCACATGACGACGCTCAGCAACCAGGTGCGCAGGGTCCGGTCAGTACGGCTGCGGGTCATGTGTAGAGCCCCCGTCCCTTCTGGAACCGCCACAGCACCAGCGTCAGCAGCAGTACCGCGGCGAACGTGACGACGCCGATCGCTGCGGCGTAGCCGAACTTGTAGGCCTGGAATCCGGACTGGTACATGTAGTAGGCGAGCACGGTGGTGGACTCCCCCGGGCCGCCGCCGGTCAGGAAGGCGATCAACCCGAACCCCTGTGACGTGCCGATGAACGACGTGATCGCCAGGAAGACGGTGGTCGGCATGAGGCTCGGCCACGTGATGGTGCGGAACCGACGCCACGCGCCGGCGCCGTCGATCATCGCCGCCTCGTGCAGGTCCTGGGGCAGCTCCTGGAGAGCGGCCAGGTAGATCACCGCTTGGTAGCCCATGCCGGCCCACACCTGGATGAGCACGAGCGCCGGCAGAGCCCAGTCCTCGGACACCAGCCAGGTCGGCGGCTCGGACAGACCCAGGAACCGCAGGGCCTGGTTGAGCAGCCCGGCGCTGGGGTTGAGCACGAGCAGCCAGACCATACCGATGGCGACCGTGTTGACCATGCTGGGTACGAAGAACACGACCCGCAGCGCGGCCCGGCCGACCAGCGGTCGGTTGAGGGCCAGCGCGAGCAGCAGGCCGAACGCGATCGACAGCGGAACGCCGAGGCCGGCGAAGAACACCGTGCGGCCCAGGGCTTTCCAGAACTTGGGGTCGGCGAACAGCTCCGTGAAGTTGTCCAGGCCCACCCACTCGATCCCGCCCAGGCCGGACAGCACGTTCCAACGCGTGAACGCGATGCCCAGCCCGGCCAGCATCGGACCGAGGGTGAAGGCGATCAGTCCGATGAGATTGGGAGCGATGAACAACCACGGCAACCAGGAACGGACCCCGGCGGGCCGGCGCTTCTTCTCCCGTACGACGGGCGGTACCGGTGACCGGGCCGACCCAACCAGAGTCTGCATGTGTCTCTAGGCCGCCTTTTTGATCGCGGCGTCGCACTGTTCCCTGGCGGTCCGGGCCCACTGGTCGATGCTGATGTTCCCGAGCAGGACCCGCTGGTTGAGCCCGTTCATGATCGTGGAGATCTCCGCGTGCGCCGTCTGGATGGCGTCCACGGGAATCCGCGCGTCCGAGGTCAGCAGGTTGGTGACCAGCGACTGCTCGTCGAACAGCTTCGCGGCGTCGGGTCCGCCCAGATCGGCGGCCAGTTTGGCGGTGTCGCCCCCGGGCAGCGACGGGAGCCGGCCGCCGGGCACCATGTGTGCCGCGCCTTCGCCGAGCCAGAACTGCAGGAGCGTGAAGGCGGCGTCCTGGTGCTTGGACTTCTTGGTGATGGCCACGTTGTCGCCGTAGGCACCGGTGTTCCAGAACTGCGCGCCCTTCTGCGGCGCCGGCATCGGCAGCAGAACGGTCTTGAAGTCGTGCGGATACTCCTTGGTGTCCTTGATATAGCGCAGGACGAACGGCTGGGAGATCCACATCGCGACCTTCCCCGTGAGGAACGGGGTCTGGGCGAACGCGTCCCACTTCTGCGCGACGATCTCGGTCATCGGGACGGCGGACTTCTCGGCCATCATGTCCAGCCGGAGTTGGAAGTTCTCCCGGAACGCCGGGTGGTCGAAGTTGGACTCGCGGCCGCCGGGCTTGTAGGTGAAGTCCGGGCCGAGCTGCTGGCGGGCAAGGTCCGGCGGGATGAGGCACCCGTACACGCCGTTGCCGGAGAGCTGCTTCGCGATCGCCCGGAAGTCGGCGGTCGTCCAGTCCGCCGGGATGGTGACGCCGGCCCTGTCGAGCAGGCTCTTGTTCGCCAGCACCGTCTCCACGCTGCGGCTGGCCGGAGCCGAGTACGCCTTACCGTCGAAGAAGTAGTTGCTGGCCGGATTCGCGCCGGGGGCGAAGGCCTTCAACACCGGGTCACCGGAGAGCCGGTCGGTGAGGTCGGTGAGCAGACCCGCCTCGACGCGCTTGGCCAGGGCCGAGCGCGCGTACGACACGACCACGTCGATGTCGAGACCGCCCTGCAGCGCCGTGTCGAGCTTGAGGTTGCCCTGGTCGTCGTTGACGAAACGGGTGTACTTGACCTTGATGTTCGGGTGCTTCGCGGTGAACGCGGCGAACAGGGCGTCGGGGCCGTTCTCCGCAGGCACTCCGCCCCAGACGTTGAGGGTCACCGTGCCGGCGTCACCGGAGTCGTCCTTGCCGCAGGCCGCGAGGAGGGCGGCGGAACCCAGTCCGGCCGCGCCGGCGAGCAGGCGCCGGCGGCTGATCGTACGTGTCATGGCGTCACTTCCTGAGCTGAGAATGGTGGCTGTCCGGGTGGGGACAGTGGATAGCGGTGCTCGGGGGTGAAGCCGAGCAGCCGCGCGGCTCGACCGGTGTCGATGGCGACGCTCCGGCCGGTCAGTCGCGTCCGCCGGGGCACCCCCGGTAGGTGTTCGTCCAGCAGCGCCTCCGTATCGGTGGCGCTCAGGGTGTCCGGCGCGGCGACGAACACCGCGTGGAATCCGGTCACGGGGGCGGTGAGGGCCAACAGGCCGGCGCGGGCGGCGTCACGGGTGTCCAGGTACGCCCACAGTTCGTTGGCCCCCCACGACGGGTGTTCGACGTAGTTGCGGGCGTACTTCTCGAACTGATCGCCGGGACCGCCGAGCAGCGGCAGGCGCAGGGCGACGACGGCCATCCCGTGCCGGCGGGCCATCATGGCGCCGATCGCCTCGTCGGTCTGCTTCGACAGCGCGTACGGGTCGGCCACCTGCAGCGGCAGATCCTCGTCGATGGGCAGGTAGGCCGGTGTCTGCGGGTGCGGCGACCAGGGCAGACCGGTCACCGACAGGCTGCTGGCGATGACGGCCCGGCGGACGCCCCGCTGAGCCGCCTCCTCCAGCACGGTGAACGTCGCCTGGGTGTTGGTGGTGAACACCTCGTGCGGTGTGCCCAGGGTGGGCGCGGGGATGGCCGCGCAGTGGAAGACGGCGTCGACCTCCGCGAGGGCGTCGCGTACCACGATCGGGTCCCCGGCGGATCCGGTCACCATCCGGCCCGCCCGGGTGTCGCCCGGGTCGTGCAGGTCGAGACCGGTGGTGGGGATGAGTCGGTCGGCGAGCAGCGTCAGGGCCGCCCGGCCCAACCGTCCGGCCGCACCGGTGACCAGGACCCGCCGGGGCCCGCTCACGGCGCCATCACCTGCACCGGCCGGAACTCCGCGGTGTTCTTGGCCAGGACGATGCCGCCGCCCCACTGGATCCAGCCGGCCCGGCCGATGCCGTCGTCGTCATCGTTGACCACGAAGGACAGGGCGACCGGTGCGGTGGGCGGACCGCTGAGCCCGAGTGCGGACCAGGGCACCGACACGCGGTAGGAGGTGGTGGTCCCGTTCCGGACGATCGCCGCCGTCGCGCCCGGCGTCGCCCCGGCCACGCCGCCGGCTGGCGGCGTGAAGGTGTACACGGCCGGACCGGTGCCCAGCAGCGCCGCGCCGATCTCGACGCGGGCGGTCGACCGCCCCGGAAGGTCGGGGCTGACCGCCAGTTGGATGGAGTCGCCGTCCCACATGCTGCCGGCCGTCTTCGTCTGGGCGTGGACGTTGTCGGTCACGTCGGCCGTCAACCAGAGGGCGTCCGCGGTGCGGGTGAGCTTGACGGTGCCCGACAGGTCCGACGTGCCGCCGTAGGGAACCCGCCGGTAATCGACCGCGCCGTCGGCCGCCAGATTCACGGGTACGACCGTGTTCTGTCCGTCGGCCTCGATCGGGTTGAAGCCGACGGTCCCACCGGCACGGAACGCGCCCAACTGTGTCGTGTCGACGCGTACCGACATGTCGTAGGACTTCCACGGGACGATCCCCGCGACCGGTATGTCGACCGAGGTGACCGAGTTCGGCGGTACCGGGGCGACGCCGGTGACCGTGCCGCTCTGCGTCCCCACCGTCCACGCGATCTGTGCGACGTCCAGGGCCGTCGCCGACTTGTTGTTGGTGATCTTCACCCGCAGCGACCCGCCGAGCGGCCCGACCGACGTCACGATCGGATCGACGGTCGCCACGACCGGATCGGTGATCATCGCGTCGTCGCGCAGCACCATCGACGCCGATCCGCCGGACCCGGCCCGCACGTGTACCGTTCGCGGACCCTTCACCGTGCTGCCGGGAACGGTGACGGTCTTCGTCCCCACCTGCCCGGCCGGCGCGTACACCGGGTAGGTGCTGTCCTCGATCTGGAAGTTGGTCCACGTGCCTCCACCACCGTGGGTCCGGTCCACCTTCAGCGTCACCGGGATGTCGTCGCCGACCGCGACCGTGTCCGGAACCGAGACGGAGTAGACCTTCGGGTTGCTCACCGCGAGGGCCGTCGGCTTGCCCCTGGTGAAGACCGGGTGCTCGGTCAGGTCCAGCGTCACCTTGCCCTGTAGGGGTTCCAGGGTGTTCGACCGGCCGTAGGCGTTGGTGACCGTGACGGGGGTGGTGGTGCTCAGCTCCACCTGCGTCGGTGTGGTCGCCCACATCACCCGGACCGGCGTCTTGCCGGCCCCGCCGGCGAACTCGTACGAGTAGACACCCGAGCCCAGGTTGTCGGCGGCACGGAAATCAAGACCGGCGAGCTGGCGGATCAGCACCGACTGCGTGACCAGCGCCGGCTTCGGGGCGTAGGCGTTCATCCCGAGGTACCCGGGACGGCGCATCACGCCGAAGTTGTACTCCTGGTTCGACGCGGTCGTGCCGTCGTTGAGGAAGTCGTACCAGTAGTAGCGGCTGGCCCCGTTCGCCACGGCCAGGCTCGCCGTGCGGACCAGGTAGTCGCCCTGCTGCAGTTCGGTGACGCCACCGTTGGTGTGGGTCGGGTATCCGTTCTCGGTGATGTCGATCGGCATGTCGCGACCGTTGTTGTAACGGCGGATCAGGTCCTTGAACGTCGGGATCAGGGTCACGCCGCGGACCTCCGGCGGGGCCGGGAAGCCGTAGAGGTGCGCGCTGAAGCGGTCCATGTACTGCAGGCCGCCGATCTGGAACAGCTCCTCCCACCACGTGGGTCCGCCGCCGGCCGGCGCGACGACCTCGGCCTGCGGGTGGTCGGCCTTCACCTTGGCGTAGGTCGCCTGCAACAGAGGCAGGTAGCACTGCGGGGTACGACCGCACAGGCCGTTGTTGAAGCCCCCGTCGAACTCGTTGTACACCTCGACCTTGTTGGTACCGGAGAGGGTGAGCATCGCCGAGGCGTAGGCGGCTAAGGCGGCGTGGCCCTCCGGCGTGCTCGGCGTCTTCCCGCCGTCGTAGAGCGGATTGGCGAACGCCGCGACCAGCAGCGGCTCCATGCCGTTGGCGGCCAGCCCGTTGAGGAACGGTGCGCCGTAGGTGGGCATGGTGTAGGTGCCGGCGGTCTTCTCCACGTGCTGCCAGGACAGGGCGTCGCGGACGTGGGTGTAACCGACCTTCGCCATCGTGGGAATGAGACTGGCCGGGTCGCTCTGCGAGAAGTGGGTCCCGACTCCCCATGGCGCCCCGGGCCTGCGGGCGTCGGCGGGAAGCGCGTCCAGCAGCGCCACCGGTGTGTACCGGGTGACCGGGAGTCCGCCCACCTCGGCCGTGACGCCGAGGGTGTAGTAGCCGGGCTTGACCGTGGCGAGGTTGACCGTCGCGGCGCCACCGGACACCGCGGCCGTGCCGCTGGCCGCCGGCACCCCCTGCTCGTCGGCGACCGACCAGCTCACGCTGGCCGCGCTGGAGGTCACCGGGATGGTCCGCGGCTCGGATCCGCTGAAGACCAGGTTCGTCGCGGTGATGCGCACCGCCTCGGCGGTGCTGAAGCTGACCGAGACGTCGGAGACGCACAGGTCGGTGGCCGACCGCCCGAGCCGGCTGTCCCACGAGGCGATGCGGAAGTCGGCGCCGGACGGCAGATCGCCCTTGAACTCGGCGTCGGGCAACTGGAAGACGTAGGAACGCCAGACGTTCCCGCCGGTCAGCGGGACGGCGTCGCCGGCCCGGTTCTGCCCCGTGCCGTCGTACTGGATCGTGAAGTGTCCGGGGCCGGCGTCGAAGTAGCTGACCTTGACGAACGCGTACCCGGTGGTGGCCGGCTGTCGGGCGGCGTCGACCCGGAAGTACAGGAAGTCATTGGTGATCGGCGTCTGCGTGGTGGTCCAGCAGGGGCGACCGCCCCGCTCGGTGGCCGCCGCGGAGATCTGGCCGGAGGCGTCGCCGGGATTGCCGGCCATGCCGTTCCACTGTGGAGGCGCCGAGAGCACCGCGGAGGCCGCGGCGGCGTCGGCGAACGCTGGCGGCGCGACGCCGATCATGGGTAGACCGATGAGAACGGCCAGTCCGGCCGCGACGTGCGTGCGCCATCTGTGGCGGCGCACGTTCGAGGGTCGTGTCAAGTTCGTCACCTCTCGGCTCAGCCACGGTCCGCTCGTTGGCGAATCGTCGTCCCGTGACTTGGGCGCGTGGCGAGCCGACCGGCTCGCCACGGTTCGCAGCATGTGGCGCCTTTCCGTCCATGGCGGCAACCCGCCGGGACCCACCCCGTGATGTGAGAAACCGACCCGGGCAGCACTCATCGCGCCTGCTCTAGCAGGGTCGACTGCGGCGACCAGGCGGGATCGTTGGTCAAGTGCGGCGAGCGTAATGGTGCAGTAATAGCACCGTCAAGACACTCCGTCGAAACTTACGCGACACGATCCCGTAGCGTCGGCGCTCAGAGTGATGCTATAAATGCAACATGCTGCCGTCTCAGCCGAACAAGTCGCTCCAGGATGGGCTCGACTGCCTGCAGTTGCTGGCCAGCTCCGCTGAGGCCCTCGGCTCACGCGAGGTCGCACGACGACTCGGGCTGGAGCCGTCACGGGCGAACCGGCTGCTCAAGACCCTCGCGCACATCCGGCTGATCGAACAGGACGAGCGGCGCCGCTATCGTCCCGGCCCGGGAATCCATGCCCTGGCCGCGCAGAGCCTCTTCGGGTCCGGCCTGATCCGCCGGGCGCTCGGGCCCCTCGGCGAGCTGCACGTCCACGGTCACACCGTGGCCATGGGTGTGCTCTGGCGCGACCAGATGTCGTACCTCTACCACGCCGACCCGGGCATGGACACCAGCACGGCCCTCGGCCGGATCGGCCTGTTCCCGGTCGCCCGGTCCGGGCTCGGGATGGCCCTCCTGGCCGACCAGGACGACGAGAACGTCCGCGCCATGTGGGCGACCAGCGCGAACGAGATACCGGTCGAGCAGGTCCTCGCCGATCTTGCGGAGATCCGCGAAGCCGGTTTCGCCCTGCGCTCCGGCAAGACCGAACGCACCGTCGCCGTCACCGTCGGCTCGGCACCGTACGCCGCGATCGGCATGTCCGGCCGTTTTCCCGACGCGCACCTACCTGAACTCGTCAGCGCGCTGCGCCACGCGGCGGAGAAGATAGACAAGAAGGGCTGAGGCGCAGCAGAAGCAAGACGCCCGTTACCGGAGATCCGATAACGGGCGAGCTGACGTGCTCAAAGAGATGGTGGGCGATACTGGGTTTGAACCAGTGACCTCTTCCGTGTCAGGGAAGCGCGCTCCCACTGCGCCAATCGCCCATGGTGCCCGCTCAACCCGGCGGTCAGGCCCGTCGAGACGGATCGCGAGCGGACGACGGGATTCGAACCCGCGACCCTCACCTTGGCAAGGTGATGCGCTACCAGCTGCGCTACGTCCGCACGTCCCCGGCTACCGCCGGCAACGGAGCGAACTCTACCCGATGCCAAGATCGGCCGGCGCGGGGCCCTCGGGCGACCGCGATTGCGCTGCTCGACGGCGGGGTACTGATGAACCTCGACAGCACACCACACCCCCTAAGGAGGCTGTCGTGGGTATCGGCACCAGCATCTTCCTGATCGCGCTCGGCGCGATTCTCACCTTCGCCCTCGACGCGAGCGTCGGCGGCATCAACCTCGACGTGGTCGGCTGGATCCTGATGGGCGCCGGCGTCCTCGGTCTGATCATGACGGCGTTGATCTTCCAGCGCCGCCGTGGCGCGGTCGTGACCACCACCGAGCAGCCGGTCGAGTACCGCCGGGTCGAGGAGCGGCGGGACATCGCCCCGCCGCTGTGAAGGGCTCGGATGAAACGGGCCGGCGACCTCCTCGCGAGGGTGCCGGCCCGTTTCCGTTTCCGCTGGTCAGGCCCGGCACGCGCCCGCGTTACGATCGCGCTCATGGAGTCCCTCGACACGGTGCTGGCCGCCCACCGGTCGTACCTGCTCGGTTGGAACATCGGCGCGGGCGGTGGCCCGGACCTGCCGACCTACCGCAGTGACGTGCCGCACGCCACCCTCAACGGGGTGCTGCGGGTGGCCGGGCCGACGCCCGGCGAGGCGCTCGTCGAGGCCCGGCGACGCCTGCGGGGCGTACCCCGAATCTGGTGGGTCGGGCCGGACAGCGACGTCGGCACCGCCGACGGCCTGGTCGCCCTCGGCGCGACCGAGGTCGCCCGCATGCCGATCATGACGAGGGCGCTCACCACGGCGGCCGGGGCCCCGACGGCCACCGGCGTGCACATCACCGAGACCGACGACCTCGACACCTTCGTCACGGCCTACGCCCGGGTGTCCGGCATCCCGGCCGAGGGTGTCCCGGCGACGATCGAACGGGAAAAGGCGTTCAGTGGCGACGGCACGGTGATCCGGCTGGCAGGTCGCCTCCCCGACGGCCGAATCGTCGGCACGGCTGTCGCCTGGCTCAGCCACGGTCTGGTCACGCTCTACTTCGTGGGCACACAGCCCGAGCAGCGCCGGCAGGGCATCGGCACCGCCATGACCCGGGCCGCGCTCGACCTGGCCCGGGAGCGGGGCGCCCACACGGCGGCCCTCACCTCGTCCCCCGTCGGCGAGGGAATCTACCGCCGCCTCGGCTTCCGGCCGGTGGGCGAGTTCCGGCTGTTGACCTTCTGACCGGTCGACGGCGGCTCCTCGTGCCAAACCCGAAATAACCGCACGGGGGGCATGGTCAACGAGGCCGCCGGTTGCGAGACTGCTGGGAATGTCCACCACACCGCTGTCCCTGCCGCAGCCGTCCGCGCGGGCACCCGAGTTCGGTCGGGACGCGCTCATCGTCTGCGAGAACCTGGTACGGATCTACCAGACCGGTTCGGTCGAGGTGCAGGCACTCCAGGGCCTGGACCTGGCCGTGGAGAGCGGTGAGCTGGTCGCCGTGGTCGGCGCCTCCGGATCGGGCAAGTCGACGCTGCTGTCGATCCTGGCCGGCATCGACGCCCCCACCGCCGGACGGGTCCGGGTCGACACGTGGAACCTGCTGGCGATGTCCCGCGCGGACCGGGTGGAGTACCGGCGGCACACCGTCGGGTTCGTCCGGCAACAGACGGCGAGCAACCTCATCCCGTACCTGACCGCGCGGGAGATGGTGGACCTGCCGATGACGGCGGCCCGCACCGCGAAGAAGGAGCGGCAGGAGCGCGCGGCCGAACTGCTGGACAGCCTCGGCGTCGCCGACTGCGCCGACCGCCGCCCCGGCCAACTCTCCGGTGGGCAGCAGATGCGGGTGGCGATCGCGGTGGCCCTGGCCAACCAGCCACGGGTCCTGCTCGCCGACGAGCCGACCGGCGAGTTGGACGCCGCCACGTCCGCCGAGGTCTTCGGCGTACTACGCGATGTCAACCGGCGCTACGGCGTCACCGTCGTCGTGGTCACCCATGACCCGGAGGTCAGCGGCCAGGTCGAACGGACCGTCGCGATCCGCGACGGTCGCACCAGCAGCGAGGTGCTGCGCCGCACCACCACCAACGCGGAGGGCGACACCCACATGACCGCCGAGGAGTACGCCGTGATGGACCGGGCCGGGCGGGTCCAGGTGCCCCGCGAATTCCGCCAGGCGCTGGCGCTGACCCGACGGGTCCGGCTGGCCCTGGAACCCGACCACATCACGATCCGCTCCGACTCGCGTAGCGGCGAATGAGCGAGCCGCTGCTGCGGGTTCGGGACGTGCACCGAAGCTTCCGCGCCGGACCGACCGTCGTGCACGCCCTGCGCGGCGTGTCGTTCGAGGTCGCCGCCGGTTCCATGGTGGCGCTCGTCGGCCGGTCCGGCTCGGGCAAGACCACCCTGCTCAACGTCATCGGCGGCCTGGACCGCCCGGACGCCGGCACCGTGCACGTCGACGGCACCGACGTCACCACGCTGGACGAGGACGGCCTGTCCCGGCTGCGGCGCGAGAAGGTGTCGTACGTCTTCCAGAACTTCGGGTTGATCCCCGTGCTGTCGGCCGCGGAGAACGTCGCCGCGCCGCTACGGCTGGCCCGCGTCGCCCCGGCCGAGCGCGAGCGGCGGGTCGAGTTGCTGCTGGAACTGGTCGGCCTGGCCGACCACGCCCAGCAACGGCCGGCCGAGATGTCCGGCGGCCAGCAGCAACGGGTGGCGATCGCCCGCGCGCTGGCCGCCTCGCCCCGGCTCCTGCTCGCCGACGAGCCCACCGGCCAACTGGACGCCGAGACGGGCCTGTCGGTGATGGCCCTGCTGCGCGGGGTGGCGGAGTCCGAGGGCGTCACCGTGCTCGTGTCGACCCACGACGCGGTGATGATGGCCCTGGCCGACCGGGTGATCCGGATCCACGACGGGCACCTCGACGAACAGGCGGCCGAGCAGGCGTACGAGCCCGTGTCGGACGGCCGGTGACACGACGATGCTGAGGCTCGTCCGCCGACGCGCCCGCGCGCAGTGGCCGTTACTCGCGGCCCTCCTCGGGGTCGTCACGATCGGCGCGACCCTGCTGGGCACCTGCGCGCTGCTGGTCACCCGCACCGCCGAGCGGGCCCTGGAGGTCGCCCTGGCCCGCGCCGAACCCGCCGCCGTCGACGCGACCGTCTACACCGGTTCCGTCGATGGCCCCGACGCGTCGTCCGTCCTCGCCGACACCCGCGCCGGGGTGACCTCCGCGCTGGCGCCGTTCCCGCTGACCACCACCGCGCGGGCGTCGACGGTGCTGCGGGCACTACCGCCCGCGCTCGCCCCGGGCACCACCGTCGGCCCACAGGCCTACCTGTCGGGGCTCGACGACCTGCCGACCCGGGCCGAGCTGGTCACCGGACACTGGCCCCAGCGCCCCGGCGACGCGGTGCTCCTGGAGTCCACCGCCCACCTGCTCGGCCTCGCTCCCGGTAGCCGGGTGCACCTCGGCGCCGAGCTGGCCCACCCGCCCGTCCCGGCCATCGACGTGACCGTCGTCGGTGTCGTACGCCCGCTGTCCGGGCGCGGTTGGGACCGCGACCCGCTGGCCGCGGCCGGGTCCGCCACCGGCTACCGGGACGGTCGCTTCCTGCAACCGGTAAACGCCTACGGCCCGTTCCTCGTCGACCTCGCCGACCTGGTCACCACCGGTGCCACCGTCGACCGCCTGGAGGTCACCGCCCATCCGGACCTGAGCCACGCCAACCGTCGGGACCTGGAGACCTTGGCCGGGGCCGTCGACAGTGCCGACCGACGGCTGGCCGGCGCCCTCGGCGACCGCGTCCAGCTGGCCCGCGTCGCCACCGACCTGTCGCTGACCCTGCGGTCGGCCGACGACCAACGGCACGTGACCGCCGCCGTCGTGCTCGCGATCGCCGTCCTCGGCGGTGTCCTGGCCGCGACGGCGCTCGTGCTCGCCGGCCGCCTGACCGCCGGCATCCGCGCCGACGAGACCGCCCTGCGCTCCGCCCTGGGCGCCAGCCGTCGTCAACTCGCCGCCACCGCGACCCTCGAGGGCGGGCTCGTCGCGGCCGTCGCCATCGCGCTCGCGATACCGGCCTCGTCGGCCCTGCACGCCGGCCTGACCCACCTGCCGCCACTGGACGACGCCGGCCTGACCGTCCGGCCGGCCATCACCGGCGTCCAGGTGCTCGCGGTCGCCGGGGGCACGCTGATGCTCACCGCCGTCCTCACGGTCCTGGCGATCCGTCCCGTCCCGGCGGCCGGCGAGCGGCGCACCCGCCGCGAGCTGCTGGCCCGCTCCGGCGCCGACCTGCTGCTCGCGGTGTTCGCCGCCGTCGGATGGTGGCAGCTGTACGCGCAGCCCACCGCCGCCAGCCCGCGCGCCGACGCGGTCCGGGTGCTCGCTCCGGCGCTGCTGCTCACCGCTGGCGCCGCCCTGGCGCTCCGGGTGGTGCTGCCCGCCCTGCGCGGCGCCGACCGCCTGGCCTACCGCGCCCGCGGGCTGGCGCTTCCGCTGGCGGTAGCCGAGAGCGCCCGCCGGCCCCAGGCGGTCGCCGCCGGCCTGCTCGTCGGGCTGGCCTGCGCGGCCGGAACCTTCGGCCTGGCCTTCGACGCCACCTGGCACCAGTCGCAGCGCGACCAGGCCGCGCTCTCGGTCGGCACCGACCTGGCGCTCACCCTCAGCACGTCGCCCTCGGCCGGCGATGGCGCGCTCGTCAGCGCGGCCACCGCGGGGGCGGTGAGTCCGGTCCTCGACCGTGGTATCGCCGTCGGTCAGTGGCTCGGGACCTCCGGCGAAGCGCCACGCCTGGTCGCCGTGGACACCACCCGCGCCGACGCGCTGCTGCGCGGGCCGCTGGACAGCGACCGCGAATGGGCGCACGTGGGTGCCGCGCTGGCACCACCAACCCGGGTCACCGGTCTCGCCGTCCCGGCCGGCGCACCGCTCGTACTCAGCGGAACGGCGGCCGGCGACGCCCCGCTCGTTGTGACACCCCGGCTGCTGCTGCAGGACGTCACCGGTCTGCGCACGTCCTGCACCGGTCCCGCCGTACCGCTCGACGGCCGCGAGGTGCGGCTACCCGCCTGCGCGACGGCCGACGGGCTGCGCCTCGTCGCGGTCGCCCTACCGGTCGCCGTCGACTTCGGCGACGAACCCGTGGCCGGCGGAGGAGTGGCCGTAGCCGTGACGCTGACCGTGCCGGAGGCGGCGTCCACCGACGGATCGGACTGGACCGCCACGTCCGCCCCGCCGGTACCGAGCAAGCTGAGCGACCTGAACGTCCGGCTGTCCCCCACCCCGACCGGAACCGCGCTGCGGATGGCCGCGACCGTCGAGCTCGACGGCGCCGACGACGCCGCCCGGACCCTCGTCGCCAGCGCCTTCCCGGACCCCGGTGAGGTGCCGGTCGCCGTCTCCGCCCGCTTCGCCAGCGAGGTCGGCGTCCACCCCGGCAGCAAGCTCAGCGTCACGGTCGGCACCACGCCCGTCCCGGTCGTCGTCTCCGAGGTCGTACCGGCCGTACCGTCCGCCCCCGGGGCCGTCGCCGTCCTGGCCGACCTGGACGCGCTGTCCCGCGCGCGCGTGCTCGCCGGTGACCTCACGTTCCCGGTCGACGCCTGGTGGGTCGGTCACCCGGCCGGCCCCGGCGCCGCCGAGCGGGCCACCGCCCTGCACCTGGGCACCGTCACGACCCGCGAGGTGGAGACCGCCCGACTCCTCGGCGGCCCGCTGCGCGCCGGGCTGCCGGGCGCGCTCCGGCTCGTCGTACCGGCCGCGGCCCTGCTGCTGCTCGCCGGCGTCGTCCTGCACGTGACCTGCGACCTGCAGCTCCGGGCCGTCGAGGTGGCGCGGTTGCGCGGCCTGGGGATGTCCCGGCGCGGCATCCGGGCCGTGCTGCTCGGCCAGCACGCCGGCGTTCTGCTGCCGCTGCTCGCGGCGGGCGCGGCCGTCGGCGCGCTCGCCACCCGCCTCGTCGCTCCCCTGCTCGTACGCTCCGACACCGGCGCCGCGCCCGTCCCGGCCGCCCAGCCACACTGGCCGTGGCCGGCCGAGGCCACGCTGCTCGCGGTACTGCTGGCCGGATGTCTGCTGGCCGTCGCCATCGTGGTCGGCATCCAGGTACGCCGGGCCGACGCCGCGCACCTGAGGGTGGCGCCGTGAAGCGGTTGACCCGCCGGTTCCCGGCGCCGCACTGGCCCAGCGTCCGCGGCCGGAGCCGGGCCGACGCCGGCCCGCTGCTGCTCTCCGCAGCCGTCATCGCGGCTGTCGCGCTGCTCGCCGGGGCCGTGCCGGCGCTGCTCGGCGCGGCCGCCGACGACACCGTCCAGGACAGCGTCCGCCGCGGCAGTGACGACGCGAACGTCCTCGCACACGCCGACTGGGAACGCGACGACGGTCCGACGGGTGGGCGGGTGCGGATGGAAGGCCTCGCCAAGGAGGTCGACGACCTCCGCGTCCGGGCGACGTACGCGCTCGGGCCCGACCTGGACGCCGCGCTGCTCCCGCCCATCGCCGTCGTCGACGGCCCGGTCCTGAGCATCACCGACGGCACCGCGCCACGTACCTTCCAGTTCACCTACCTGGCCGGTGACGCCGGCGGCCCGCAGGTGACCTGGATCGCCGGAAACGCGCCCGCCGGGGCCGTCCCCGACGGGTTCGTCGAAGTCCCCTACCAGGGACCGCCCTGGCCGGTGCAGGTCGGCATCTCCGAGGCGGACGCCGCCGCACTCGATGTCGGCCCCGGCGACCGGATCCCGGCCAAGGACAGCCGGGGGCGCGACAAGGACCTGCGGATCAGCGGGATCTACCGACCCACGGACACCGCCGACCCCGCCTGGCGACTCGCCCCGGCGCTCCTGCGCCCCGTGCCCGGCGCGGACGGCGTGGGGATCACCCGGTTCGCCGGTCTGCTGTCGCGCGACTCGCTGCCGGACGCCCGGCTCGCCGTCGACCAGGACCAACTGCGGCGCGCCGTCCACTTCGCCCCCGACCCCGACGCGCTCACCTGGGCCACCAGCGCGACCCTGGTCAACCAGGTGGTCACGCTCAAGGCGGCTTCCGGCTCGTCAGGCGCCCGCGACGACTCCCTGAAGTGGGAGTCGCAGCTCGACGCCACCCTGCGCGCGACCCGCGCCCGGGTCAGCGCCGTACGGGCGCAGGCGGCCGTGCTGCTCACCGGCGTGCTGACCGCCACGGTCCTGGTCCTGCTGCTCGCCGCCGACCTGCTGGTCCGCCGCCGAACCCTGGCGCTGAGCACCGCCCGGCAGCGTGGGGCGGCGTTACCCGACCTCGGCGCGGAACTGGCCCTCGAGTCCACAGTGGTGTCCCTGTCGGCCGCCGCGGTCGGGCTCGCGCTCGCCCGCGTGGTGGCGCCGGGCGTCTCGTGGAGTTGGGCCATTCCCGTGGTCCTGGCCGGCGCCGTCGCCGGGCCGGCGTTCGGCACCCTCGCCGCCGGCCGCGCCAGCCGGGACCGGCGTCAGCCCGCCAACCCGTCCGCTCGGCGCTGGTTGCGGGCGACCGGGCAGCTGCGCCGCGCCGTCGTGGAGGCCGCTGTCCTGATCGCCGCGGTCGCCGCCCTCGTCACACTGCACCAGCGCGGGCTCCTGCCGGTCACCTCCGACGGCGACACCGGCGAGGTGACCGGGGACGTGATCCTGCCGGTCAGCGCCGTCGCACTGGGCGCGCTCGTCGGCGCGCTCGTCCTGATCCGACTGCTCCCGCTGGGCGCGCGGTTCGCGCTCCGCCAGGCCCTGCGCTCGCGCCGCCCGCTGGCCGTCTTCGGTGCCGCCCGGGCGGTCACGACGGCAGGGCGCGCGCTGCCGCTACTGGTGCTGGTGAGCGCCACGGCGCTCGCGTCGTTCGCGCTCATCCTCGGCTCCACCGTCACCCGGGGCCTCGCCGACGGCGCGTGGAGCATTGTCGGCGCCGACGCCCGCCTCGACGTCGCCGCGGACGCCAAGGCCGGCACGCCCGCCATCGCCGAACGGATCGCCGCCGCTCCGGGGGTCGGCCAGGTCGTCGTCGCGCAGGTCACCGACTCGGCGCGCGTCTTCACGGACTCGACACCGTTCGCCCCGCGCCTGGTCATCGTGGACGCCGAAGCGTTCCAGCGCCTGTTGGCCACCACCCCGCTGCCCGACGCGCCCGCGCTGGCCCGGCTCACGACGCCCGGTCCCGGCCCCGGAGAGGTCCCCGCGCTGGTCCGATCGAGCGACGGCGAACTGCCGGCCGGCACGCGGTTGCAGCTACCCCGGGCCGACGCCCCGGCCATCCACCTCACCGTGGTCGGTACCGCGCCCTCGGTCGGCGGCGCCGACGACGTCGTGCTCGTGGACGCCGCGGCTCTCGCCGACGCCGGCCTGCCCGCCGTTCCAAACACGGTCTGGGTGACCGGTCCCGGCGCGGCGCGGGCGGTGTCGAACAGCGGCGTCGCCGGCGATGTCGTGTCGCGCGCCGACGTCCTGCGGACGCAGCGAGCGGCTCCGCTGACCGCGGGGCTCCTACGGCTGGCGTGGGCCGCCGCCGCGGTGCTGCTGGCGCTGGGGCTCCTCGGCCTGGCGCTCGCCGCCGCCGCGGGGGCGTCCGAACGATGGCAGACCCTGACCCGGCTGCGGACCCTCGGGCTGCGGCCACGCGACGCCCGCTGGGTGGCCGCCGGAGAGCTGCTGCCCCCGGTCGCCGTCGTCGCGGTGTGCGGCCCGCTCCTCGGGGCCCTGCTCGCACGCGCGACGCTCGGCCCTCTCGACCTGCGGCTGCTCACCGGCCAGGCCGACGACCCGGCGGCGATCCTGCCGTGGTGGCTGCTCGCCCTGCTGGGCACGGCGCTGCTGGCGGCGGCCGCCACCGTCGTACCCGTCGAGTCGGCGCTGCGACGGCGCGACCGGTTGAGCGAGGTGCTCCGCGCCGGCGAGTAGGTCTGTTTCGTGACGGCGGGCGGCCAGTTCTCTTGGAACAGCGTTGAGGCCCGTCACCGGATCCGGTGACGGGCCTCAACGATCACGTCGTACAACTGGTGGGCGATACTGGGTTTGAACCAGTGACCTCTTCCGTGTCAAGGAAGCGCGCTCCCACTGCGCCAATCGCCCGTGCTCCTTGCCGAGGTGGGGACGGGATTTGAACCCGCGTACACGGCTTTGCAGGCCGTTGCCTCGCCTCTCGGCCACCCCACCGAGGTTGCCCCCGTCATGCGTGGCGGCAGCTCCGAGCGGACGACGGGATTCGAACCCGCGACCCTCACCTTGGCAAGGTGATGCGCTACCAGCTGCGCTACGTCCGCACGCCCCCGGCTTTCCCGGGTGACGGATGAGAACTTTAGCCGAGCCGGCGAACGACTGCCAAATCGGGGTCCGTGTCGGCGCGTCCCATCCCGCCCGGTCCGACGCCGAACGGGGAGATGGCCACCACTGCAGGCGGGCTTCCTAGTCAGCTGACCTGATGTCTCAATTGACCCTCGGCCGTCACACTCCGGCATCATCCGACGGCGGGTGCCGGCGCGGCGAACAGCCAGCGGAGCACTCCGACGGCACGCCGCCCACCTCGCCGAACTCGATCAGGAGAACGAGCCACGGCACCCCTCGGCAAGTGTCCAACTTCCGACTCTTACCCCACGAATCGGACGGTAGCGGTAACTGTTCGTGTTCGGGTCGATGGGCTACGGTAACGGTCGTGACGAGACGTGCGGCCGAGATCCGCCTGGATGCCCTGCTGCGCACGGCCTGCGACGTGATCGTGGAGCGGGGTCTGTCCAACACACGAACCGCCGACGTGGCGCAGGCCGCCGGGGTGAGCCAGGCACTGGTGTTCTACCACTTTGCCACCAAGGAGCGGCTGCTCGCGCAGGCCTTCGCGTACGCCGTCGAGCAGGATCTGGCCCGCCTGGACGCGGTCACCCGCTCCTCCGCGCCACCGCTGACGAAGCTCCGCCGGATCCTCAAGCTGTACACCCCCGCCGGCCGGGCGACCTCCTGGTCGATGTGGATCGACGGCTGGTCCGAGTCGCTGCGCACCCCCGAGCTGGAGAAGGTGTCCCGCCGGCTCGACCTACGGTGGCGACAGGATCTCGCCGCCGTGATCTCCACCGGAGTCGCCGACGGCACCTTCCAGTGCGCCGATCCGGACGGGGCGGCCTGGCGGATCAGCGCGGTGATGGACGGCCTCGCCGTGCAGCTCGCGGTGCACGACCGGGTCATCTCCCGGCGACAGTTCGGGGAGTGGGTGCGCCTGGTCACCGCCCGCGAGCTGGGTCTGGACCCGACCGACCTGGACTGAGCGGCCGACCGCGCCATACGCCAGGCCGGGCAAAACGGCTCGGGCCGGCGTGCCGAACGGAACAATCGACGGCATGGATCTGCTGGAGGCGTACCGCCGGAGCCTGGCCGAGTTTGTCGAGCGGGTGGACCAGATCGGGCCCGATCAGTGGTCGGAGGAGACACCCTGCTCCGACTGGGACGTCCGGACCCTGGTCAACCACGTGGTCGGCGAGGACCGGTGGAGCGTCCCCCTGCTCGCCGGTCGCACCATCGACGAGGTCGGCGACCGCTTCGACGGGGACCAGCTCGGCGCCGACCCGCTCCGGACAGCCCGGGAGGCGGCCGCGCAGGCCGAGATCGCCGTCACCCACCCCGGCACGATCGACCGCACCGTGCACCTGTCGGCCGGCCCGACCCCGGCCGCCGAGTACGTCCAACAGCTCCTCGCCGAACACCTGATCCACGGCTGGGACCTGGCGGTGGCGATCGGCGCCGACCCACGGTTCGACCCGGACGCGGTGCACGTGTGCGCCCAGTGGTTCGCCGGCCGGGTCGACGACTACCGACGCGACAAGCTGGTCCGGGACGCGGCGCGGGTGCCCGCCGACGCCGACGAGCAGGATCACCTGCTGGCCGCCTTCGGCCGCGACCCCGACTGGGCGCCCGGCGACTGAGCCGTCACCGCCGGGCGGCTGAGCCGTCACCGCCGGGCGGCTGAGCCGTCACCGCCGGGGTCCGGCGACTGAGCCGTCACCATCGGGGTCCGGTGTTGGCCAGCGCCCGGTTGCGGCGCGCTGCCGGGCCGGCCCGTAGTGCTCCAGGTAGTTGACAACCTCCAGCAGGGAGCAGCCGACCACCGCCTGCAGCGCCAGGAACGGCAGCACCGCCGGGCCGTAGAGCACGGCGTACTGCGCCGAAAGGTAGAGGTAGGTCAGCCAGCGGTAGTAGCCGTCGGCGGCCAGCCGGGGCTCCGCCTCCTCGGGAGGGTTGCGCCGGTCGTCGCCGATGAGCAGGTCGATCACCGGGATCAGACCGAACACGACGACCGGGGTGAGCCGGCACGCCCCGGCGCCGCCGGCGCTCCCCCACAGCGCCAGAGGGGTTTGCGCCGGTCCCGCCAGGCGATCATTCGGCGCGCCGACCATCCCGGGACCCTTGCCGCTTCCTCGGCCGACTGATATCCACAGATGCGCATGCGTCACCGCGCATCGTCGGTCGGCGGCCGCCGGCCATCCCGCTCCCACAAGGAGGTCCCGTGCCACAACCGGAGTGGTCACCCCCGATGAGCCGGCGTCGACGCCGGCTCATCGCCGTCCTGGCGACGACGGCGACCCTCGCCGCGCTGCTACCCACCGGCACGAGCAACGCCGCACCCGCCGCCGCTCCCGCCGAGCGCACGTCCGGGCCGTTCGCCGAGGGGCACCAGCCCGCCGACCTCGACAACCGCACCGGTACGGCGGCACCCGACGCTCGGCAGCGCGGGCTGGCCCGCGCGGCGGACCCCGACGCGCGGTGGAACCGGCTCGGCACCCCCCAGGCGCTCGGCCCCGGTCGTACCCCCCTCGCCACCGGACTGCCCGCGGACCCGGAGGCCGCCGCGCGCGCCTACCTGACCGCCAACCGCGACCTGTACGGCATGGACGCCGCGACGGTCGCCGACCTGGACCGGGTGCTGGTCCGGCCGATCGGCAGCGGTGCGGTGGTGACCCTGCGGCAACGCTTCGGTGACCTGCCGGCCGGTCACGACGGTCTGGTCACGCTCGCGGTCAGCGGCGGCTCGGTGCTCGCCGTCAACTCCTCGCTGGCCCGGGACACCCGCGCGCCCGCGCCCGCGACCCGCACCGCCGAGCAGGCGTACGCCGACGCGCTCGCCGACGCCGGGTTGAGCCCGACGGCCGTGGCCGACCACACCGTTCGGGCCGTGGCGGTGCCCACCCCGCTGGACGGACCCCGGGCCGCCTACGAGGTGACCATGATCGGCGCGGACGCCGACCACCCGGCGGCGTTCACCAGCTACGTGGACGGCAGCACGGGCAAGGTGCTGGTCCGCGAGGACCTTGTCGACTTCGACTCGGAGAACCCGAGCTGGGCGGTCTTCCCGGCCACCCCGCCCCGCGACCTCGCCGCCGGCCAGGACCCCCGGGTCCGCTGGTGCGGCGACCCGGCCCCCGACTGCCAGGCGGCGTTCCGCGACCCGGCCACCGGGCAGCCGTGGGACGTCGACGCGGCGACCGGCACACCCACCTTCACCTCGCGCGGCAACTCGGCGAACACCGTGCTCTCCTGGGGCAACAACACCCCGGTCGGACCGGCCACACCCAACCCGGACCGCCGCTACGAGTACCCGTTCAAGGACCAGTGGCACCAGGCGAGGTGCAACCCGGAGGTGTTCACGTCCACCCAGCGCAACGACGCGGACGCGGCGATCGCGAACCTGTTCGTCATGCACAACCGCATGCACGACTGGGCGTACCAGCTCGGCTTCACCGAGTCGGCGTGGAACCTCCAGGCGGCCAACCTCACCCCGTCCGGACTCGGCGGCGACGCCGAGCAGGGCCGCGCCCAGCAGGGCGCGCTGACCGGCAACCGCAACAACGCCAACCAGGGCACCCCGCGCGACGGTCTGCCGCCGACCACCAACATGTACCTGTGGCAGCCGCAGGCCGGCGGCCCGTACCCGCCGTGTGTGGACGGCGACTACGACATGACGGTGATCGGCCACGAATACACCCACGCCATCACCAACCGGATGATCGCCGGCCCGGACAGCGGGATCAGCGGCCACCAGGGCGGGGCGATGGGTGAGTCGTGGGGCGACCTGCTCGCGGCCGAGTACCTGTACCAGAACGGCCTGCGCGCCCCCGGCGAGACGCCCTTCGTCACCGGCGGCTACGTCACCGGCAACCTGGTCAGCGGTATCCGCAACTACGACCTGAGCCGCAGCCCGCTGAACTACTCCGACATCGGCTACAACACCGGTGGTCCCGCCGTGCACGCCGACGGGGAGATCTGGGGGGCCACCAACTTCCGGGTCCGCTCGGCGCTGGTCAAGCGGTACGGCCTCGGCACGACCCAGCGGCAACTGGAGTGCGCGCAGGGCAAGGTCGCCGCCGACAGGTGCCCGGGCAACCGGCGCTGGTCGCAACTGGTCTTCGACTCGTTCCTGCTCCAGGCGGCCAGCCAGGTCAGCATGCTCGACATGCGGGACAACATGCTCACCGCCGACCTGCTGCGCTTCGGGGGTGCGAACCAGGACCTGATCTGGGCCGAGTTCGCCCGCTCCGGGATGGGCCGGGACGCCGTCACCAACGGCGCCGCGGACACCGACCCGACACCGAGCTTCGCCTCGCCGCGCGGCGGCAACGCGACGCTCACCCTGCGCCCCCGCGGGGACAGCGCCGACGCGCCGATCCGGGTGTACGTCGGGGCGTACGAGGCGCGGGCCACGCCGATCGCGGACACCGACCCGGCGACGCCGATCCCGGACACGGTGGAGATGGTGGCCGGCACGTACGACCTGCTGGCCGTCGCGCCCGGCTTCGGGCACCAGCGGCTCAGCGTGGTCGCCGACGCCGGCCGGACCGGATACGTGGACCTGCGGTTGAGCCGTAACCTCGCGTCCACCGCGTCCGGTGCCACGATCAGCGGCGACGGGGTCAACCTGGACCGGGTCGCCGACGACACCGAGGCGACCAACTGGGCCTCCCTGGACGGGGTGGCCGGCCGGCAGCTCACCGTCGACCTGCCGGGCGACGGCCCGCAGACGGTCAAGCGGGTGAACGTCAGCGCGATGCTGCGGCCCGCGATCGTCGGCGACGCCGACACCGGCAGTCAGAACGCGCTCAGCGCGCTGCGCTCGTTCGCGGTGTCCGCGTGCGACGCGACGACTACCGACTGCGCGGACCCGGCGCACTGGCAGCGGATCTACACCAGCGCGGGCGACGCGTTCCCCGGCGGGGCGTACCGGGCGTACAGCCGCGACATCAACCTGCGGACGTTCGCGGTGCCCGCCACCCTCGCCACCCACCTGCGCCTGGAGGTGCTGGCCAGCCAGTGCACCGGCGGGCCGCAGTACGCCGGTGAGCAGGACGACGACCCGGCCACGACGACGGACTGCGCGACCGCCAGCCCGGCCAAGGCCCAGGTCAGGATCGCCGAGTTCCAGGCGTTCACGAAGTGACACCGTCGGGGCCGGCGGTCCTCCGCCGGCCCCGACAACCCCCGATCAGCGGCGGGCCGGTCGCCAGCCACCCGCTGGCGCCGGCCGCTCCCAGAGCCGGTCCACCGGCGGCTCCTCGGGCTCGTCGCGCGCGGTCCGGGTCAGGTGTCGCAGCCGCAGCAACAGGCCCACCCCGAGCGAGAGCAGCAACCCGCCGAGCAGGAACGCCGCCTGCACCACGCCGAACCCGCCGCTCTGCGCGACCGGACGGTTGGCCTGCGGTGGCGCCGCGTCGACCGGCTGGTCCGCGATCGGTTCCTCGGCCGGCGTGCTCTCCTGCGCCGGTTCGCTCGGCGGATCGCTGGGCTCGGCCGGCGTCGCGCTCGGCGTCGGCGTCGGGGTCGGCCTGGCCGCCGCCCCCACCACCGACCGGGTGGCGCTCTGGCGGGCCAACAGGCGCAGGTTGGCGTCGTACGCCTCGGCGGCGAGGGTGACCCGACCCTGGGTGACGTCCTCGGCGAAGGCCACCCGGTAGCGGGCGGTGACCGTGCGACCCGGGCAGAGCGTGCCCGGGTCGAGTTGCCGATCGGTCAGGCGGGCCACGTCACCCTCGGTCCGGATCTCCAGCGGGAAGTCGCCGTTCTCCTCCACCCGGTCCATCTTCACCTGGTCGAGCCGGATGCCCTGCACGCGCAGCACCATCGACCAGCGCACCTTGGCGCATCCGCCGCGCCGGTCCGTCTGCGAGACCACCGCGGAGATCGTGCGCACCTGGTCGCCGGCGGTGAACCGGGCCGGCAGGCCGCTCATCTCGGTGGCGAAGGCCGCCTGCGCCGGTGCCGCCAGGGTCAGCACCGCCCCGGCGACGCCGGCAATCAACGCTCCGAGCCGCAGCGCGTACCGCCACACGATCACCACCACCTCACTCCTTCTCGTCCCCGTAGGGAAACGCTAGGAGAAAGCGGGCGGATCACACAGACGGGTGTCTTCGCACCGGACGCCAAGCGCGAGGGGTGATTTCACCGACGGTGGTGAACCGGTCACCGCTCCCCCGCGACACGCCGGCCGGCGGGCCGCTGGAACAATCGCCAGGTGTCCGAGCTCTCCAGCACGTTCGTCCGGCTGCACGCCCGGCTGGCCCCGGTCTCCTTCGTACCCGAGGTGCGCCTGCACCAGGCGGACGAGCCGATCGGGCTCTGGGAGCTGACCGAGGGCGAGTTTTCCAGCGACCGGCCGCCGCCGTTCTGGGCCTTCGCGTGGGCCGGCGGCCAGGCGCTCGCCCGGTACGTGACCGACCACCCGGAGCTGGTCGCCGGCCGCCGGGTGCTCGACCTCGCCTCCGGCTCCGGCCTGGTGGCCATCGCCGCCGCCCGGGCCGGCGCGGCGTCCGTGCGGGCGGTCGAGGTGGACGAGCTGGCCGTCGCGGCCGTCGCGCTCAATGCCGAGGCCAACGGGGTACGCGTCGACGCCGAGTTCGGCGACATCCTCGACGGCGACGCGGGCGACGCCGAGGTGGTGCTCGCCGGGGACGTGTTCTACAGCGAGGCGATGGCCCACCGGGTGCTGCGGTTCCTGCTGCGCGCCACCCGGGCCGGGGCGCCGGCGCTGGTCGGTGACCCCGGCCGGGCGTTCCTGCCCCGGGACCGCTTCGACGAGCTGGCCAGCTACGACGTGCCGGTGCCGGAGGCCCTGGAGAGCGTACGGGTGAAGCGCACCACCGTCTGGCGGTTGCGCCCGGGCCTGCCCGGAGCCGCCGGCTAGCGTGTCGGCGTGCTCTTCTCCGGCTGGGCGTCCGCGGTCGAGGCACCCTGGCCGGACGTCGCCGAGGTGACCGACCACGTCGGCGTACGCCACCTCGTCGTCACCCGCCACGCGCTGGTCCGCCAGGTCCTCGCCGACCCGGAGCGCTACCGGCCGGACAACGCCCTGGATGCGGTGACCCCGATGCCGGTGACCGCGCTGCGGGTGCTCGCCGGGCACCGGTTCCGGCTGCCGCCGACCCTGGCGAACAACGCCGGAGCCAGCCATCCGCAGATCCGGGGCATCGTGGCGGACGCGCTGCACCCCGCGAAGGTCGCCGCGCAGCGCCCCTGGCTCACGGCCCTGGTCCGGGAGCGGGTGGCCCGGCTACGGGCCACCCTCGACGCCGGCGCGCCGGTCGACCTGTACGCGGACCTCGCGGCCGACCTGCCCCTGCTGGTGCTGGCCCGGCTGGTCGACCTGCCGGACGCGCCGGTCGGCGCGGTCAAGGAGTTCGCGCGGGCGGCGCTGGAGCTGTTCTGGGCGCCGCTGGACGACGACCGGCAGGTGGCGCTCGCCGCCGAGGTGGGCCGCTTCCACCACGTACTGCGGGAGTTCGCGGCCACCGGCGGCGGCCTGGCCGCCGAGCTGCGCGCCGCCGGGCATCCGCCCGACGTGGTGGTCGGCGCGCTCTTCTTCCTGCTGGTCGCCGGACAGGAGACCACCTCGCAGTTCCTCACCCTGCTGCTGCACCGGCTGGCCGGCGAACCGGCGGTACGCGCCGCGCTGCGCGCCGGCGACGTCGCGGTGGCCGACGTCGTCGAGGAGGGCCTGCGCCTCGAACCGCCCATCGTCACCTGGCGGCGCGTGGCTGCGGCGGACGGCGTTCTCGGCGACACGGCCGTGCCGGCGGGCACCAGCATCGTGCTGTGGCTGGCCCGCGCCGGTCGCGACCCGGCGGTCGTCGACGCGCCGGACGATTTCGTTCCCGGGCAGCGCGGATCGCGGCGGCACCTGGCGTTCGGGGCGGGGGCGCACCGGTGCGTCGGCGACGTTCTGGCCCGCATGGAGGCGGCCGTCGTGGTGGCCGAGGCCGCGCCACTGCTGGACGGGGTGACGGTGATCCGTCCGCCGTGGTGCCCGGACAATCTCACCTTCCGGATGCCGGACGCCTTCGTGGTGCGGTCAGTCGAGCGGCCCGCTGACCAGTAGCACGATGCCCCCGATAACCGCGGCGGCGCCGAGGAGCAGGAGGGCGCCGCCGACGAGGAACCGCACGGCGGCGAAGCCGACGCCGTGCCGTAACTCAGCCGGATCACGGTCGGGAATCCCCCACTGGCGATTCCACAGGTTCCTCGACAACCGGCGGGCCTCGGCGTCGACAAACCCGAACAGGTTGCAGGTCATCGTCAGCCCGATGAACCCCAGCAGCGCGCCGAAGCCGACGACGGCGAGCACTTGCAGGATCCACCGCGCCATGGGCCGCCTCCGCAGGTCGAATCGACTCGATCCGAGGCTAGGCCGGCCGGGCAAGACCGTCCGGGAAGATCGCCACGGGACGCGGAACCCGACCGTGACCCGCTATGTTTCCGGGCGTGTCATCAGCCCACCCGCGCCGCATCTCCGCAGTGGTAACGCTTCTGGCCCTGCTGGCGCTGAGTGCCTGCGCAGCCGGACCCGCGTTCCACGCCCGGCAGATCGCGGCCCAGCCGAGCCCGTCGGCCGTACCGATCCTGTCCACCACGCCGTCCCCGTCGGCCTCGCCGTCGCCGACCGCCCCGCCGGCACGCGGGACCCTGGACTGGTACGTGTCGCAGGCGCCGACCTTCCCCGCAGCGCCACCTCCGGAACCGGTGCCGCTGCCGGTGACCGGTGCGATCCCGTTCTGGCACCGTCTGCCGACCGACCAGAAGGTCGCCTTCATCACCATCGACGACGGCGGGTTGGCCCGCCCGCCGGCGGTGCCCGACTTCATCGCCCGCGCGCACATCCCGGTCACCATGTTCCTGAACTCACCGGCGGCCCAGGAGCACGACGTCTACTTCCGCCAGATCCAGGTCGCCGGTGGGGTCGTCGAGAACCACACCATCCGGCACAACTCGCTGGCCGGCCGGTCGTACGACTACCAGAGGCAGGAGATCTGCGGAGCGGCGGACAAACTTGAGACGCTGTTCGGCCAGCGGGCGACCCTGTTCCGCCCACCGTTCGGCGAGTACGACAGCACCACGCTCCGGGCCGCGCGGGACTGCGGCGCGAAGGCGGTCCTGCACTGGTCCGAGACGGTCCACGAGGGCAAGGTGCGCTACCAGACCGCGGAGAAGGTGGTCCAGCCCGGCGACGTGCTGCTGATGCACTTCCGGCCGGCGCTGATGGACGACCTCCTGGCGGCGTTGAAGGCCATCCACCGGGCCGGACTCACCCCGGCGCTGCTGGAGGACTACCTCCGCTGACCCGGGGCGACCTGACGAAAGTCAGTGCTGGTGGGTGCCGTTCGGGCGCGGCGAGCCGGGGCGGCCGACGCCTAGCGTCAACTCATGATCACATTACGTGGGTTGACGAAACGGTTCGGGTCGGCCGTCGCGGTCGACGCCCTGACCGTCGACGTCGCGCCCGGCCGGGTCACCGGCTTTCTCGGCCCCAACGGCGCCGGCAAGTCCACCACCATGCGGATGATCCTCGGCCTGGACCGGCCCACCGCCGGGCAGGCGCTCGTCGCCGGGCGGTCGTACCGGGAACTGCGACGGCCGTTGCACGAGGTGGGGGCCCTGCTCGACGCCCGAGCCATCCACCCCACCCGGTCCGGACGGGCGCACCTGCTGGCCATGGCCCGCAGCAACGGCATCCCCGCCCGCCGCGTCGACGAGGTGCTCGACACCGTGGGGCTGGACGGGCGTGCCGCCGGCAAGCCGGGTCGCGCCCTCTCCCTCGGCATGGGACAGCGGCTCGGCATCGCCGGAGCGCTGCTCGGCGATCCGCCCGTGCTGATGTTCGACGAGCCGGTGAACGGTCTCGACCCGGACGGGGTGCGCTGGGTACGTCAGCTCACGCGCTCGCTCGCCGACGAGGGCCGGACGGTCTTCGTCTCCAGTCACCTGATGAGCGAGATGCAGCTCACCGCCGACCAACTCGTCGTGATCGGCCGGGGACGGCTGCTCGCCGACGCCCCGGTCGGCGACGTGATCGCGAGCAGCGCGGTCGTCGTACGGGTCCGCAGCCCGCACCGCGAAGGGCTCGCCACCCTCGCCGCCCGTCTCGCCGCGACCGGCGGCACCGTCGAGCGGGCCGGACCGGACGAGCTGAGCGTCACCGGCAGCACCGTGGACCGGATCGGCGACCTGGCGTACGAGCTGGGGGTGCGGTTGCACGAGCTGAGCCCGCACGGCGCGTCGCTGGAGCAGGCGTTCATGGAGCTGACCGCCGAGAGCGTCGAGTACGCCGGCGGGCCGACCGGAGGTGACGCCCGATGAGCACGCGGACCGCCACGCCTACCCGTCCCTTCCCCGGCGCGCTGGCCGCCGAGTGGACCAAGCTGTTCTCGGTACGCAGCACCTGGTGGACGATGGTGGCCGGGCTGCTCGTGATGGCCGCGAGCGCCGGACAGCTGGCCATCTACGCGGCCAACTCCAACACCAACGACGACCCCGCCGACGACGCCGGCATCGTCACCGTCGGCACCGTGTTGATCGACGCGATCGAGCTGACCCAGTACGCCGTACTGGCGGTGGGTCTGCTCGCCATCACCACCGAGTTCACCAGCGGCACCATCCGGACGGCCCTCCAGTGCACCCCGGCACGCGGTCGGGTGCTGCTGGCCAAGGCCGTCGTGACGGGCGCCGTCACCTTCGCCCTCGGGCTGCTGCTCGGCGGTGTCGGCGCCCTCGTCGCCCGCCCGGTGCTGGGCGACTGGGGCAGCGCGCCCACCGCCGACACGATCGGCGACGTCGTGGCGGTCGCCACCTACCTGGCCCTGGTCGGCGTCCTCGCGCTCGGCCTCGGCGCGGCCCTCCGCAGCGCGGTGCTCACGATCATCGTGCTCTTCGCCACCCTGACGATCGTGCCGCTGTCGCTCCAGGAGCCGGACATCACCGTCCTGAACCGGATCGCCGACGTGTTTCCCGGCGTGGCCGGCGGGCACTTCCTCGCCGGGGACACCGACCCGTACCCCGGTGTGGTCGGGTTGCTGCTGCTCGCCGGGTGGGCGGGTGCCGCACTGCTGCTCGGTCGGGCCATGCTCCGCCGTCGCGACGCCTGAGGCGGTGAGCGGGGGCTCTCCCGGCCCCCGCTCACCGCTCGACCAGCCCCGCCTCGTACGCGAGGATCGCCGCCTGCACCCGGTTGCGCACCTCCAACCGGGTGAAGATGCTCGTCAGATAGCTCTTCACGGTGCCCTCCACCAGGTGCAGCCGGCGAGCGATCTCCGCGTTGGACAGCCCCGCGCCGACCAGCGCCAGTACCTCGCGTTCCCGTTCGGTCAGCCCGGCCGTCCGGTCCCGCGCGGCGGGCCGGCGCGCCAACCGCCCGGCGCCCAGCTCGATCACCCGACGTGCCACCCGCGGCGACAGGTACGCCCCGCCGTCGGCGACCGCGTGCACCCCGGCGATCAACTCCCGTGGATCGCCGGCCTTGAGCAGGAACCCGCTCGCGCCGTGCCCGAGCGCCCGAGCCACGTGGTCGTCCTCACCGAAGGTGGTCAGCATCACCGTCGCCGTGGCCGGCGCCAACCGGTGGATCTCGGCCGCCGCGGCCAGGCCGTCCAGGCGAGGCATCCGGATGTCCAGCAACGCCACCCGTGGCCGGTGCGCGCGGACCAGCTCCACCGCCGCCCGGCCGTCGGCGGCCTCGGCGACGACCTCGATACCCGGGTCGGCCGCGAGGATCGCCCGGACCCCGGCCCGGATCATCGCCTCGTCGTCGGCCAGGACCACCCGGACGGGCGCGGTCGGAACCGTGTCGGTGTCCACTACGCGATGCGCTCCTTGCTGACCAGTCGGCCGTCGGTGAAGCAGAGCCGCCACGTCGCCTCGGCGAGGGGGAAGTTGCCGTCGGTGTAGTACTCGCAGCCCGGCGCCGCGACACCGAGCGGCGGGGCGAGCTGCCGGCGCGGCAGCCCGGGTAGGTCGGCCCGTGCCGTGCCGGGCCGCATCTGGTCGTACGTCGACTCGTCGAGCACCGTGCCGGCCGTGGCGAACGGGTAGTAGACCAGCGACAGGGCCAGCCCGAAGCCGGCCGGAGCCGCGAGCGCAGTCAGCAGGCTCCGTCGAGCCCGGCGACGAGCCTCGCGCAGCCGGCGTTCGGCGTCGAGCGGCCGTTCCGAAACGCCCCCGGACGCGGGGACGTCCTCGAACGTCCCGCTGGCGGCGGCCACCGCTGACAGCCCCGGTTCGGCGACGAGCGGCAGCCGGGCCCGCACCGCGAATCCGCCGTCCGGGGCCGGGCCGGCGTCCAGGACGCCGCCGGCCAGGCGTACCCGCTCGGCGAGCGCGACCAGACCACTACCCGAGGAGGCCGGTCGGGGCAGCGGACCGGCCGGCGGCGGGGCGTTGCGCACCCGCACCTCGACCCCGTCCAGGTCGGACGCCAGACGCACCGTCACCGGGGCGCCCGGGGCGTACCGGGCCGCGTTGGTGAGCGCCTCCCGCACCACCTGGTGGGCGGCGGCCCCGGTCATGCCGGGCAGGCGCAGGGTGTCCGGCGGCGCGTCCAGGCGTACCGCCATCCCGGCCTCACGAGCCCCGGTGACGAGGTCGACGACGGTCTCCCCCACCGGCCGGACAGCGGCCGGGCCGCCCTCCTCCCGCAGCACCCCGATGATGTCGTGCAGCCGTTCGGTCGCCGCCGCCACGCTGGCCCGCAGCTCCCCGACCGCCGTCCGGTGCGCCGGAGCGAGGTCGTCGGCCAGCTCCAACGCGGCGGCCCGCACCGCGATGAGACTGAGATCGTGACCCAGCGAATCGTGCATCTCCTCGGCGATCCGCGCCCGCTCGCGGAGCCGGATCCGCTCCGCGACGCCACGCCGCTCGCGCGCCACCGCCTCGACGTGCCGGCGGCCGGCGTCGGTCAGCGCCTGCTGCTGCCGGCGGTACCGACCCACCAGCCACGGGAACACCCCGCCGAACAGCAGCACCGACGCCAACAGGAACCAGGTCGCCGCCCCGGTGCCGAGCAACCCGAGGTTCAGCACCGTGCCGCCGACGGCGATCACGCCGAAGAGCACGGCCGCCGGCGTCGCCGTCGCGCTGCGCCGGCCGCTCAGATAGCTGAACACCGGGATGGCGAAGACGAAGTTGCCGTCCACCAGCGAACCGAGCACCACCAGGAGCAACCCCACCAGCGGCCACCGTCGCGCCGACGCGACGGCGACCGCGAGCAGCGCCAGCGAGCCGAACAACAGCGCCACCCCGAAACGCGGGTACGGCGGAGTCACCCGCGCCCCCGCGATCGGCGCGGCCACCAGCGCCCAGAGCGACACGTCCCGCAGTGGACGCCGCCACCGGGGCGCCCCGGGCACGGACGGCTCCAGGATCCTCACGGCGGCCACGCTACCCACGCACGACCTGCCCGGACACCGACGAAAGTCAGGTGTTCAGCTGCTCTCCTCGGCCCAGACGCGCCAGTCGTCGAGCACCCCGTGCAGCGCCGGAGTGAGCCACCCCGGCGCCGACCGCCGGAACACCCCCGGATCGATCGCGCCCGCCCCGGCCGGCACCGCGCCCAGCAGGTTCGGCACCAGGTCGGTCAGGTTCGTCCAGTGCACCAGCTCCGGCGACGCCGGCCAGGCCCCGATCACCACTCCGGCCGGTACCGCCCGACGGTCCAGCGCCTCCAGGGTCAACGCCGTGTGGTTGAGCGTGCCCAGCCCGGCGCGGGCGACCACGACCGCGGGCGCGCCGAGGGACACCGCCAGGTCGGCCATCGTCCACGGCTCACCGGACGGGCGCAGCCCCATCGGCACCAGCAGACCGCCGGCCCCCTCGACGAGGACCAGGTCGTGCTTGTCCGCCTCCGCGCGGACGGCGTCCACCGCCGTGTACAGCTCCAACGGGGGCAGGTCCGCGACCCGGGCCGCGGCCAGCGGCGCGAGCGGGTCCGGAAAGCTCGCCAGGGTACGACCGGTCAGCGGGGCCGCTAACCGGTTGACCGCGTCCACGTCACCCGGCTCACCACTGGCCGTGCCGGTCTGGCCCGGTTTGACCACCGCCACCCGCAGGCCGGCGGCCTGCGCCGCCGCCGCGATCGCCGCCGTGACGACCGTCTTGCCCACCTCGGTGTCGGTGCCGGTGACCAGCACCGGCCCCTCCCACGCGCTCACGGCACCAGCTCTGTACGCGACTGCGGGGCTCGCAAAACCGGCTCACTCCTCGCGCTCATGGGGCACCGTCCACGATGACGTCCAGCGCCCGCTCGAAGTCCGCCCGCGGCACCCCCGCGCTGATGGTGAGGCGCAGCCGGGAGCGGGTGTCCGGGGTCGACGGGGGCCGGAAGCACCCCACCGCGACGCCCCGGTCCCGGCAGTCGGCCGCCCAGGCCGTCGCGGCCTCCGGACCGGGCGCCGTCACCGAGATCACCGCCGCGTCCGGCGCGGAGACGGCCAGCCCGGCCGCGCGCAGTCGACCGACCGCCAGCGTCACCCGGTCGGCGATCTCGGCGCGCAGGTCGTCACCGGCTCGGGCCAGCCCCAGCGCGGCGTGCACCCCGGCCGCCACGGCCGGCGGCAGCGCGGTGTCGAAGATGAACGTACGGCCGGTCTCGACCAGGTGCCGGACGAACTCGGCCGGACCGGCGACCACCCCGCCCGCCCCGCCGAGCGCCTTGGACAGGGTGGCGGTGACCACCACGTCCGGCTGACCGGCCAGACCGGCGGCGGCCACCGCGCCCGCTCCGGACGGACCGGTGACGCCGAGCGCGTGCGCGTCGTCGACCAGCAGTAGCGCGCCGTAGCGGCGGGCCACCGCGTGCAACTCGGCCAGCGGTGCGAGGTCGCCGTCGACCGAGAAGACCGACTCGGTGACCACCACCGCCGGGCGTCCCGGCGCCACGGCCAGCGCTGCGGCCACCGCCGTCACGTCGGCGTGCGCGCTGACCACCGTCTCGGCGCCCGAGATCCGGCAGCCGTCGATGAGCGACGCGTGGTTGTGCGCGTCGGAGACGAGCAGGGTCCGGGGCTGCACGAGAGCCCGCAACGCGCCCAGGTTCGCCAGGTAGCCGGAGGAGAAGACGAGAGCCCGGTCGGTGCCCAGCCACCGCGCCAGGTCGTCCTCCAGGGCGTGGTGCGCGTCGGTCGAGCCGCGCACCAGACGCGAACCGGTCGCGCCCAGCCCGTACGCGGACAGTGCCGCCGTGGCCGCGGCCGTGACCTCCGGGTGGGTGGCCAGGCCGAGGTAGTCGTTGCCGGCGAGGTCGGTCATCCGGTCGTCGGCGGGACGCGGGTGCAGCCGCCGGGTCAATCCGGCCTTCGCCCTCAACTGCGCGCGACGATCGAGCGCCGCCAGCCAGTCCGCCACCGTCACCCCTTCACCGCCGTCCGCGCCGGTCACGCCGACGTCCGCCGGGCGAAATTACCACCCGCGACCATCGAGCAGACGAATCCATTCGGTACGCGAGGCACGGCGGCGGCGAACGTAGCCGCAGCGAGACCGGCCACCACGGACCGTCGTAACGTCGTCACGGATGGTTGCCGCAGGCGCGGTGCGTCGCCCGACCCGCACGGCCGGCGATCGGGCCCGGCCCCGCCGGTTCGCGTCGACCCCGGCGGCAGGTCGTACCCGGCCGGACCGGGGCCTTGTAGGGTACGAGCCATGCCAGAGATCCTCGACCAGGCCCGCACCCAGGTCCTGGGTGACGGCGTCGGCCTCGACCAGGCCGGCGTCCTCGCCGTGCTCACCCTGCCCGACGAGCACCTGCCCGCCGCCCTGCAACTCGCCCACGAGGTGCGGATGCGGTGGTGCGGCCCCGAGGTCGAGGTCGAGGGCATCGTCTCGCTGAAGACCGGCGGCTGCCCGGAGGACTGCCACTTCTGCTCCCAGTCGGGCCTGTTCACCTCGCCGGTGCGCTCGGTCTGGCTGGACATCCCGTCGCTGGTCGAGGCCGCGAAGCAGACCGCGAAGACCGGGGCCACCGAGTTCTGCATCGTGGCCGCCGTGCGCGGCCCGGACGCGCGGCTGATGAAGCAGATGCGCGAGGGCGTCGCCGCCATCAAGGCCGAGGTCGACATCCAGGTCGCCGCGTCGCTGGGCATGCTCAGCCAGGAGCAGGTCGACGACCTGGTCGACATGGGTGTGCACCGCTACAACCACAACCTGGAGACCTGCCGGTCGTACTTCCCCAACGTGGTCACCACCCACTCGTGGGAGGAGCGCTGGGAGACGCTGCGGATGGTCCGCGACTCCGGCATGGAGGTGTGCTGCGGCGGCATCCTCGGCCTGGGCGAGACCGTCGAGCAGCGGGCGGAGTTCGCCGCGCAGCTCGCCGAACTCGACCCGCATGAGGTGCCGCTGAACTTCCTCAACCCGCGCCCCGGCACCCCGCTCGGCGACCGCCCGGTGGTCGAGGGCAAGGACGCGCTGCGGGCCATCGCCGCGTTCCGGCTGGCCATGCCGCGCACCATCCTGCGGTACGCGGGCGGCCGCGAGATCACCCTCGGTGACCTGGGCACCCGCGACGGTCTGCTCGGCGGCATCAACGCGGTGATCGTCGGCAACTACCTGACCACGTTGGGCCGGCCGGCGACCGCCGACCTCGACCTGCTGGACGAGCTGAAGATGCCGGTCAAGGCCCTCTCCGCCACGCTGTGACGACCATGACGACGACCTCCGACGCCGAGCCGACCCGCAGCGGCGTCCCGGCGTCGGCGGCCGTGCTCTGGTGCGACAGGTGCGGCGAGGCGGCGGCCGACGACGCCCACCCGGGTTGCGCGGCGGCCCGGCAGTTGGAGCCGCCGCGCTACTGCTCGCGCTGTCGACGCCGGATGAAGGTGCAGGTCCTGCCGGTCGGCTGGTCGGCGGTCTGCGTCGAGCACGGCGAGATCCGGGGCTGAGCCGATGCTGCGCGGGCGGGCGGTGACCCTGCGACCGGCGACGGTCGCGGACGTGCCGGCCCTCGCGGCCATCCGGGCACACCCCGAGGTACGCCGGTGGTGGCGCGGCGGTGACGACCTGGCCGGCGCGGTCCACGCCGACCTCGGTGACGACGACCTGACGCTGTACGCCATCGAGCATGACGGCCGGGTGATCGGCGCGATCCAGTGGTACGCCGAGTCCGACCCGGACTACCGACACGCCAGCCTGGACGTGTTCCTCGATCCGGCGTCCCGTGGCGAGGGCCTCGGCGGCGACGCCATCCGCACCCTGGCCCGGCACCTGATCGACGAGTACGGCCACCACCGGTTCACCATCGACCCGGCGGCGGCGAACACCGCCGCGATCCGGGCGTACGCGAAGGTGGGCTTCCGCCCGGTGGGCATCATGCGGCGGTACGAGCGCGGCGAGGACGGCCGCTGGCACGACGCCCTGCTGATGGACCTGCTCGCCGACGACCTGACGGACTGAACCCAAGGGCGTGCCCGGCACCGCACGGGTGCCGGGCACGCGTTCCTCGGACTGGCTGACGCCTAGCGCTGGAGGGTCAGTACACCCGGCCGCCACGGCAGCCGGTTGTAGTCGCCGCTCGCGTTGGGGTCCTTGCCCTGGTACAGCAACTGCAGGTTGCAGGCGTCGACGGTCTTGGTCTGGTCGGGGTTGGTGCGGACCAGGTCACCGTGGCTGATGTCGTTGGTCCACGTGGCGCCGCTGTTGGCCTTGCCGGCGAACGGGTTGCTCTCGGTGGCGGCCTGCGGGGTCCACGAGCCGCCCAGGCTGGTGGACGTGAACGACCGGAAGTAGCGCTGCCCCTGGCTTCCGATCGCCTCGACGAGCATCAGGTACTGGTTCTGGCCCGCCACCTTGTAGACCTCGACGCCCTCGAACAGGTTGTTGGACGAGTCGGTCATGATCGTCGTGTAGCTCGAGCCGAAGCTGCCCGGGAAGTTCCCCAGCGGCATGCTCGACCGGTAGATCTTGCCGTTGTCCCCGGCGAAGAACAGGTACATGTTCTGGTCGTCACCGATGAGGGTCTGGTCGATCACACCGTACGGCGCGTCCGAGAGGGTGGCCGTGGACAGCGTCTGCGCCGAGGACCAGCCGTTGGCGTTCGTCGGGTCGCTCGACGTCTTGTAGCTGAACGAGGTCGGTCCCCACTGGTACGCCAGCACCCAGATGTTCTTCGGGGCGAAGTACAGCAGGGTGGGCGCCACGGTGCCCTGGCTCATTCCGTTCTGGCTGGCCGAGGCCATGTCGGACCAGTTGGTGAACGTGCCGAAGTTCATCGAGCTGTACTGGCCGCTGCTGTTGACGTATGACCCGTAGACCAGGTGCTGGCCGTTGTAGACCACGTTGGTGAAGTCCTTGAGCGAGAGCCAGCCGTTCTTCGGGCTCGTCAGCGCGCCGGTCGACGACCACCGGTAGGTCGACGGGAGCGCGCAGCCGTTGTTCGGCGGCGGCGTGGTGGTTGGCGGCGGCGTGGTGGGGGCCGGCGTGGTGGGGGCCGGCGTGGTGCCGCCGCCGAAGTCGGTCCGCCACTGCTGGTTGGTCTGCCCGTGGCAGTCGTACAGCTGGACCTGCTGGCCGTTGCCGGTGCCCCAGACGTCCAGGCAGCGACCGGACTGCACGCCGGTGATGGTGCCGTTGGAGTTGATGTTCCACTGCTGGTTGGCCCCGCTGCCGCAGTCCCAGATGATGATTGCGGTGCCGTTGGCGGTGGCCGCGCCGTTCGCGTCCAGGCACTTGTTGCCGTAGACCCGCAACTGCTTGCCACTGGTGTACGTCCACTGCTGGTTCGACTGACTGTGGCAGTCGTAGAGCTGGACCCGGGTGCCGTTGGTCTGCGTGGAGTTGGGCACGTCGATGCACCGACCCGACTGCACTCCGACGATCCGGCCGGCGCCACCGCTCGGCGGCGGGCTCGTGGTCGGACTCACCGTCGGACTCACGGTCGGGCTCACCGTCGGGCTCGCGGTCGGGCTGGAGGTCGGCGGGGCCGCGTTGAGCGCGTTGAGGACGGAGTTGTAGGCGGCCTTCTTGTTGCCGTTGCCGTCGAAGAGCAGCGGGCTCTCGTTGGAGCGCCAGGAGTCGCTGTCGCGTACGCCCCAGACGGTGATGCCGATGCAGCGCGGCACGTTCAGGCACGCCTGGGTCAGCCCGGCGTACTGGGTGGTGGAGGCGTTGGTGACGTCGACCTCGGTCAGCGCCACGTCCACGCCGAGCGCGGCGAAGCTGGACAGCGTGGTCTGGAAGTTGCTCGGCAGCGAGCTGCCACCGGTGAAGTGGGTCTGCAACCCGACGCAGTCGATCGGCACGCCGCGGGACTTGAAGTCCTGGATCATGCGGTAGACGCCCTGCGTCTTGCCGTACGACCAGTTCTCGATGTTGTAGTCGTTGTAGCAGAGCTTGACCGACGGGTCGGCCGCCCGCGCGGTGCGGAACGCCACCTCGATCCAGTCGTTGCCGGTGCCCTGGAGGTTGGAGCTGCGGCGGCTGCCGTCCTCGTTGAACGCCTCGTTGACCACGTCCCACGCGGCGAGCTTGCCCCGGTAGTGGCCCATCACGCCGTTGATGTGGTCGATCATCGCCTGACGCAGGGCGCTGCCGCTCAGGCTCTGCATCCACCCCGGCTGTTGGGCGTGCCAGGCCAGGGTGTGCCCACGCACCTTCAGGCCGCGCTGGGTCGCCCAGTTGTAGATCTGGTCACCGGAGTTGAAGTTGAACTGGCCCCGCTGGGGCTGCGTCGACTCCGGCTTCATCTCGTTCTCGGCCGTGATCATGTTGAACTCTTGTGCCGCGATCGTGCTGTACTGCGAGTTGCTGAGCCGGCCCGCCGCGATGGCGGTGCCGAAGTACCGGCCCGACTGCGCGGCGGCCGCGCCGAGCGTGCTCGCGGCGGCGTTCGCCGAGGGCATCATGACCGCGACGGCGGCCACGGTCACGACGCTGAACGCGCCGGCGAGCAGCGCTCGGAAGACGGGCGATCGCCGTCGCCGAGTGCCGCCGCGATGAACGGATGGGCGCACTGCCATCTCGGCCTCCTTAAAGGGCCAACACCCGGGCCGCCGAGGGCGAGGACGACCGGATGTATCGATTGAGACATCTAACTCAGTCGATGCTAACCACGCACCGGTCCGGGCAATGGAGTTTTCGGAAATGTTTCGGAAATGTTTTGGCCCTGCGTGGGGGGGGGGGGGGGGGGGGGGGGGGGGGCCGCCCCCCCCCCCCCCCCCACGACCCGTCAACGAGTCAGGCGACGGCGCAGGTGGTGTTGTTCACGGTGAAGGCGGTCGGCTTCGGGTTGCTGCCGCTGTGCGTGCCGTTGAAGCCGAAGCTCACCGACGCGCCCGGCGCGATCGTGCCGTTGTAGGACAGGTTCGTCGCGGTGACCGCCGCGCCGGCCTGGCTGACGGTCGCCGACCAGCCCTGGCTGACGGTCTGCCCGCCCGGGAAGCTGAACCGCAGGGTCCAGCCGTTGATCGCGGCGGTGCCGGTGTTGGTGATCGTCACCGTCGCGGTGAAGCCGGTGTTCCAGTCCGTCGTGGCGTACCCGACCGAGCAGGTGCCGCCGACCGGCGGCGCCGCCGTGGTCACCGAGACCGGCGCGGACGCCGCGGAGGTGTTGCCGGCCGCGTCGACGGCCACCACGTAGAACTGGTACGCCGTGGAGGCGGTCAGCCCGGTCACCGCGAGGGTGCTGCCGGTCGGCGACCCGATGAGCGCGTCGGTCGCGCCGGCCTCGCGGTAGACCCGGTAGCCGGTGACGCCCACGTTGTCGGTCGACGGTGTCCAGGCCAGGGTGAGGCCGGTCGCGGTGACCGCCGAGGCGACCGGCGTGCCGGGCGTGCTCGGCACGGTCGTGTCGGTGGAGCCGGTCGGCGGCGTGGTCACGGTGAGCACCGGCGAGGCCGCCGAGGTGTTGCCCGCGCCGTCGCGGGCCACGACGGTGAACTCGTACGACGTCGCCGGCAGCAGCGTCGAGATGGTCAGCGTCGTGCCGGTGACCGGCCGGACGACGACCGTGTCGCTGTTGACCTGGACCTCGCGGACGTCGTAGCCGGCCAGCCCGCTACCGCCGCTGTCGGTGGACGCCGACCAGGTCAGGGTCACCGAGCGGGACGCGAGATTGGACGCCACCGGCTTGCCCGGGACGCTCGGCGCGGTGGTGTCCGGCACGACCGGCCCCGGCTCGTCACCCCAGACGCGGGTGCTGCCGGCGTAGAGCGGAACCTTGCGGTTCGGCCCGGCGGTGGCCTGGTACGACGGGTCGTTGGTCGGATCCCAGGTGCCGCCCTCCGGCACACCGATCTTGAACTGGACCTCCATCCGGTGTGCCGACTGTCCGGCCGGGGCGATGGTGTAGCCGGTGCAGTCCACCTCGACGTACCAGATGTCGCCGCTGTACTGCTTGGCGGTGGTCGGCGACGGGCAGCCCTGGGTGTAGCCGGAGGTGACCTGCACCGGGCCGCTGCCGTCGGGCCGGAAGTAGTACCGGAACTTGCCGTTGGTCAGCGCGCGGGCCGGGAACGCCGACTTGTTGTAGACGATCGCCTTGAGCCCGGTGGCCCGCGGCTCGGCCTGCATGACGGTGGTCTCCACGGCCATCTCGTCCATGTCGGGCGTCTCGGCGACCGGGAAGTTCGCCAGCGGGGTGCCGCCGTACTCGGAGGTCAGCCGGACCAGCGCGGACGTGAAGCCGGCGTTGTAGTCGGTGGCCACCTCGTTCATCACGTAGTCCGACCGACTGTCGGTGTACGCGTCGTTGGCCGAGGACGGGCCGCCGACCAGCGCGCCGTAGAGGGTGTGTCGGGTCTCGACGGGCACGGTCTGGCTGTCCCACCAGGACCCGTGCGCGGTGCGGTGGTGCGGGTTCTTCGGCGCGTTGGCGCCGAACCCGATGACGTAGCTGGAGTTGCGCGGGTTGTCGCCGAGCGCGTAGTTGATCTGCCGGACGGCGAAGTCGTGGTACCGCGCCTTGCGGGTGGTGTCGGTGGTCTTGTCGCTGTAGACCAGCGCGGCGAAGGAGGTGTTGGCCGCGTAGCGCAGTGCGCCCCAGGAGTCGAGCACCGCCATCCCACCGGGCGAGTACGGCACCCGCTGCCCGTTCACCCCGACCGTCCAGTAGTCCAGCCAGCGGTTGGCGTCGTCGACGTACTTCTGCTTGCCGGTCAGGTTCGCCAGCAGCACGTACGCGCCGAACTGCTTGTTGTCCCAGGCGATCGTCCACTTGTAGGAACGGGTCGTGGACTGCGGCTCGGTGCCGAGCTTGTCGTACTCACTCTCGGCCTTGGTCAGGTAGCTGGCGTCGCCGGTGGCCCGGTAGAGCCAGATGGCGGCCCACACCAGCTCGTCCTGGTAGCCGCTCCACGACTTGTAGAACGCGGCCGCGTCGGTGATGCACTCGCTGTAGGCCTTCCGCACGGTGTCGGCGAACGTGTAGAGCTGCCGGGCGTGGGTGAGCAGCTTGTCCGCGTAGGTCGCGTCGGTGGGCCGGAACACCATCGAGGACGCGGCCATCGCCGCCGCCGTCTCCCCCGCCAGGTCCGCGCCGCCACAGCTCGCATCAATCTTGTACGCGGGCCGCGCCATCGGCAGCACCTCGGCCGGGCCCCACCACTTGTGGTCGTCGTCGCCCTTGCCGACCTGTCCGTAGAGGACGTTCGCCGACGGGTGCGCCTTGATGAAGTAGTCGTTGACGAAGCGCAGGTTGTTCAGCAGGTGCGGCAACTGGCCGGAGGCGCTGTAGCCGCTGCGGTACTCCACCGCGCCCCAGGCGAGCATGGTGGCGCTGAACGCCATCGGGAAGCCGAACTTGACGTGGTCGCCGGCGTCGTACCAGCCGCCGGTCAGATCGACTCCCGTACCGGCGCCGTCGGTGAGCGCGCTGTCGCCGCGCCAGGAGACGCGGTTCCAGTCGGGCAGTTGGCCGGACTGCTGCGCCTCGTAGAACAGCAGCGACTTCTGCAACGCCTCGGCGTAGTTGAAGGCGGGCGCGGCGGACGCCGGTCCGGGCGTCGGCGCGGCGACCGCGAGGGCCGCGCCGGTGAGCAGGGCGACGCCGGCGGCCAGCAGCCGCCGGGGCCACGGTTGGTCGATGGGCGACCGGCCGGGGTGGCCGGTGGACGGCCGGGTCAGGTGGCGCATGAAGGGCTCCTGTTAGCCAGGCGCCGCCGGCGGTCGCACCGACGCGGGACGGCGTGGGGGCGGCACGGCCACCGGCGACAGCGGGGGTGGCGGTGTGGCCACGGGCGTGGAAGCGCTCCCATGGATATCCGACAATGTAATGTGCGCCACGTCGAATGGGAAGCCCACGCCGCGCCACAGCGCCATCGCGCTCGCCGACGTTACGGCGACACGCGTGCCACCGCGCGGAAAGTCGACCCGGCCGCCAGGTCCGTCCGAGACGTCGTCCCAGCTCAGCCCGATCTACCGATGCCGTCGGCCGGTCCCGGACATCCCCTGGTGGCCGGTCGTGGTCGTTTCGGACGGCATCGGAACCCCGAGCGGTACGGTCAGCGCGAGCAGACCGCCGTCCCGCTGCACCGAGCTGGGCCGGTCCAGTCGACGCAGCGTCCGCAGCATGGGCGCGTTGTCCGCCCGCACGTGCAACACCAACGCCGCGTAGGCGGCCCGGTCGGCGTGCGACACCAGCCGGCGCAGCAGGGCCGAGCCCAGCCCACGCCGCTGCCAGTCGTCGCGGACCAGAAGCGCCACCTCGGCCTCGTCGCCCTCGCCGAGCAGGTTCGCCATGGCGACCACCGCGCCGTCGGTGTCGGTGGTCGTCGCGACCAGGGTGAGCCCCCGAGCCGGCTCCAACAGTCGACGCAGTCGGGCCGGTCGCGGCAGCGCCGCCCCACTCAGGTAGCGCCGTTCCCGACTGCGCGGGGAGCACGACTCGTGCAGCTCCACCACACCCGCCAGGTCGTCCGCGCACGCCGGTCGCACCGCCACCTCGACGCCGTCCGGCAGCACCAGGGTCACCTGCTCGGCGGCCCGACGAGCCACGGTGGCGGCCAGCTCGACCAGGGCCTGTGCCCGGGCGTACTCCGCCGGAGTGAAGGCTGGCGCCGTCCGGCTCAGCGCGAACGTGCCGCCCGCCGGGTCGGCCAGCACCATGCTCGTGCCGGTGCTGCCCCGGTCCGTACCGGTCGCCGCCGGACGCCAGCTCACCGAGTCGGCGCCGAGCAGCGTACGCAACGCCTCACCCGTCGCGTCCGGATCGCGCACCAGCCGGTTGGCCAGGCCGAGCACCCGGGTCGGTTGGTCGACCAGGCCGCGCGCCTCGCTGCGCGCCACCCAGCAGTCCCGCCCGCGCCCTCGTTCGACGGCGGCGATCAGCTCGGTCTCGTCGAGCGTGTCCGGCGCGTCCACCAGGAAGTCGTCGACCGCGCCATGCTCGGTGGGCTGCACCTGCACCGTGAGGATGTTGACCCCGCGCAGCGCGAGGCTCGCCGTGAGGACCGACAGATAGCCGGGCCGGTCGTCCACTGTCGCTCGGATCCGCCACAACGTCATGGGTTGGCTCCCTTCCCCACCCAGAGCCTCGTCCGCGGCTGTTGCCGCCCGGTTGCTCGCCGGTGTCGACCCGGGAACTCCTCGCGCTGGTCAGGGACCGGCGACCACCGGAGGCGCACCGACCAGGTCCAGTCGGTCGCCCAGGATGACCGCGCTGGCCCGGACGAGTTGGGTGAGCCGGTCGACCTCCGTGCTGTGGAAACCCGCGGCGCAGAGGGTCTCGTTGTGCTCGCGGGCCACCACCAGCACCAGACCCGCCCGCCCGAACGGGGCGATCCCGTAGTGGGTGCCGTCGGGGGCGGTCATCGACCGCCCGCGCAGCGGAGTCACCTCCGGCAACCGCGGCGGTACGGGAGCGCGCCAGCTCGCGTGACCGACGGTGGCCCCGCCACCCCCCGTACGCGACGCCCAGTCCACCGGGACCACGGCCGCCACCGCCCAGTCGGCCGCCAGCAGGCCCGGTACGGCGTCCACCAGGGTCGCCAGTCCGTCGGCCGGGTTCGCCGCGACCTGGGCCAGCAGCTCCGCGTCCTGGCCGGTGGTGGTGGGCGCGCCGATCGCCCGCCACACACCGTCCACCCGTACGCCCGGGATCGCCGCGAGACCGGCCAGCAGACGCTCGACCCGTGCCGCGCCGGGCCACACCACCGTGAAGTCGTCCACCGCGCGCCCGCCGAGGCGCTCCAGGACCACGACCTGCACGATGTCCGCGCCGGAGACACCCAGCGTGCGGGCGACCTGACCGAGGGTGCCCGGACGGTCCGGCAGGGTGACCCGAACTCGCAGCAACATGTCTGTCCCTCCGCTCGGCGGGCCGGCGACGGCCGGCAGGCTGCTCACAGCCTGCCGGGTGACCATTTCGTCCCTGTTGCAGAGGCATATCCCGAGCGGAAATTCCGGCGGCCGATTACGGGGCGAAACCGGACGCTGACGCTCAGGGGAGCCCACCCAGGGGCAGGACCGGCGTGGAGGCGAGCTGTGCGTGGTAGTCGGCGGCGGACGTCTCCCGACCCCACTGGGGCATGCCGGTGGGCAGGTCCAGTGGGTCGGTCTCCACCTCGATCAGGGTCAACTGGGCCGGAGGGCCGTCGATGCCGGCCAGGATGGCGGCCAGCTCGGCTTCGGTACGGGCGACGTGCGCGGTGAAGCCCCGGTCCCGTCCGAACACCGCCGGCAGATCCGTGTACCGCCAGTTGTCGATGTCGTTGTACGGCTGGTGCCGCCCGTCGACCGCCCGCTCGACGGTGTAGCCGCCGTTGTTGACCACGATGATGATCGGGCGTTGGTTCGTGGCGAGCATCCGGCTGATCTCCTGCACGGTCAGCTGCAGTGATCCGTCGCCGGTCACCAGCACCGTCCGTCGATCCGGCGCCGCCACCGCGGCGCCGAAGGCGGCCGGGGTGGCGTAGCCGATCGAGCCCCAGATGGGCGGCCACACGACGGTGACGTCGGCGGGCAGGCGCATCGTCGCCGCGCCGAAGGAAGGGGTGCCGGTCTCCGGGACGAAGATGTCCCCCTCGCGCAGCATCCGCTGGATCGCCGGCCAGAGCCGTGCCTGCCGGATCGGCTCGTTGCTCGACGGGTCGAGTGCGGGCGGGTCGGCCGCGAGCAGCGGCGCGCGTGACCACTGCGCCGTACGGTTCGGGGCGATCTCGTGCAGGCACCGCAGCGCTGCCGGCAGGGCGACCGGGGCGAAGCGGGTGCCGCCGACGACGGCGGCGTCGCGGTGCAGGCTGATGACCCGGTCGACCTTGATGTCGGCGGTGAACAGGCCGTCCCAGTCGAAGAACGTTGCGCCCACACAGACAAGCGCGTCCGCGTCCTCCACGACCGCGCGGACCTCGTCGACGCTGTCACCGCCGTTGTAGGCGCCCACGTAGTGCGGGTCGGACTCGTCCAGCAGCCCCCGTCCCAGCGACTGCGCGGCGACCGGCCAGTTCCGTTCGGCGGCCAGGGCGGTGACGGCAGCGCCGAGGTGCAGGCGGATCGGCAGGTTCCCCACCAGCAGGGCGGGCCGCTCGGCGCCGGCGAGCAGCCGCCGGGCGGCGGTGGCGAAGGCGTCGAGTTGCCCGGGTGAGACGACCGGCTCGGGGCGGGTGAACGGTCGCCCCGGCTCGGCGACCTCGGCGTGGACCACGTCGCCGGGCATCCGGACGTAGACCGGACGCTGCTGCGACCAGCACTCGGTGAGCACCCGGTCGACCTCGTCCAGCGCGTTCTGCGGCGTCAGCGAGGTCTGGGCGACCGTCACCTCGCGTGCCACCCGTACCCAGTGGTCGAAGTCGCCGTCGGCGAGCGAGTGGTGCATGGAGGTGCGCTGCCGCATGATCTCCGCGGTCGGACCGCCGACGATCGAGACGATCGGCACCGACTCCGCCATGGCCCCGGCGAGGGCGTTGACCGCCGACAGTTCGCCGGGACCGAACGTCGTGAGGATCGCGGCCACACCGGCGAGGCGGGCGTATCCATCGGCGCTGTAGCCGGCGTTGAGCTCGTTGCAACTGCCGACCCACTCGATCCCGTCGAACGCCTCGATCTGATCGAGGAAGTCCATGTTGTAGTCGCCCGGCAGCCCGAAGACATGGCGTACTCCGAGGTCGTAGAGCCGGCTGAGCAACAGCTCGCCCACCGTCGTCGTACCCTCGCTCGCCTTCGCCACGATCGCCCCCCACCGCTCCGGAGACCACTGCCGCGGTCCGCCCATCAAGAGACGATATCTGGGCAAATGTCGCAAGAAGGGGAGATCGCCCGTCGACTGGCTCGACCGCCGGCGACGCCACCTCACCTGGCCGAAGCGCTGACCACGGCACGTCAGGCGTACCTGACCTTGACAACGTGAACGGGCTGCCATCAACTAGTCGGATGAGTGATCCGGCCGCCAGCGCGCTCCGGCCGGGCGCTGTTCCGGCCGCCCCCGCCGGGATCGACCTCGATCGCCTCGCGAGCTACCTGGCGACGCACCGACCCGAGCTGACCGCCGGGCCGCTGCGCGCCCACCTGATCGCGGGCGGCAAGTCCAACCTCACCTACCTGCTGCGCTTCGGCGAGCGGGAGGTCGTGCTGCGCCGCCCACCGCTGGGGCACGTGCTGGCCACCGCGCACGACATGGCCCGCGAGTTCCGGGTCATCTCGGCGCTGGCGCCCACCGAGGTGCCGGTCCCCGGCGCGCTGCTGCTCTGCACCGACACCGAGGTTCTCGGCGCACCGTTCTACCTGATGGAACGGATGCCCGGCGAGGTGTTCCGCACCCGCGCCCAGACCGACCCGCTGGGCGACGAACGACGCCGGGCCCTCGCCATGGCGATGATGGACACCCTCGCCGCGTTGCACACCGTCGAGCCGGCCGCCGTCGGGCTCGCCGACTTCGGCCGCCCCGAGGGCTACCTGGCCCGGCAGGTCCGCCGCTGGGCCGGGCAGCTCGACCGCTCGCGCAGCCGCGACCTGCCCGGCATCGACGAACTGCGCGACCTGCTCGCCGCGACCGCCCCCGAGGGCGCGAACGCCGGCCGCATCGTGCACGGCGACTACCGGCTGGACAACCTCCTCGCCTCGGCCGACCCGGTGGCCGTACACGCCGTCCTCGACTGGGAGATGGCCACCCTCGGCGATCCCCTCGCCGACCTGGGGCTGCTGCTGACGTACTGGGACGTGCTGGGCGACAGCGACACCGCCGGCAATCCCGTCGCCGACGGCCTCGGCCCGCGCGCCGGCTTCCCCACCGGCGCGGAGCTGATCGACAGGTACGCCGGGCGCAGCGACGTCGACGTCGGGCCGCTGCACTGGCACGTGGCGCTGGGCTGCTTCAAGCTCGCCGTCATCTGCGAGGGCATCCACTACCGTCACACGCTCGGGCAGACGCTCGGCGAGGGCTTCGACCGGATCGGCGAGATGGTGGCACCGCTGGTCGCGCACGGGCTGACCGCCGCCAGGGAGCGGTGATGGACTTCGCGTACGACGCCCGGACCGAGGAGCTGCGCGACGAGCTGACCCGGTTCCTGACCGAGCACGTCTACCCGGCCGAGCCGGTGCACGCCGAGCAGGCGGCCACCGGCGAGGAGTGGTCGCGTACCCCGGTGCTGGCCGAGCTGAAGGCGGAGGCCCGCAAGCGCGGCCTGTGGAACCTGTTCCTGCCCGATCCGCGCTACGGCGCCGGCCTGACCAACCTCCAGTACGCGCCGCTCGCCGAGCTGACCGGGCGCAGCCCGCACCTGGCGCCCGAGGCGGTCAACTGCGCGGCGCCGGACACGGGCAACATGGAGCTGCTGGCCGAGTTCGGCTCGGACGCCCAGCGCGAGCGCTGGCTCGTGCCGCTGCTGGAGGGCGAGATCCGCTCGGCCTTCTGCATGACCGAGCCGGAGGTCGCCTCGTCCGACGCGACCAACATCGCCACCCGGATCACCCGCGACGGCGACGAGTACGTCGTCAACGGCCGCAAGTGGTGGTCGTCCGGCGCCATGGACCCGCGCTGCGAGATCCTCATCGTGATGGGCAAGACCGACCCGGACGCCGACCGGCACCGCCAGCAGAGCATGGTGCTCGTCCCCCGGGACACGCCGGGCGTGACCGTCCGCCGGGGCATGCACGTCTTCGGCTACTCCGACGGTACGCACGGCGGGCACGCCGAGATCGACTTCACCGACGTACGGGTGCCGGCGGCCAATCTGATCGGCGCGGAGGGCACCGGCTTCGCCATCGCCCAGGCGCGACTCGGCCCGGGGCGCATCCACCACTGCATGCGATTGATCGGAATGGCCGAGCGGGCACTGGAGCTGCTGTGTCGCCGGGCCAACGAGCGGATCGCGTTCGGTCGCCCCCTCGCCGAGCAGGGCGTCGTGCGGGAGTGGATCGCCGAATCGCGGGTCCGCATCGAACAGGCCCGCCTGCTCGTGCTCAAGACGGCCTGGCTGATGGACACCGTCGGCAACAAGGGCGCGCACACCGAGATCCAGGCCATCAAGATCGCCACACCGGCGATGGCGGAGTGGGTGATCGACAAGGCCATCCAGGGGTACGGCGGCGCGGGCGTCAGCCAGGACACCCCGCTGGCCGCCCTCTGGGCACAGACCCGCACCCTGCGCCTCGCCGACGGTCCCGACGAGGTCCACCGCAACTCCCTGGCCAAACGCGAACTCCGCCGCTGGCTCCCCTAAAACCCCCCACCCCGTCCCTGCCCCGCGCCCCGCGCCCGCCCCCCAGCACGCGATCTTGCACTTTCTGTCGACAGTTCGCGCGGAATATCCCGTATGTCGCCACAGCAAGTGCAAGATCGGCCGGGAGAGGGGGCGGGGAGCGCGCGGGACGGGGTGGGGCGGGGAGGGGTTACGCGCTGGCTCGGTGGACGAGTTGGGTGTCCAGAAGGATGTGCGGGGCGGGTAGGTCGTCGCCGCGGATGCGGGCGACCAGCAGCCGGGCCATCTGCCGGCCCATCTCCTCGACCGGCTGGAACACGCTCGTCAACGGTGGGTCCGCCTGGCGGGCGACCGGCGCGTCGTCGAAGCCGATCACGGCGACGTCCTCCGGGACACGCCGGCCGGCGTCGCGCAGGGTCCGCAACGCGCCGAACGCCATCAGGTCGGACGCGACGAAGACGGCGTCCAGGTCCGGGCAGGCGTTCAGCAAGCGGCGCATGGCGGTCGCCCCGCTGCTCTCGCTGAAGTCGCCGTACGCGATCAGGTCGGGGTTGACGCCGACGCCGGTGGCCTTGACGGCCTCGGTGTAGCCGGCCAGTCGGGCCAGGCCGGCGCCCATGTCCTGCGGTCCGGCGATGGTGGCGACGCGTCGCCGCCCCTGGCTGGTCAGGTACTCCACCGCCTGCCGTGCGCCGCCAACGTTGTCCACGTCGACGAACCACGCCGGCTGGGCCCCGGGTTGCAGCATCCGGGCCGGTCGGCCACCGAGCACCGCGGGCAGGCCGCGCTCCTCCAGCAGGGTGGGCAGCGGGTCGGAGTCGTGCAACGACAGCAGCAGTACGCCGTCGACGTGCTGGTTGGTGAGGTGGTGCTCGACGCGCTCACGCTCGACCGGCGACTGGGCCATCGCCAGCCAGAGCTGCATGGGCGTCTCCAGCAGGCCGGAGCTGATCCCCCGCACGATCGCCGCGAAGAACGGCTCGGTGAAGACCCGCTCCCCGGATTCGGACACCACCAGGGCGACGGAGTCGGTCCGCTGGGTGACCAGCGCGCGGGCGGCGCGGTTCGGCACGTACCCCAACTCGGCGATCGCCTGTTGGACCGCGGCCCGGGCCTCCGGGCTGACCTGGGGCGAGCCGTTGACCACGCGCGAGACCGTGCCCCGACCCACGCCGGCGCGCGCCGCGACCGCATCGAGGGTCGGGCGCCCGAGCGAGCGGGTGCGCTGCGTTGTCATCGTCTGCTCCTCCGACGGCGGGCGGACCCGGCGCCACGCGAGAGTGGACGCCGGGACCGCCCTGATGGCTGGCCCGAGCCTATTGTGCGGCCAGACCGTTGCGTCGGATCACCGAGGCGTACCACCTGGCGCTGGACTTGGGGATGCGAAGCTGGCTGTCGTAGTCGACGTGGATCATGCCGAAGCGCTTGGTGTAACCCCAGGCCCACTCGAAATTATCCATCAATGACCAGGCGAAGTATCCCCGCAGGGGCACGCCGGCGTTGATCGCTTCGTGGCAGGCCCGCAGGTGCGCGTCGAAGTAGGCCAGCCGGTCGACGTCGTCGACCTGCCCGTCGACGACGGTGTCGACGAACGCGGAGCCGTTCTCGGTGACGTACAGCGGCAGGTCCGTGTACTCCTCGTGCACCCGCCGCAGCGTCTCCACCAGGCCCGGGGCGTCGATCTCCCAGTCCATGTCGGTCACCGGAACGCCCCGGGTGACGAACCGGACGTCCTCGCTGCCCGGCCAGCAGGAGGGTGCCCGCCAGTACGGCTCGGGCTCGGCGCCCTCGATCGGCGCGGCGACCACGTGCCGGCTGTAGTAGTTGATCCCGACCAGGTCCAGCGGCGTGGAGATGGTCGCCAGGTCACCCTCGCGGACGTGGTCGAAGTCGGTGACCTCGCGCAGGTCGGCCACCAGATCCTCCGGGTACGACCCGCGCAGCAGCGGGTCGAGGAAGAAGCGGTTGGCCAGCCCGTCGATCCGGCGGGCCGCGTCCACGTCGGCGGGAGCGTCGGTGGCCGCGTCGACCGGGTACAGGTTGACGGTCACGCCCACCTCGGCCGTGGGCCGGACGGCCCGCAGGGCCTGCACGGCCAGGCCGTGCCCGAGCATCAGGTGGTGGCCGGCGCGCACCGAGTCCGCGCCGTTGGACCGGCCCGGGGCGTGTACGCCGGAGCCGTACCCGAGGAACGCCGAGCACCACGGCTCGTTCAGGGTGGTCCAGTAGCGCACCCGGTCGCCGAGCGCGTCGGCGACGAGCGTCGTGTAGTCGGCGAAGCGGGCGGCGGTGTCCCGCGACGGCCAGCCACCGGCGTCCTCCAGCTCCTGGGGAAGGTCCCAGTGGTAGAGGGTGAGCCACGGCTCGATGTCGTGGGCCAGCAGCTCGTCCACGAGCCGCCGGTAGAAGTCCAGGCCCTTCGGGTTGGCCGCGCCCGTGCCACCGGGCTGCACCCGGGGCCAGGAGACCGAGAAACGGTACGACTTGAGGCCCAGCTCGGCCATCAACGCGACGTCGTCGCCGAGCCGGTGGTAGTGGTCGCAGGCCACGTCGCCGGTGTGCCCGTTGACCACCAGGCCCTCGGTGTGGCTGAAGGTGTCCCAGATCGACGGGGTGCGGCCGTCCTCGGCCGCCGCCCCCTCGATCTGGTATGCCGCGGTCGCGGCTCCCCAGAGGAAGCCGGGTGGAAAGGTCAGCCCGGAACGCTCGTCGAGGTCGACGGCGGATGGGCTGGCGGGGTTGCTCACGACTTGACGGCACCTTCCATGATCCCGCCGATGATCTGGCGGCCGAACAGAACGAAGACGATGAACAGCGGAAGGGTAGCGATGAGCGTACCCGCGAAAATCTGAGAATTGTCCGCGAAGTACGCGGTGTTCAGACTGCGCAGGGAGATCTGCACGGTCGGGTTGGCCGGGTCGGCGAGCACCACGAAGGGCCAGAAGAACTGGTTCCACTGCTCCATGAAGGTGAGCAGCCCGAGCACGGCCGCCGCGGGCCGCAGCGCCGGCACCACCACGTGCCAGTAGACACGCCAGGTGGAGCAGCCGTCGACGCGGGCCGCCTCGATCAGCTCGTTGGGCACCGCCTGCTCGGCGTACTGGCGCATCATGAAGATGCCGAAGCCGCCGATCAGGAACGGAACCGTCACCGACGGCATCGTGTTCAGCCATTCCAGCTTGGCCATGAGGATGTACAGCGGGAGCACACCGAGCTGGATGGGAATCATCATCGAGGCCAGGATGATGAGCAGCAGCGCGTTCTTGCCGCGGAAACGCAGTTTCGCGAACGCGAATCCGGCGAGCGAGCCGAAGAACACGGTCGCCACCGTGATCGTGCCCGACACCAGGAACGAGTTCATCAGGCCCTTGACGATGTTCGCGTCGCCGTTGTCGAGCACCCGCTGGATGTTCTCGCCCAGCTTGCCGCCCGGCAGGAACGGCGGGGGCCAGGAGTTCGCGGCGTCACTGGTCCGCGAGGCGATGACGATCATCCAGTAGAACGGGAAGAGCGACAGGATGACGCCGAGGACGAGCCCGAACCAGGTGAGCGGGCTGGCCGTCCAGAGCTTCTCCGCGCTGTGGCGGATGCCGTTGCGTTCGGCCGGTGGCCGGACCGACGGCGGTCGCAGAGTGGTACTGGTCATGGGTGGGCCACCCTCACTTGTCGGAGCTGATGCGGCGGGCCAGCAGGTAGTTGATGAACGAGACGGACGCGATCAGCAGGAACAGCACCAGGGCGACGGCGCCCGCGTACCCCCACCGGAACCGCTGGTTCATGACGTCCAGCAGGTACATCGTGATCGTCTGGAACTGCCCCTCCGTGCCGCCGGAGAGCGCGCCCGAGCCGCTGGTGAACATCAGCGGCTCGGTGAAGAGCTGCAGACCGCCGATGGTCGAGATGATCAGCGTGAAGATGATGGTGGGGCGCAGCTGCGGAATGGTGATCGACCAGAACTGGCGGCGTTGCGAGGCGCCGTCGAGGGCGGCCGCCTCGTACACGTCCTTGCTGATCGACTGCATCGCGGCGAGGTAGATGAGGGCGTTGTAGCCCACCCACCGCCAGTCGACCATGGTGGCGATGGCGACCCAGGAGGCGAAGCGGTTGGCCCGCCAGTCGATGGGGCCGAGACCGACCAGGTCGAGCAGCCAGTTCATCAGGCCGAAGTCCCGGGCGTAGATCATCGAGAAGATGAGCGCCACCACGGCGGTCGAGGTGATGATCGGCATCGCGATGGCCAGCCGGAAGAACATCTGGCCGCGGATGCGGCGGTTCAACGCGTTGGCCAGCATCAGCGCGATGAGCAGCTGCGGGATGGTGGAGAGCGCGAACATCCCGAAGGTGTTCACCACCGCGTTCCAGAACTGCGGATCGTTCGTGAACAGCTCGACGAAGTTGTCCAGGCCGACGAAGCTGATCGTCGCGTTCATCGGTGACCGGTCGGTCATCGCGATCCAGAACGTGTAGACGATCGGGTAGACGCCGAAGATCGCGAAGAGCACGAAGAACGGCAGGACGAAGACGTACGGGGTGAAGCGCAGGTCCAGCCGGTTCAGCTGCCGGCGGCGCGCCGTTGAGTGCCGTGGCGCCGGGCGCGGCCCGCGGGCCGACGCGTCCGGTGGCGCGGGGGTCTTCAGGGAGCTCATGAGCGGTCCTTCACACTCGGCGGCGCCTCGTGGGGCGCCGCGGCAGGGCGTGTTGACGCGGGTTCACGGGTGGTGCCGGAGCGGCACCACCCGTGAGCGCGTCGCAGCCGTTACTTGCCTGCTGCCTGGCCGTTCTTCACCGCGTCCTGCCAAGCGGCGTCGGCGGCCTTACCCTGCTCGATGCTGCGCAGCGCGTTCTCGACCGCGTCCCGGACCGCCTGGTTCTTCGGGCCGAGGTAGACCGGCTTCAGCTCCTTGGCGCCAGCGGCGAAGATCTTGCCGATCGGCGCGCCGCTGAAGTACTCGTTGGTGGCGGCGAGCACGGCCGGGTCCTCGAGGGCCTGCGGCGACGAGGGCAGGTTGCCGACCTTCTTGAACGCCTCGGTCTGGCTCTTGGCGCTGGTCAGGAACTTGGCCAGCTCAGCGGCTTCCTTCTGGTGCTTGCTGGACTTCGGCACGGCCAGCCAGGAACCGCCCCAGTTGCCGCCGTTGCCCGGCGCCTTGGCGACGTCCCACTTGCCGGCCGCCGCGTCACCGGCCTGGCCCTTGATGACACCCGTCATCCAGGCCGGGCAGCCGATGGTGGCGAAGCTGCCGTTCTTGAAGCCGGCGTTCCACTCGTTCGAGAAGCTCCGCAGGTTGTTCGACAGACCCGCGCTGATCATCTTGGTGGTCTGCTGGAACGCGGTCTGCACGTCCGGGTTCTCGCCGACGACGAGCTTGTTGCTCTTGTCGAAGTAGGTGTAGCCGTTGCCGGCGCCCGCCGTCTGCATCAGCACGATGTTGTAGAAGTTGGTGGCCGAGTCGACGAATTTGTGCTTCTTGTCGGCGGCGGTGAACTTCTGGCCCTGCTCGATGAACGCGTCCCACGTCGGCCAGAGGGCGCCGACCTGCTCGCGGTCGGTCGGCAGACCGGCGGCCTTGAAGAGGTCGCTGCGGTAGCAGACGGCCATGCCGCCGACGTCGGTGCCGAGACCGAGCACCTTGCCGTCCGGCGTGAGGCCACCCTCCCACTTCCACGGCAGGAAGTTGCCCTTGAGGTCGTTGGCGCCGTGGTCGGCCAGGTTCACGAACTTGTCGGCCTGCGCGAAGAACTGCACGATCGTGCCCTCTTCGAGGGCGACGACGTCACCGGCACCGGCGCCGGCGGTGATCTGCTGCGTCAGCCGGGTGTTGTAGTCACCGAGGCCGAGGCCCTTGCCGCGCTCCTGGATCGTGACGTTCGGGTGCTCCGTCTGGTACTGCTTGTAGAGATCTTCGTAGCCGAAGCCCTGGTCGCCGAAGACGTCGACGACCAGAGTGACCTTGCCGCCGTCCGAATCGGACGACGAGTCGCCGTCGCCGCAGGCGGTCGCCGCGGCAAGCACGGCGACGGACGCGAGCGCGATCGCCGCAAAGCGGCGACGTGAGGTGACGCTCATCCTGACCCCTCTCAAGTGGTGAGGCTTGGTGTGTCGTACGTGGTGGGGGGTGCTGTAGCGCCCCGCGCCGCTCAGCCGGTGGCCGTGGACGCCTGGGGAGAGCTGTGAAGGAGACTTCCGCCACTCCCCCGGGAGCGCTCCCATGAGATTGCCGGGGCGCTACCAGGGTGTCAATAGACCATTGGGAGCGTTCCCAGATCGTTACCGCCCTGTTTCAGGCCGGCACACGAGGCATCGACGCCAGCCTGACCAGCCCGTTCAGCAGAAGCGACGCAGCAGCGTGGTCGCGACGGCGGGATCGAAGAGCGCCGGGTCGAAGCCGCCGGTGACCCAGCCGGTCAGCAGAGCCCGCTCCGGATGAGCCGGATCGGCCAGGGCCGCCAGCAGCGTCTGGTAGCCCAGTGGACCACCGATTCCCTCCGGCGGGCAGGCGCCCTCCCCGTCCAGGCAGACCGGGTACCGCTCGTCCTGGTCGGCGGTGAGTGCGTCCTCGACGACCAGGTCGTGCTCCCACCAGTCGCCGAAGTCGTACGTGTAGGAGAACCTGCTGCCCTTGCCGAGCACCGCGTCCAGCCGGACGTCCAGCTCGTCGTGCAGCCCCAGGCCCTCGTCCGGGACGGGTTCGCCGTAGGTCACCGTGTCGATCTCGAACGAGTGCAGGTGGCAGTCCCGCCAGCCCATCGCGTGCTGCGCGACCCGGTGCAGTCGGTCCAGCGTGTAGCCGGCCGGGACGAGCACCCGACGCCAGATGATCGGGCGCACGCCGGCGAGGGACATCTTCAGCTGGAAGATCTGACGCGGCATGCTGTCCTGTCCTCCCGCGGCTTAGGCTGCGACCATGATCTGCCGAGCGTGCCGGGCCCGGCGGCACGACGACTGCCCGGGCCGGAACTGGTGCGACTGCCAGCACCGTACCGCTGAACCGACCCCTCCGGTCACCGGTCCGGCCGGCGAATGACGGTCGGAATTCCGATCCGGCGGCTGTGGCCCGAGCCGTCCGTCGAGCCCCTCGACGACGCGGCGTTGACCGCCCTCTACGGCCGCGCCGACCGGCCCCGACTGCGGGTCAACTTCGTCTCCAGCCTGGACGGCGCGGTCACCGTCGACGGCTTCTCCGCCGGGCTGTCGGGCGAGCCGGACAAGCGGGTGTTCGGCCTGCTGCGGATGGTCTGCGACGCCCTCGTGGTGGCCGCCGGCACCCTGCGGCACGAGGGGTACCGGGCCGTCCGCCTGGACGAGGGCCGCCGCGCCTGGCGCAGGGCGAACGGGCTGGCCGCGTACCCGACGTTGGTGGTCGTCTCCGGCGCCCTCGACCTGGACCCGGCGCAGGCCGCGTTCGCCGACGCGCCGGTCCGGCCGATCGTGCTCACCCGCTCCGACGCCGAGCCACCCCCCGGCCTCACCGACGTCGCCGAAGTGCTGCGCTGCGGTACCGGCCGGGTCGACCTCGCCGCCGCCCTGGCCGAGCTGCACGGACGCGGACTGACGCAGCTGCTCTGCGAGGGCGGCCCGCACCTGCTCGGCGCGCTCACCGCGGCCGACCTGGTGGACGAGCTGTGCCTCACGGTCGCGCCGCTGCTCGCCGGGCCGGGGCCGGGGCGGATCACCGCCGGCGACGCCACCGGGCCGACGCACCTGCCGCTGCGGCACGTGCTCGCCGCCGACGACGGCGTCCTGATGCTCCGGCACGCCCGCGACTGACGGCCGCGCCCCGGCGACGGCCCGCCACTCACCGACGCGTGACGGGCCGTCGCCCGGTCACCCACCCAGCGTCGCGGGTGTGACCGACCAGGGTGTCGTCCGCCGCGTCGCGTGGCGACCTGTCGTACTCCTCGGGCAGGATGCACCTCATGCTTCCCGACCGCGCTGCCCGCCCGACCCGAGTCGTCCGATGACCGACGCCGACCTCGACAGCCCGGGCGAGCTGGTCGGCCGGGTGCTGGGCACCGCCGACGCCACGCCGTTGCAGTTCTGGACGGCGGTGGCCCCCGGCAGCTACCTCCAGCTCGACGACGTGGTGGTCACCCGTCGTGAGCTGCCCAACCGCGAGCCGGTGACGATCGCCGGTGTGGTCACGCAGGTCCGGGCCCGGCACGAGGGCGCCCAGTTCGACTCGGACGTCTTCGCCATCGCCGACGGCACCCTGCCCGCCCAGGTCCAGGAGGCGGCCGAGGTCACCACCACGCGGGTCGACCCGGAGCTGTACGTGCCGCCGACCCCGGGGGCCGTGGTGCACCGGGCCGAGGGCGACGCGCGGGCCCGCGCGCTGCACTTCGACCGGATGGAGCGGCGCATCCCGATGGGGATGGGCCGCGACGGCGTGCCGGTCTACCTGAACGCCGACTTCCTCGACGGCAGCCGGGGCGCGCACGTCTCGATCTCCGGCATCTCCGGGGTCGCCACCAAGACGAGCTTCGCCACCTTCCTGCTCTACTCGGTGTTCCGCTCCGGCGTCCTGGGCGGCGACGCGGTCAACGGCAAGGCGCTCATCTTCAACGTCAAGGGCGAGGACCTGCTGTTCCTCGACCACCCCAACACGCGCCTCGACGAGCCGACCCGGGCGGCGTACGCGAAGCTGGGCCTCAGCGCCGGCGCCTTCCCCGACGTGCGGGTGTACGCCCCGCCCCGGGTCGGTGACGCGGCCGGCACGCCGGACGTGAGCAGCCGGCTGACCGGCGTCGACGCCTTCTACTGGACGTTGAGCGAGTTCTGCTCCGACCGCCTGCTGCCGTACGTCTTCGCGGACGCCGACGACGAGCGCCAGCAGTACACGATGGTGGTCCACTCGGTCGCGGCCCACCTGGCCCGGTACGCCCAGCCCGCCGACGGGGGCGTGAGCATCGACGGGGTGCGGCTCGGGTCCTACGGCGATCTGGTCGACCACATCGTCGAGGCGCTCAACAACGACGAGACCCGCTCCGACTGGGCGGGCAGCGCGGTCGGACTGGGCACCGTCAACGCGTTCGCCCGCCGGCTGATCGGCAGCAAGAAGGACCTGGCCCGGCTGATCCGCGGCGACCTGGCCGTCCGTCGCCCGCACTCGATCAACACCAGCGAGTCGGCGCAGGTGACCGTCGTCGACCTGCACAACCTCCCCGACCGGGCGCAGCGGTTCGTGGTGGGTGTGACGCTCAAGAGCGAGTTCGAGCGCAAGGAGAAGGCCGGTACGGCCAAGCCGCTGCTCTTCGTCGTCCTCGACGAGCTCAACAAGTACGCCCCCCGGGAGGGCTCCTCCCCCATCAAGGAGGTGCTGCTCGACATCGCCGAGCGCGGCCGCTCGCTCGGGGTCATCCTGATCGGGGCCCAGCAGACGGCGAGCGAGGTGGAGCGGCGCATCGTCACCAACTCGGCGATCCGGGTGGTCGGCCGGCTCGACCCGGCCGAGGCGTCCCGCCCCGAGTACGGCTTCCTGCCGCCGGCCCAGCGACAGCGGGCGCTGCTCGCCAAGCCGGGCACCATGTTCGTCAACCAGCCGGACATCCCGGTGCCGCTCTGCCTGGAGTTCCCGTTCCCGGCGTGGGCCACCCGGGTCTCCGAGGCGGGTCGGGCCCCCTCGGAGACGCTGCGCTCGATCACCCAGTCCGCCGACCCGTTCGCCGTGGTGGGCTCCGGCGGCGGCAGCGACGACGACATCCCGTTCTAGGGGGCCGGCACACCTATGAAGATCCTGCACACCTCCGACTGGCACGTGGGCAAGGTGCTCAAGGGGCAGTCCCGGGCCGAGGAGCACACGGCCGTGCTGGCCGGGGTGATCGACATCGCCCGCGCCGAGCAGCCCGACCTGGTGATCGTCGCCGGTGACCTCTACGACACGGCCGCACCGACCTCGGAGGCGACCCGGCTGGTCACCCGGGCGTTGACCGCGCTGCGTCGTACCGGCGCGGACGTGGTCGCGATCGGCGGCAACCACGACAACGGGCCCGCGCTGGACGCGCTGCGCCCGTGGGCCGAGGCCGCGGGCATCACGCTGCGCGGCGGGGTACGCGAGAATCCGGCCGAGCACGTCATCGACGGCACCACGGCCGGCGGTGAGCGGTGGCAGCTCGCCGCGCTGCCGTTCCTGTCCCAGCGGTACGCGATCCGCGCGCTGGAGATGTACGAGCTGACCGCCGCCGAGGCCAACCAGACGTACGCCGACCACCTGGGTCGGGTGCTGGGCCGGCTCACCGAGGGTTTCTCGGAGCCGGACCGGGTGCACCTGGTCACCGCCCACCTGACGGTGATCGGCGCGGCGGCCGGCGGCGGCGAGCGGGACGCCCACACGGTGCTCGGCTACGCGGTGCCGGCCACCGTCTTCCCGGCGACGGCGCACTACGTGGCGCTGGGCCACCTGCACCGGGCGCAGCGCGTCGAGGGCCCCTGCCCGGTCCGGTACAGCGGCAGCCCGCTCGCCGTCGACTTCGGCGAGCAGGAGAACGTGCCGTCGGTGACGGTCGTCGAGGTGACCGCCAGCACGGCGGCCCGGGTGCGGGAGGTGCCGGTGACCGCGGCGAGCGCGCTGCGGACGGTCCGCGGCACGCTGGCCCAGCTCGCCGAGATCGAGGCGCCGGACGCCTGGCTGCGGGTGTTCGTGCGGGAGCACCCCCGCGCGGGCCTGCGCGAGGAGGTCCAGGAGCTGCTCCCCCGCGCGTTGGAGATCCGGATCGACCCGGAGTTGCTGGCGACGCCGGGCAGCGGCACCCGGATCGCGCAGCGGTCGGGGCGTTCCCCCCGGGAGCTGTTCGGCGACTACCTGGACAGCCGGGGCCACGACGACGAGGGCGTTCGGGAACTCTTCGACGAGCTCTTCGAGGAGGTCGATCACTGATGCGACCGATGCGGCTCGACATGGCCGGGTTCACGGTCTTCCGGGACTCCACGACGGTCGACTTCACCGACGCCGACTTCTTCGCGTTGATCGGGCCGACCGGTTCGGGCAAGTCGACAGTGCTGGACGCCATCTGCTTCGCCCTCTACGGCACGGTCCCCCGTTGGGGTGGCGCGCGGGGGTTGGCGAACGCCCTCGCGCCGTCGGCGACCGAGGCCCGGGTGCGGCTGGTCTTCGAGTCCGGTGGCGCCCGGTACGTGGCGACCCGGGTGGTGCGCCGGGACGGCCGGGGCAACGTGAAGACCGCGAACGCCGGGTTGCAGGTGATGCCGGCCGGCTTCGACGTGACCAAGCTCGACACCGGGTTGAGCCCGGACGACCTGGGTGAGGTGGTCGCCGGTACGCCCGCCGAGATGGAGCAGGCGGTGCTGGAGGCGGTCGGGCTGCCGTACGAGCAGTTCACCAGCTGCGTGGTGCTGCCGCAGGGGCAGTTCGCCGACTTTCTGCACGCCAAGCCGGCCACCCGGCAGCAGATCCTGGTCAACCTGCTGGGCCTCGGCGTCTACGAGGACGTGCAGAAGAGGGCCACGGCCCGCGCGGCGCAGGCGGAGGCCAAGCTGGACGCGGTCGACCAGGTGCTCGCCGGCCTGACCGGGGTGGACGACGAGGCGGTGGCCGAGGCCGACGCCCTCGTCGAGGAGATGGTTGAGCTGGCCGGCGCGGTGACCGGGGCCATGCCGGAGTTGGCGGCGGCCCGGGACCGCGCGCGGGAGGCGGCGGTGGCCCTGACCGCGCTCGACGACGAGCTGAGCGTGCTGTCCGCCGTCCGCGCCCCGCGCGGGGTGGCCGAGGTGGCGCACGCGGTGGCCGCGGCGCGCGCCGAGGCCGACGCGGCTGTCGCGGCGGTGTCGCTGGCCGAGGAGCGGGAGGAGAAGCTGCGCGGTGAGTTGGCCGGCGCCGGTGACGAGAGCGCGCTGCGGCTGCAACTGCGGGCGTACGACGATCGGGATCGGCTGACCGGCGAGGCCGACACGGTCCGCGCGGCGGTGCGTACGGCGGACGAGGAGCACACGACGGCGGTGGCGGCGGTGGCCGCCGCCCGCGCCGAGGCCGAGCGGGCCGACGCCGAGTTGGAGGCGGCCTTCCGGGCGCACGAGGAGGCGAAGGCCACCGACCTGGCGGTCGGCCTGCGGGCGCACCTGCATCCGGGCAGGCCCTGCCCGGTGTGCGAGCAGCCGGTGACGCGGGTGCCGGCCGTCCCGGCGGATTCGGCGGTGGCCGCCGCGACGGCGGCCGGCAAGGCGGCGCGGGCCGCCACCAAGGCGGCGCAGGCGGCGGTGCAGCAGCGGGACGCCGCGGCGCGTGACCTGGAACGGCTGCTGGTGCAGGCCCGCGCCCGGCAGGAGCAGGTGGACGCCCGGCTGGCCGAACTGGACGGGCAGCTCGCGGGCGCGGCCGAGCCCGCGGTGCTGCGCCGGGAGCTGGCCGAGCACGCCCGGCTGCGACGGGTTCTGGACGAGGCGGCGACCGCCGTCCGGGCGGGCCGGGAAAGCGCGCGCCAGGCCCGCGCCGGGGTGGACGCGGCGCAGGAGCGGCTGCGGGCGACCTGGCGGGGCTTCGACACCGCCCGCGACGGGCTGGCCCGGTTCGGGCCGCCGGCCGCCGACCGGGACGACGTGGCGGCCTCCTGGGCGGCGTTGACCGACTGGGCGACGGCCGAGGCGGAGCGTCGTCGTGCTGACCGGGCCGGCCGGGTTACCGTCGTCGCCGAGGCCGAGGCGGCGGCCGACGAGGTGCAGCGGCGGATCGCCGACATCTTCGCCGCCGCCGACGTGCCGGTCGGCGATGATCCGGTACACGCCGCGACGATCGCAGTGGAGCGGGCCGAGGCCGACCGGCGTCGACTGCACGAGCGCCGCGAACAGGCCGGCACGTTGCGCGAGCAGCGGGCCGGGCACGAGCGCGAGGCGCAGGTCGCGCGGGCCCTCGCGGGCCACCTGCGCGCCAACAACTTCGAGCGGTGGCTGCTGGCGGAGGCGCTGGACCTGCTGGTCGACGGCGCGTCCGGGATCCTGCGGGAACTGTCCTCGGGTCAGTACGAGCTGGTGCACGACAAGGGCGAGTTCTTCGTGGTCGACCACCACGACGCCGGGCTGCGCCGGGGCGTACGGACGCTCTCCGGCGGCGAGACGTTCCAGGCGTCGCTGGCGTTGGCGTTGGCGCTCTCCGAGCAGTTGGCCGGCATGTCGACGACGGCGGCGAGTCTGGAGTCGATCGTCCTGGACGAGGGTTTCGGCACGCTGGACGCGGCCACCCTGGACACGGTGGCCGCCACGCTGGAGAACCTGGCCGCCCGGGGTGACCGGATGGTCGGCGTGGTCACCCACGTCGCGGCGCTGGCCGAGCGGATCCCGGTCCGCTTCGAGGTACGCAAGGACGCCCGCTCGGCGCGCGTCGAACGGACCGGCCGGTGAGCGCGAGGAGTGCAGCGCAGCGGAGCCCCGCAGTCGCGAACGAAAGGTCCGGCCGGTGAGCGCGAGGAGTGCAGCGCAGCGGAGCCCCGCAGTCGCGAACGAAAGGTCGGGTCGGTGAGCGTGGGCGACGCGGCGTTCTTCGTCGACTCGTGGGACCCGTCGTACGGGGCGTCGTTCGAGGCGTCCGCCTCCGGGCCGGCCACCCCGAGCAGCACCCAGGTCGAGGTCGACGTGGAGTTGCCGGCCGTCGACTGGCGGGCGATCGGCGTACGCGCCGACGTGCGGGCGCCGGACGTGGTGCTCCTGGTCGACGGGGTCCGCCGGGTCGACGCGAGCATCTGGACGGCGGAGGAGGACGGCGGGTCGTTTCCGGGGCTCGCGGCGTCGTACGCGGCCGGGGTGGTGCGCTGCGACCTGGGTCGGGGCGCGGCGCAGTTGGCCGGCACGCAGGTGGGCCGGGGTCTGTTCACGGCGAGCCCGTCGGCCCGGGACGTGGTGGCGGGCGCGATCCGCTATCCGGTGCACCGGGTGGGCGGCACCGGCGAGCTGGCGAAGCTGCCGGCGGCCGTGCAGGGCCCGTTGACGGCGTTGGAGGTGGCGGTGTCCGACGCCGCCCGGGTCGACGGCGATCTGTTGGTGGTGGACGGTCCGCTGCGCAGTCGGCACCATCTGCCGCGCACGCTCGGCTACATCAAGACCCAGCACAGCCAGTACCTGGACGCCCGGCTGACGGCGGTGGTGACGGGCCTGGCGCCGGGCGAGCGGTCGCCGGTGTTCCGGCTCCGCACGCCCTGGGGCGGCTGGTCGTGGTATCTGCGGCTGCCGGTGGCCGTGGGCGCGCCGTGGGCCGGCATCGTCCGGGTGGAGTGCTCCACCGAGTTGCCCGTCGAGGCGGCGATCGACCTGGCCGACCTGTCGCTGGTCACGCTGCCCCGGTTCGCGTCGACACCGTACAAGGACCCACGGGCGCCGCAGAACCTCATCCCGATCGCCGGCCTGGAGCGCCGCCTACGCGCGCTGCTCGGCGACTCCCGGCTGCTGCACCGCGCGTTGACCGCCGCGGCACGTGTCGGTCGCTGAGCGGGGGTCGCGGTGGGGCGTAAACGAGCGGGTGACCGGGTGGTCGAGCGGGTGGACACCGGTCTGGCCGAGCTGGTGCCGTCGGCGGACCGGCCCGGTTCGTGGACGCTGCTGTTGGACGGCGCGCCGCAGTCGCACGTCGACCTGAGCGACCCCACCCACCTGGAGTTCGAGTACGTCCGGCGGCTGGCCGCAGCGCTGGACCTGATCGCGCCCCCGGGCGAGCCGCTGCGGGTGCTGCACCTGGGCGGCGGCGCGTTGACCCTGCCCCGGTACGTGTCGGCGACCCGGCCCGGCTCGACCCAGCGGGTGTCCGAGGTGGACGGCGCCCTGGTGGAGCTGGTGCGGCGTGTGCTGCCCTGGCCTGCGGACGCGCGGCTGCGGGTCCGCGTGCAGGACGCGCGGGCCGTGCTGACCTCGACGCGGGACGCCAGCTACGACGTGGTGGTCGCCGACGTCTTCGCCGGTGCCCGCACCCCGGCGCACCTCACGTCGGTCGAGTACGCCGCCGAGGTCGCGCGGGTGCTCCGTCCGGCGGGCTGGTTGCTGTCGAACCTGGCCGACGGCCCGCCGCTGCGGTACGCCCGCAGTCAGGTCGCCACGGTGCGTTCGGTGCTGCCGCAGGCGTGCCTGGTCGGCGACGCGGGGGTGCTGCGTGGTCGCCGGTACGGCAATCTGGTGCTGGTCGCCGGGCGGACCACTCCCCCGGTGCCCGGCTTGACCCGGCGGGCGGCCGGCGACTGGTTTCCCGGCCGGGTGGTGGCCGATGACGAGTTGGACCGCTTCGCCGGCGGGGCGGCGGTGGTGCGCGACGTCGACGCCACCGGCTCGGACCCGCCACCGCCGGGGCTGTTCTCCGTCCGCCGTTGACCGGTCACCGGTGACGCCGCCGAAGTTTTTTTCGTTGTTCGTTGATCCGCTCGGGGCGTGGCTGCGTACCACCGGGCGGCCCGCCTTGTGGGGGCGGCGTTGGTCACGGACATCCCGGAGGTCTGCATGCATGCGGTGGCGGCCGGTTGGCATGGCGACGCGGTTGGCGCGGACTGGTTGTCCGCGCGGTCGTCGTCACGGTCGACCTCGTCTGCCCGGGGGGTCGACGCCCGAGCCACGTCTCGCCAAAATGGTCCGGTGACGCCCCGACCGGCGCCCGGGCGCCACCAGGCGACGACAACCGAGGCCAGCCACTCCGACCAGTTGATCCGGCTGCTCTACGCCGAGCACGCCGGCCCGTTGCTGATGTTCGTCATGCGGCTCACCGGGGGGGACCGGCAGCGCGCGGAGGACATCGTCCAAGAGACGCTGTTGCGGGCCTGGCGCAACGCGCACCGCCTCGGCGCACAGGGGCAGGGTTCCCTGCGGCCGTGGCTGGTCACCGTGGCACGTCGGATCGCCATCGACGAGCACCGCAGCCAGGAGGCCCGGCCGCCGGAGACGTACGACCGGGACCTGACGGCGTTCGCCGAGGCGGACAGCACCGACCGGGTGCTGCGCACGATGACGGTGGCGGACGCGCTGCGTACGCTGAGTCAGTCGCATCGGGAGATCCTGATCGCGACGTACTTCCGGGGGCGGACGGTGCCGGAGGCGGCGGAGGAGCTGGGGCTTCCGTTGGGCACCGCCAAGTCGCGGGTCTACTACGCGCTGCGCGCCTTGCGCACGGCTCTGCAGGAGCGGGGGGTGACAGAATGAGCCGGCCGGACCACATGGACGTCGCCGCGTACGCGCTCGGCGTGCTTGACGAGCAGGACACCGAGCGGTTCGAGGAGCATCTCGCCGCTTGCTGGGCGTGCGCGGCCGAGCTGGAGACGATGGTGCCGGTGGTGGGCCTGCTCTCCGGCATCGACGGCGAGACGATGATGGCCCTGGAGCAGACCGCCACGGATCCGGCGCTGCTGGACCGGACATTGGTCGCGGTCCGGGCCGACCGGCGGCGCACCAGGTTTCGTCAGCTGCTCGCGACCGCCGCGGCGGTGGTGGTCTTCGGCGGGTTGACGGGTTACGGCTTCGTGAGTGTGGCCGGGGACGAGACGCCGGGCAATCTCGCGGAGCCGTCGACGAGCGCCGGCGTCAACGACCCGCCGACGAGCGCGCCGACCGCGCCGCCGAGCGGACCGGGCGTCGGCGGCACCGAGGAGGAGGGCGACCAGGTCGACGCCACCGACCCGACGACCGGCGTCCAGACGACCATGTTCCTCCTTGAGCGGGAGTACGGCACCCGCATCAACTTCAGCCTGCGGAAACTGCCCGGCCCGCGGACCTGCCGACTGGTGGTGGTGCGCGACAACGCCACCACGGAGGTGATTTCGACGTGGTCGGTGCCCGAGGGTGGTTACGGCACCAACAGCCGCCCGCAGGGTCTTGAGCTGAGCGCGTCGACGTCGGCGTTGACGCGCGACATCAAACAGCTCCAGGTGCAGTCGGTGGACCGTAACGGTGTGGCGAGCCCGCTGGTCACGGTGCCCATGTAGGGTCGCGTACCATCGTCGACGCCGGCCATTGTCCAATGGCCGGCGTCGATTTTTGTTTCCGTCGAAAATTCCGCGTGGGGCCGTACGCATCATCGTTCGCTACGGTTCAATCAAAACCCGTGAAATTGACCACTGTTACTTCTTCAACCTTGACAGCCCGCTCGCCGTACCTATGGGTGAACTGCCAAGAATGAGGAGGGCACGTGGCACAGATGAAGCGGACCGTCATCGTCGCGAGCGCGATGGTCGCACTAACGGCCTGCGCTCCCGCGGGTTACGACGGGGCGAACTCGAGCGCGGCCGAGCCGGTCGCCGTCGCCGCGGCCGAGCCCAGCGCGTCGGCGGAGCCCGAGGCGTCGGCATCCGCGGAGGCGCCGGTCGCCGACGCGCCGCCGGCCGCGGACGTCGACCTGACCGAGCAGTTGATCGGCAAGAAGATCGCCCGGATGGGCAACGTCGTGACGGACCAGGACGGCTGGGTCCTGTACCGCTTCGACAAGGACACCGCCGACCCGCCCGCGTCGAACTGCGTCGACAAGTGCGCGCAGGTGTGGCCGCCCGCGCTGACCGACGGGAACCCCCAGCTCACCGGCCTCTCCGACGACAAGGTCGGCAGCGTCACCCGCCAGGACGGCACCCGCCAGCTCACCATCGGCGGCTGGCCGGTCTACCGCTACATCGGCGACAAGAAGCCCGGCCAGTGGAAGGGTCAGGCCGTCGGCGGCACCTGGTTCGTGGTCGACCAGAACGGCAAGAAGAACCTGACCTGCCTGCCCACCTCGACGCCAAAGGCCGTCGCGCCGCCGGCGGACAGCGGGTCGAGCGACGCCGGAGGCTCGGGCTACTCGTACTGATCCCGGCACCGCCGGGGTACGACGGTGGCCGGTCGCAGCCGCAGCGGGCGCGACCGGCCACCGTCGTACCCGGTGGCACGTCGGCGGACGGCGGCGACCGGCACCGCCGCGTGACCTGGCAGAGTGGCAGGGTGACCGAGACCGAACCCGCCGCGACCCGGGTGCTGCACCCGCCGGTCGGATACCGGCTGGCCGCGTCGGTCCGCGCGCTGACCTTCAGCCCGTACGACCCGTGCGCGCGGATCGCCGCCGGCACCTTCTGGTGGGCGACCCGCACCCCGCAGGGACCGGCCACCCTCGCGCTGCGACCGACGGGCGGTGATCTGCTCGCCGAGGGGTACGGGCCGGGCGCCGAGCATGTGGTGGCACACGCCGACGGGATCGCCGGGCTGCGCGACGACCTCACCGGCTTCGCCGAGTTGGCGGCGGCGCACCCGCTCGTCGCCCGGCTGGCCCGGGAGCACCGGGGATTGCGCATGCCCACCACCGGGCAGGTCTTCCCCCGACTGCTGCGGGCGGTCTTCGAGCAGAAGGTCACCGGCAAGGAGGCGTACCGGGCGTACGCGGCGACCGTGCGGCACTTCCGCGAGCCGGCGCCCGGCCCGCTTCAGCCGCTGCTGCTGCCACCCGAGGCCGCCGCGGTGGCCGCCACCCCGTACTGGGTGTTCCACCCGTTCGGCGTGGAGCAGCGCCGGGCCGACACGCTGCGCCGGGCCGCCGCGCTGGCCGACCGTCTGGAGCGCTGCGTCGACGCGGCGGAGGCGACCCGCCGGCTGACCGCCATCGCGGGCATCGGGCCGTGGACCGCTGCCGAGGTGGTCCGGATCGCGTACGGCGACCCCGACGCGGTGAGCGTCGGCGACTACCACATCCCGAACACCGTGTCCTGGGCCCTGGCCGGCGAACCGAGGGGCGACGACGCGCGGATGCTGACCCTGCTGGAGCCGTTCCGGGGGCATCGGGGTCGGGTGTGTGTGCTGCTGGAGGCCGCCGGTATCCAGGCGCCGAAGTACGGCCCGCGCGCGCCGATCCGCTCGTTCGCCCGCTTCTGAGCGTTTCCCGGCTGCCGGGCAGCGGCCGGGCCGCCCGGGTTCGGCAACGCCGGCTGTGTTGTGCTGCCCCGATGAGCGTCGAGGTGAGCATCGTTGCGGCGGTTGTCGCGGACGCCGGCGAGATCCTGACCGTCCAGCGCGCCGCGTACCTGAGCGAGGCGCAACACTACGGCGAGCCCTTCCTGCCGCCGTTGACCGAGACCCTGGACGAGGTCGCGGCCGTGCTGGCCGGCCCGGATATCGTGCTCGTCGCCCGCTCGGGGCACCGGCTGGTCGGCTCGGTGCGCGCCCACCTGGCCGGCGACACCGCACAGGTCGGACGCCTCTCGGTCGCCCCCGACCAGCAGGGGCGGGGTCTCGGGGCGCGACTGCTGGTCGCGATCGAGGAGGCCTGCGCCGGCCGCGCGGCCCGGTTCACCCTCTTCACCGGCGCGGACAGCGCCCGCACCCTCGCGCTCTACCAGCGGTACGGCTACCGGGTCGTGGCGCACCGTCCGGACCCGAACGGCACCCCGCTGGCCGTGCTGGAGAAACCGGCCGTCAGCTCCGCTCACAGCGACGCCTGAGCCCGTCGGCCTCCAGCCCGACGTAGCGGCGCAGCAGGCCGCCGTACAGCCGGCCGATCAGACCGGCCAGCGGTCCGCTCTGGTCGATGGCCACGTCGACCCGGGTACGTCCGTCGGGCAACGGCACCAACCGGTGCTCGCCACGGGTGTGCACACCCGGGACGTCGGAGACCCAGGTGAATTCCCACCCCTCGGTCAGCTCGACGACCCGCCAGACCGCCGGGCGCAGTTTCGGCTGGGTCAGGCGGGCGGTCGCGCCGACCGCGAGGGGCCCCGGCTCACCCCGCTCGGCCCGGGTCACCGAGGCGGTCCACTCCGGCCACCGTTCCACGTCCACCAGCACCGCCCAGACCCGCTCGGCGTCGGCGCCGATCTCGGTGTTCGCTGCGAACCGCATCGCGTCCCCTCCCCCGGTGGCGCCGTCCGGCTCCGCCACCTCCTGCCGACGACGCTGCCCGGCGGACCGTCACCGCGGCATCCACCGGGCGGTCCGATCATCGATCGGGCCGTGGGTCCGCCGGCCGCGCGGGATCAGGCGGCTTCGCGCAGGTCGGCCAGGCTCAACGGGGTACGACGCCGCAGCAGCTCTTCCAGCTCGGACACCGTGGCGACCTCGCCGAGCACGTCCCGGCCGCCACCGAACCGCTGTGGATATCGACGGGCCAGCCGGTAGCGGTAGCGGCCGCGGACCAGCTCGACGCTGACCCGCCACCGCCCGCAGCAGTCACAGACCCACTCGGCCATCCCGCGAAACTAGCTCTGACCTGCGGTTATCTGATTCGCCCGTGGGGGACGAGGGGCGCGCGGGCGGACACGCCACCGCCGCACCAGCGGTGATCTGCCTCACGGCTGTCGGTGCCGTCTGATTGACTGGTCGCCGTGGACCTGCCGATCAACCCTCCGGTCGAGCCGATGCTGGCCAAGAGCGTCGCCAAGCTACCCACCACGCCCGGTGTGACGTACGAGCCCAAGTGGGACGGGTTCCGGTGCATCGTGTTCCGCGACGGCGACGAGGTCGAGCTGGCCAGCCGGGGCGGCAAGTCGATGACCCGCTACTTCCCCGAGGTGGTCGAGCAGGCCCGCCGGCAGCTGCCCGAGCGGTGCGCGGTCGACGGCGAGCTGATCGTGATCCGGCGGGACGGGCCATCCGGTCAGCCGAGGCTGGACTTCGAGCTGCTGGCCCAGCGCATCCACCCGGCGGCGTCGCGGGTCAAGCTGCTGGCCGAGACCACGCCCGCCGACTTCGTCGCCTTCGACCTGCTGGCCGTCGGTGACGAGGCGTTGCTCGACCAGCCGTACCCGCGCCGCCGGGAGCGGCTGGTCCAGGCCCTGGCCGAGGTGCGCCCGCCGGTGCACGTCACCCAGGTCACCACCGACCCGGAGACCGCCCGCCGCTGGTTCGACGTCTTCGAGGGCGCGGGGCTGGACGGCCTGATCGTCAAGCCGGCCGACCTGACGTACGAGCCGGGCAAGCGGTTGATGTTCAAGGTCAAGCACGCCCGCACCGCCGACGCGGTGGTGGCCGGCTTCCGCTGGCACAAGTCCGGCCCGGTGGTCGGCTCGCTGCTGCTCGGCCTCTACGACGACGAGGGCGTCCTGCACCACGTCGGGGTGAGCGCGTCGTTCAGCATGGCCCGCCGGGCCGAGTTGCTCGACGAGTTGGCCCCCTACCGGGACACCGGCAGCGAGCACCCGTGGGTGCACGGCGACCACGAACGCGGTCAGCGCATCCCGGGCGGGGTGAGCCGGTGGACCGGCACCAAGAACCTGGAGTGGGAGCCGCTGCGCCCGGAACTGGTCGTCGAGGTGGGCTACGACGCGATGGAGGGCGACCGCTTCCGGCACACCGCCCAGTTCGTCCGGTGGCGACCCGACCGCGATCCCCGCTCCTGCCGCTACGACCAGCTCGACCGTCCGATCCGCTTCGACGTGGACCAGGTGCTGCGCGGCGATCCGGCGGTCACCCTGGATCGGGCCGCCACCGGTCCGGCGTAGCCTGGCCGTCGACCCGACTCCGGAGGATCACGTGAGCCGCACCGCCGACCACCCTCGGATGGCACCCGGTCGCCGGGTCCGTCACCGTTTCGTCGCCTTCGCCGTGGCGGCCCTGCTCACCGCCGGCTGCACGCTACCGGCGTTCGCGCCGCGCACCGAGGTGCAGGGTGAGGCGGCCCCGGCCGGCTCGTCGGCCACCTGGCGGCCGTGCCCGGAGGTGGCCGAGGATCTGGTGGGGCGGGGCGCACCGGACATGCGCTACGAGTGCGCGCGGATCGCCGTGCCCCGGGACTGGGGCACCGGCAGCGGGGCCACCGCCGGACCCGGCGCCGGGCAGACCTTCGAGATCGCTCTGCTGCGGGCCCGGTCCACCCGGCAGCGCGACCGCATCGGCTCCCTGGTGGTCAACCCCGGCGGACCGGGCGGCTCCGGTGTGGACACCGCCGTCTACCTCTCGTTCGGCACCCAGTTCGGTGGACTGCCCACCTCGATCACCGAGCGCTTCGACATCGTCGGCTTCGACCCGCGCGGCGTTTCCCGCTCCAGTCCGGTCAAGTGCATCTCCGACGCCGACCTGGACACGAGCTTCGGCTACGACCCCGACCCGCAGAGCCAGGCGTCGTTCGACGGCTTCGCCGGGTTGAGCCAGCGGATCGGGCGTGGTTGCGGGGACCGCTACGGCGACCAGTTGCCCCTGTACGGCAGTGAGCAGGCCGCCCGGGACATGGACGCCGTCCGCGCCGCCGTCGGTGACGACAAGCTGACCTACCTGGGTTACTCCTACGGCACGCTGCTCGGCGCCATCTACGCCCAGCTCTACCCGCAGCGGGTACGCGCGTTGGTGCTCGACGGCGCCGTCGACCCGCAGCAGCGGTTGGTGGCCGGCTCGGAGAGCCAGGCCCGCGGGTTCGAGCGGGCGTTCGACAACTTCACCCGATGGTGCGCCGCCAACGCCCCGCGCTGCCCGATCGCTCCCGACGCCCGCGCCGCCGTGACCTCGGCCATCGACAAGGCCAAGGTCTCCCCCGTCCGGGGCGACGACGGGCGGGAGGCCACCGCGGGCTGGGTCTTCTACGCGGTCATCTCGTCCCTCTACACGGAGTCCGGCTGGCAGGAGCTGGCACGGGCCATCGACCGGCTGGCCGAGGGCGACCCGAAGGACGTGTTCCGGCTCGCCGACTCGTACGCCGGGCGGGAAAGCGACGGGCACTACTCGAACCTGTTCGACGCCAACCTCGCCATCAACTGCGCAGACGAGACCGAGAAGCCGAGCCGGGAGCAGATCCGCCAGTTGCAGTCGCAGTGGCGCGCGAAGTACCCGCTGTTCGGTCCGGCGCTCGCCGTCGGCATGCTGAGCTGCGTCGAGTGGCCGGGCGGCCGGGACCCGTACCCGACCGGGCGGGCCAACGGCGCGCCACCGATCGTGGTGGTCGGCACGACCGGCGACCCCGCGACGCCGTACGAGCAGACCGGCCGGCTCGCCTCGATGCTGGGCGTGGGCCGGGTGCTCACGTGGGAGGGCGAGGGGCACACCGCGTACCCGCAGACCTCCTGCATCACCCAGGCCGTCGACGCGTACCTGCTCGACCTGACCGTTCCCCGCGAGGGCCTGCGCTGCCCGGCCAAGTGACGTTGTGCCAGGCTGACCGGTATGAGCGACATGATCTTCCGGGAGGCTGTCCGCGCGGACCTGCCCGCCGTCATCGCCCTGCTCGCCGACGACGTCCTGGGCAAGGCTCGTGACTTCACCCAGGTCGACGAGGCGTACGAACGGGCGTTCGCCGACATCAGCGCCGACCCGCGCAACTTCCTGATCGTCGCCGAGCAGGACGGCGACCTGGTCGGGTGCCTACAGATCACCTACATCCCGGGGCTGGGCCGGCACGGTGCCGAGCGCTCCCTCATCGAGTCGGTCCGGGTGCGCTCCGACCGGCGCGGGCAAGGGCTCGGCCGGCAGATGATGGCCTGGGTCATCGACCAGGCCCGGCGGCGGGGCTGCGCCCTGGTCCAGCTCACCACCGACAAGTCCCGTACCGACGCGCACCGCTTCTATCTGGGCCTCGGCTTCAGAGCCAGCCACGAAGGCATGAAGCTTCCGCTCTGACCCGCCCGAGACGCCGGGCCGCCCGCCTACGCCGCCCCGCCGGTAGCGCCGGCAGGGCGGGGGCCCCTGACAGGTGGTCGACGGCTCGGGCCCCAGGTTGCCACTGGACGCCTGTCGAGCTGCCCCAGATGTGGGGCGCAGCGATCCACGCCGACGGCCTGGCCCGGCACCCACCTAGGCCAACCACATCAACCGCCGACACAGCACCCACCAACGCCAACCACATCACGGCCGACCCGGCACCCGCTGACGCACAATGGCTGGCACAGGCACCCGCCGCACGCCAACCGCGCGCCCCATTTCTGGGGCAGCTCGACAGGGAGCGGACAGACCTAGTGGTCTGCCCTGACCGAGTCGACGGCCCAGCGCACCGGCGACCAGGCACCGGCCACCGGCTGCCAGCCACCGGCCACCGGCCACCGGCGGCCGGCGGCCGGCTCAGACCGCCGCTCAGCAGGCCGTTGCGGGCGGCGGGCGTTGGTCAGCCGTCGACTAGCCGGCCGTCGCGCAGGACGAGGACCCGGTCGGCGAGGTCGATCAGGGCCGGGTCGTGCGTGGCGACCAGGGCTGTCATGCCTCGCGCGTGCACCACCGCGCGAAGCAGGTCCATGATGGACCGTCCCGTCTCCGAGTCGAGCTGACCGGTGGGCTCGTCGGCGATGAGCAGGTCCGGTTCGTTGGCGAGCGCACGGGCGAGGGCGACCCGCTGCTGCTGGCCGCCGGAGAGCTCGTACGGGCGCTGGGCGGCGTGCCCACCCAGGCCCACCAGTTCGAGCAGCACCGCGACGCGCTCCTCGCGCTCGGCGGCCGGCACCTGCGCCAGCCGCAACGGCACGCCGACGTTCTCGGCGGCGGAGAGGATCGGCACCAGCCCGAAGGTCTGGAAGACGAACCCGACCGTGCCCCGGCGCAGCCGCAACAACTCGGCCTCCCCGGCCGAGGTCACCTCGTGCCCGGCCACCACCACCTGGCCGCTGTCCGGCCGGTCCAGCCCGCCGATGAGGTTCAGCAACGTGGTCTTGCCGGCACCCGAGCGACCGCGGATGGCGATCAGCTCGCCGCGGTTGGCGGTGAACGAGACGTCCCGCACCGCGTGCACGGCGTGCTCACCACGGCCGAAGGTGCGGCTCACCCCGCTGACCCGGACCACCTCGGCGGGCGGCACACCCGGCCCGCCAGCAGTCGAGGCCGCTCCCGCGACCGCCATGTCCTGATAGTTCACGCCCGTGCCTCCCGCTCCTCCGAGACCCGGTCACCGGGCCGTACCTGCACATGGTCGGGCTCCAGATCGAGCCGGACCCGCTCCTTCAGCGACAGCGCGTCGACGAACGCGGCCGGCAGTTGCATCCGGCCGTTGCGGTCCAGCACCGCGTACTCCTCGCTGACCAGTTCGGTGTTGCCGTCCGCGTCGACGCGCGCGGTCCGGCGTACCTCGGAAGCGGTTCGACCGTCGCGGATCGCGACGGTCCGGCGGACCTGGGTGGCGACGGCGTGGTCGTGGGTGACGACCACGATGGTCACGCCCAGCTCGGCGTTGATCGTGCGCAGCGCCCCGAAGACCTCCGCGCCGGTGGCCTCGTCCAGCTCACCGGTCGGCTCGTCGGCGAAGAGCACCTCGGGGTCGTTGGCCACGGCCACCGCCACCGCCACCCGCTGCTGCTCGCCGCCGCTGAGCTGACCGGGCCGCCGCTGCGCGCCGTAGCCCACGCCGACCAGGTCGAGCAGTTCCCGGGCCCGTTCCCGGCGGGCCCGCGCCGAACGCTTGCCCGCCAACTGCATCGGCAGTTCGACGTTCTCCTGCGCGGTGAGGTACGGCAGCAGGTTGCGGCCGGTCTGCTGCCAGACGAACCCGACCAACTGCCGTCGATAGCTCAACCGACGCTTCGCGGAGAGCGAGAGCAGGTCGTAGTCGGCCACCCGGGCGATGCCGGCGGTCGGCGTGTCGAGGCCGGAGAGGATGTTGAGCAGGGTCGACTTGCCCGAGCCGGACGCGCCGACGATCGCCACCAGCTCACCCCGGTCGATTACCAGGTCGAGCCCCTGTAGGGCGACCACCTCCACCCCCTCGGTCTTGAAGATGCGCACCAGGCCGTCGCAGACGATGTGGCCACGCAGGCGGTCCTGCCCGCCGGCCCGCTCGGCGGCGCGTTGCGCGGCCCGCTGCTGCAGGGAAGCCAGATCGGGCACCAGGGAACTCTGGGCGGTAACGGTCATCTCAGCTCTCCTCTCCGAGCCGGAGCACCTCGCCGAGGCGCAACCGGCGGTTGTTCAAAGCCTCGACGGCGACCGCGAAGCCAAGGGCGATCGCGCCGAGCGCGACCACCGCGACGACCAGACCGGGTTCGAACGCCACCCGGACCGGCACTCCGCCGGTGAACGCGGACAGGCCGAGCACCGGGTTGAGCACCAGGGGAAGCAGCGCGCCGACCAGCGCTCCGGTCAGCACCGACACCCCGACCAGCGGGGTCAGCTCGACCAGCAGCAGCCCTCGCCACTGCCGGCGGGACAGCCCGAGGGTGCGCAGCCGGGACAGCACCTGCCCCCGGGCCCGCGCCCCGGCCAGCACGGTGAACGCGATGGCCAGCAGGCCGAGGACCGTCCCGCCGGCGGCGCCGCCCACGAACCCGAAGGCCAGGACGCCGTTCGCGCCACCGTCGGCGAGCTGGTGTCGTACGCCCGCCCGGGTGTCGACGGTGACTCCCAGTGGCCGTGCCCGACCGGTGACCGCCCCCTGCTGCTGGAAGCGCAACTGACCCTCGTCACCGGCCTGCCGCAGCGCCTCCGCGTCGAGCCGGTCGCCGGCGACGAGCAGGCTGGTCGGCGCCGGTTGGGTGGCCCGCGGCGGCAGCGCCTGCCAGGGCAGGATCACGAACCGGCTGGTGCTCGCCGGCAGCAGGGGGAAACCGTCCTGCGCGCCGGCCACCCGGAACTCGTACCGCTGGCCCTGCACCGAGACGAACGCCGAGTCCCGCAGACCCGTCCGCGCCAGGTCGGCGGCGACGGCCGGTGACACGATCGCGGGCAGCGCCCCCGCTTCGGCGTGGGCGGTGCGCAACGGCTCCGGCACCCGGACGTCCACCCCGGACTCACCGGTCACCGTGGCCAGGCCGGGACCGTCGACGAGCAGCACGGTGGTCTGGCCGATCCGCGCGTCGGTGCCGACCTCGTCGGCCGCCAGCCGCTGGTCCGGCTCGATGAGCACCGGTGTGGCGGCCTGGACGCCGGGCAGACCCTTCAGCGCGTCGACCGTGTCCGGGGCGAAGCGTTCCCCCCGGATCAGCGCGTCGGCGGGAACGACCTGTTCGGCGGCCCGGCCCCGGCTCGCGTCGACGCCGCCGGCGACGACCGCGCAGAAGGCCGCCGTGCCGATCGCCAGGACCACGACGACCAGCGGCGCGGCGACCGCCGACCGGCCGGCCCGTGCGGTGCCGAGGAAGGTCACGCTGCCGCGGGTACGCGCGGCGAGCCGACTGACCAGCAACAACGGCCAGGGGTACGCACGCAGCGCGAGCACCGCCGCGGCGACCGCGAGCAGCACCGGCACCGACACGAGCAGCGGGTCGACCTCGCCGAGGGTGAGCCCGCGCCGGCGCAGCAGCACGGCGGCGAGCCCGGCCAGCACCAGCAGGAAGACCTCGACGGTCAGCCGGCGAGTCGACGGACGCATCCGGACCAGGTCCCGGCGGGCCGCGCCGACACCCTGCACCGTCAGCGTCGCCAACGGCAGGGCCAGGGTGACCAGCAGGGTCACCACGGCGGCGTACGGCGCGGTCGGGTCGGGCGTACCGGGGAAGAGGGTGCCCAACCACCAGCCGACCGCCGCGGCGACCGGCACCACCAGCAGTGACTCGGCGAGGCTGCGGCGCGCGCCGGCGGTGGCCGCGCCGCCACGGGCGCGGATGAGCGCGAACTCCGAGCGGCGTCGGCGGGTGGACAGGGTCGCCGCGAGCAGGATCAGCCCGGCCAGGGTGGCCAGGACGCCCGCACCGACCACCGCGAGCAGGGTCCGGGCGGAGTTCACCTGGGCGGCGAACGCGCGCAGCGGGATGTCGACCGCCTGGGTCAACGTGAGACCGGGCGGAACGTGTCGCTGCAACTGTTGCAGGCCCTCGATCATCTGGTCGAGCTGACGCGCGCTGATCCGATCCACGCCGAGCCGGTAACGCCACTGCGTACGCACCGGCCAGCCGGCCGCGGCCCCCTTGTCGAGGACCACCGGGGCGACCACGCCGACGCCGATGAAGGGCTGGCCGTCGCCCTCCGGTTCGACGACCTGGAGCACCTGCGGCAGACCGCCCCAGGCGCCGCTCGCGCGGTCGACCGGTCGGAACAGCCCGGCCACCACCATGGGTGTCGGTTTGCCGTCGTCGCCGGGCTGACCCAGGTCGAGCCGGCTACCGACGCGCAGGTTGAGCTTGCGCGCCACGTCCGCGTCGAGAGCCAGCTCAATGGGCCGGCCGGCGACGTAGGTCTCGTTCGGCCAGGCGCCCTCGACGAGGGTGCTCTCCTGCTGGATGCCGGGCATGGCGCGCAGACCGAGGTGGACCAGCAGGTTGCGGGCCTTCAGGTCGGGACCGACCACCAGGTTCGGCGTGGTGTCCACGCTGAACCAGCGCTCGGTGACGGCGGACCGTAGCTGCGGTGGCATCTCCTCGACCAGGCTGTCGAACTGCTTGCGGGCTCCGGGCATGACCGGTGCCGCAGCGGTGTCGACCTCCCCGGTGGCGTAGTTGAGATCCCGGCGGTCAGCCGACTCGCTGTTGAGCTGCGCCCGCAGGCCCTCTTCGGCGAGCCGGTTGACCAGTCGGGGCACCCCGCTGACCAGCAGCGTGACCACCAGGGTCAGCACCGCCAGAAGCAGGAACTGCCCGCCGTACGCCCGGACCCGGCGGGCGGCCGCGCCGACGCTCATCGTTCTCCCCCGATTCGCAGCTGCACCGCCGCCACCCGCTGTCGGATGCCGGTGGCGATGAACGCGCTGAAGGCGAGCGCCGCCAGCAGCAGGCCGACCGCGGTCAGGCCGATGGGCACCCAGGGCAGCGCGAACGCCGCCGGGGGCACCGGCCGGCCGGCGGCCGGAGTGAGGATGACCAGCGGAGCCATGGTGGCCCCGACCACGGCGCCGAGCAGCAGCCCGACGCCGACGCCGATACCGGCCAGGAAGGTCTGCTCGGCCAGCAGCGCCCGGGCCAGCAGCCGGGGCGTCGCGCCGAGGGTGGTCAGCACCGCGAACTCGCTCAGCCGACGCCGTGCGGTGGCCCACACGTCGACCATGAGGCCCACCAGGGCGAGCAGCACCGCGCCGAGCGCGGCGGCGAGCATCCCGGTGCGTGAGCCCCGCCAGTACGGGTCGTCGGCGGCGGCCGCGATCTCGGCGCGCCGGTCGAGGACGGTGACGCCGGCCAGTTCACCGGCGGCGCGGGTGGCGGCCGCCGGGTCGTCGGCGCCGATCCACCACTCGGGGGTGTTCCGGACGGTTCCACCACCGCGGACCAGCGCCTCGACCGCTGCGGGCAGGTCGAGCAGTACGCCCTCCCCCGAGGTGGTCGGCACGGAGCTCAGCTCACCGATCAGCCGGGCCGGCACGGACGCGCCGGCAAGGGCCAGGGTGAAGGTGTCGCCGGTGTGCAGGCTCATCGCGTCGCGCACAGCGGGCGTCATGAGGACCGGAACGGGCGCGATCTGCCCGGCGGGCACAATGGCGAAACGGGTGGGCGGATGGAATGCGTACTGTCCATCGGGAATCGAGTCCACCGGATAGTCGGCGACGACGCCCCGCGCGCTGGACCGGGCCGGGATGGGCGGGTTACCGCCGGCGGTGGTGTTCCAGGCCCCGGTCAGCTCGGCGGGCCGCTTGGCGCCGTCCGCGCCGACCAACGTCAACCCGTCCACCTGGAGCCGGTACGAGTTTCCGGCGTCCGCTCCGCCGTCGGCCTCGAATCCGGCCAGTCGCAGTCGCGCGTCTCCCACGTCGGGTAGCCGCACGGTGAACGGCGTCTCCCGTCCGTCGCTAGTGGCGTCGACGGCCGGCAGCCGGTAGGCCGACCCGTCGCTGCTGGTGACCAGCAGCGACACGGTGACCTTCAGCGGGCGGGAGAGCCCGTTGACGGGCGTGCGAGCCGTACCGGTGATCGCTCGGGTGCCGGCGGGCAGTTCGGGGCCGCCGGGAGCGCCCCGGGCCGCGATCATCCGCTGGTACTGCGTCGACGCCGGATCGGCGCTCAGCCGGTCGGCGAGCCGGACGACGCCCCCCGCGCCGGCCGCGTCGAAGCCGATCACGGTGACGGGCAGGTCGCCGCGACCGACGCGCATCTCGTCGCGCCACACCGGCAGCGCCCGGCGCACGCCCGGCAGCGCGGCGAGCTCACCGGCCCGGGTCACCGGGGCGGCGCCGCCGCGCTCGGTCACCCGTAGGTCCGCGCCGACCGTGTGGCCGGCCTGCTCGACCTGGGACCGTTCCCCGGTGCTGACCAGGGACCAGGCGAGCGTGCTGCCGCCGACGGCGAGGGCGAGCAGCAGCACCGGCCCGGCGTGGGGACGCCGGCCGGCCTGCCACATGCCCAGCATGGTGGCGGTCCACGGTCGCCGGTCGACGAACCGTTCGGCGAACCGGGTGAGCGGCGGGAGCACCCGCAGTGCCAGCACCGCCCCGGCCAGCACGCCCAGGGTCGGGGCGGCGACCAGCAGCGGGTCCAGTCCGAGTCGGCCGTTCGAGCCGGCGAGCGGCGAGGCGTACCGGCGGAGCTGCACCCAGGCGAGCACGGCGAGTGCCACGAGCACCAGGTCGACGCTCGCGCGCTGGATGCTCGCCGACCGGTTCGGGCGGGATCGGGCGGCCATGTCGGCCACGTACGTGCCGGAGCCCCGCAGCGTCGGCGCGACCATGGCGACCAGGCAGCCGGCGGCCGTCGCGGCGGCCGCGGCCCAGATCAGGGTGGTGTTACCGCCGGCGGTGGAGAGTTCCGCCGCGCCGCCGGGCCGGACGAACCGCAGCGCCTCTCCGGCGATCACCGGCCCGAGCAGGGCGGCCGGGGCCACGACCAGGGTCGCCTCGCGGGCGGCCAGGCCGGCCAGTTGGCGGCGGGCGGCGCCACGGGCGCGCAGCAGCGCGGTCTGCGGACGACGGTCCTCGTGCAGGAGCGCGGCGACCAGCACCAGCGCGTAGCCGCCGAGCACCAGGATGAGCAGCAGCGGGGTAGCCAACGCGGAGCGGCCCACCAGGTCGGCTCGGGCGATCCGGTCCAGCAGTTGGTCGATCTTCGTGGTGACCTGCCCCGAGCTGCCCAGTTCGGCGGCCTCGGGCACCGCGACCGCGGCCGCGCTGACGGCGGTCCGTACGGCGGGCAGGTCGGCGGCGTCGACACCGCCGAGGTCCGGTTCGGCCAGCCAGGACGCCGTCACCGAGCCCGGAAAGAGGGTGGTGAAGTCGGCCGGGTCCAGCGCGAACGGCCCGTACGAGGTACCGGACCCGACGCTGCCCGTACCCACACCGGGGGCCAGCAGCCAGTACGCCTCGGTCGGGTCGCGGGGCCGCCAGGTGCCGGCGAGCACCACCGCGCTGGCCTTCTCGGTGGCGCGGTCCCGCAGCGGAATCCGCGCGCCGACGGTCAGGCCGAGTGTCGTGGCGACCCGCTCCGGCAGGCTCACCTGGGCCGGCTTCGCTCCGGCGCGGGGCCAGGCCCCGTTGGTCAGCTCGGCGTGCGCGGTCAGGCCCTCGAGAGTGGCCAGGTTCGCGAAGATGGGATCGGTGCCCTTGCGCGGCACCGAGCCGAGATCGCCGGTCAGTTCCCGGCCGGTGCCGTACCGCGCGGCGGAGACGGCGACCGGCACTCCGGCGAGCCCGTCGGCGAACTGTGCCCGCGCCGCCCCGTCACGCTTGGCGAACTCGGCGGCGTCGCGGCCGCCGGACCCACTGACCAACAGGCCGCGTTCCTCGACCGGCGACGCCGCGACCAACGCGCGTTGTCCGGCGTCCACCGCGCGTCGGTTGTAGTCCGACAGGCCGGTGACCAACGCTACGGCGACCAAGGCGGCGAGCACCGCGGCAAACAGCAGTCCCCGCGCCTCGCGGGCCCGCCTCCACACCAGCTTCATCCGACGCCTCCCCTGGCCCTGGTGGGCCGACGACCTTCAAGACAGGTCACCTACGGGGAAAGGTTCGCGCCCGTTACATGATCGTTATTACGAGAACGGCCGGCGCGGTCACGCGCCGCGTCGGGCCGCCCGTACGGCGAAGGCGATCGCGCCCACGACGAGCAATGCGCCGATGAGCTGGAGGCCCGGCGAGTCGTCGGCCCCTCCGTACACGACGGCGGTGACGCCGAGGGCGACGGCCGCGATGGCGACGACGTACCTCACGCGGTCTCCTCCTCGACCCATTCGAGGAGGTCTCCGGGCTGGCATTCGAGCACCCGGCACATCGCTTCGAGGGTGCTGAAGCGGACGGCCTTGGCGCGGCCGTTCTTGAGCACCGCCACGTTCGCCGGGGTGAGCCCGACGCGCTCGGCGAACTCGCCGACGCTCATCTTGCGCTTGGCCAACTCGACGTCGATCCGGACGACGATGGGCATCAGATCACCGCTTCCATGTCGGTCCGTAGCGTGGTGGCCTGCCGCAGCAGGGCGCGCATGACCACCATGAGGAGGCCCAGCACGGTGACGCCCACGGTCAGCAGGAACAGCAGGAGCGGCAGTCCGGGGTCGTCGGCGTTGAACCCGACGTAGAGGAAGACGCCCACCAGCACCAGCCACGCGGCGGCGATGGCCCAGACGATGGCGTCCACCCACTTCAGCGACGCCTCGGTGAAGATGCGGTCGTTCTTGACCAGGCTGAGCAGCTGCCACGTCGCGACGATCACCACCTGGACGCAGAGCACCCAGAAGACCGTCACGATCGTCGCCGGCCACCGGAGGTACGCGTCCTGCGGCGACTCCTGCGCCATGTGCGCGAACTGCCCCGGCAGCGAGAGGGTCTGGAAGAGGACCAGGACCCCGAACAGCACCAGGAGGAACACTCGGAGAGCGGACACCGCTCGACGTTCAACAAGCATGCATCGAGTTTCGCTCGCAACCTATCGAAAGTCAATCGGTGCGGCGATTGACGTACGGCGGTGCCACGCGGATCACATCGGGGTGAGGAGACAGAACTCGTTGCCCTCCGGATCGGCGAAGACCTTCCACGGGATGGTGCTGTCGCCCAGGTCGATCGGGGTCGCGCCGAGAGCCAGCAGTCGCGCCGCCTCGGCCTCCATGCCGTCCCCCGGGTACGGGCGCACGTCGAGGTGGACACGGTTCCACCCCGTTTTCACGTCGGGCGTCCGCAGAAACTGCAGGTACGGACCCACGCCCCGGGACGAGCGCAGGACCGCGCTGTCGTCGGTCACCTTGTGCACGGTCCAGTCCGTCGCCTCGCCCCAGAAACGGGCCATGGCCCTCGGGTCCGCGCAGTCGACCACCACGGAGGCGATCGGGCCGGTGTCCTGGTCCGGGTCGTGCCAGTCCAGCACGCAGAACTCGTTGCCCTCCGGGTCGGCCATGACGATCCACGACACGTCCCCCTGACCCACGTCGACGGGCGTCGCGCCGAGATCCTTCAGTCGCGCGACGACCTCGGCCTGGTGCGCCGCCGAGGTCGTCGCCAGGTCCACGTGTACGCGGTTCTTTCCCGTCTTGGGCTCGTCGGAGACGACGATGTCGATAAAGACGGCGACGGGATCGGGATAGCCGATGCCCTTCGGTTCGAGGTTGGTCACCCCGGGCCCCTCGCTGGACATCTCCCAGCCGAGCACCTCGGCCCAGAACTGGCCGAGCGCCACCTCGTCCCGAGCCTTCATGTTGATCTGCACAAGCCGCGTCGCCATGGCGGCGATGCTATCGATGCTCGCGCGCCCTATGCAGCCCTATTCAGGTCGACCGCCGGTCACGCGCCGGAGGCCCGACCCGGGTCGTTCATCTGGCGACGGAACACGAGGTACGCGGTCAGGTTCGCCAGCAGCATCACCACTCCGATCGCCGAGGCCAGGAGCCCGACGTCGAGGCTCGGCAGCGCGACGAAAGTCAGGGCGGCGAGCACGATGGCGAAGATGTTCAGGAAGGTGAAGGCCAGCACCAGTTCGTTGAGGAGGCGGGACCGTCGGTCCTGGAGGCGGCCGACCAGTTGCTGGTGCAGCGTCCGGACGAAGTCGAGCCGCTCGTCCAGCGTGGTGAGGACGAGCCGGAACTTCCACTGCTGCTCCAGCGCGTTCCACACGGTGCCGCCGGCCGCGTCGAGGTGCGCCTCCACCGACGAATAGCCGAGCCGGAACAGGCGGATGCGGTGGTAGCCGCCGAGAATGCGCTTGGCCTGGTCTTCCAGAGCGCTCATGGACAGGCCGCCACGCCCGGGGTCAATCTGGGACAGCTCCGCCGAGAGCACCGCGTCGTAGCGCAGGGCCGCCGCCCAGCAGACGTGATGCACCCCGGTCAGCCGCGCCAACAGCAGGGCCGGGCGCGACCCGAAGTCACTGACCACGGCCGTGGTGTGCGAGCCGACCCGCAACACGCCATCGGAGATGCCGTCGGGCGTGCAGTCCACGCCATCCGGGCTGAACCGCTCGGCGATGGCCCGTCGGCGTGCCGGATCGCAGTCCGGATCGACCCGGACGGCGAAGGTGGTGTTGGCCCAGAGGACGAACACCTCGTCGGTACCGGCCGGCGCCGACAGGACGGCGCGCAGGAGCCGCGTCACCGCGGGCAGCATCCGCTGCACCGGCGGGGCGACCTCGGCAACCACGTCGCCGACGCCGCTGACGATGCCGTCCGGCAGTTGGTAGGTGACGCAGACCAGGCCACAGTCGACGTTCCAGAGGCTGATCCGGGCCGAGACCACCTGCCACGCGCCGGATTCCGTGGTGGGCGACAGCGCGGGATCGATCTCCTGCCCGGCGGTCCGCAGGACCTCCGCGCCACCGCTGATCTCCATCGTGGGCCGGGGCATGCTGCCGAGCAGGTCGTCGAGGAGCCGTTGACCGTAGGGCTGCAACGCCAGGTCGTCGAGGCCGTCGGTGACGCTCCACCCCTTGGGCACGTCACCCTCGGCCGGGGCCGGCGCGGAGAGCTGACACGGGAAGTAGGCGAGCACCCGTACCGACGTGACGTCCTTGAACATCAGCCACCTCTCCCCCGACCAGCGCCTTGCAGGGTATCGACAATGTCAACTGGCTCGGCCGGTGCGGATGCCACCCTGCGGCCTATGTGCGGCGGTGGAATTCGTTGCGGCGCGGGAGCTGGTCGGGGTCGAGCCAGGCCGGCGGCACGAACTCCGGGTGGCCGTCGTCGCCGAGTCGCACCACCCAGTCGGTCTGGTGGACGTGCCGGTGGTGGTGGCCGCAGAGCAGGACGGCGTTGTCGAGGCTGGTCGGCCCGCCGTCGGCCCAGTGGCGGATGTGGTGGGCGGCGCACCAGCGCGGCGGCCGATCGCAGCCCGGGAACGCGCAGCCCCCGTCGCGCAGCACCAGTGCCCCCGGCGCAGCGGCCCGGTGACGAGTCGTCGTTGCCGGCCGACATCGAGGACCTGACCGCCGCCGCCGAGTACGGCCGGCAGGACGGCGGCATCGCAGGCGAGCCGGCGCACCGTGTCGGGGGTGAGCCGCAGGCCGACGTCGAGCGTGCCCACGCCCAACTGCCGGGTCAGCCCGTCGAAGCTGGTGGTGACGACGAGCTGCGCGGGGTCACCACCGGTCTCGGGCAGCTCACCGGTACGCAGCGCCAGCCGGCACACGTCCGCGAGGGCATCGTGGCGACGCTGACCAGCGCAGCGGTTGTCGTCCGGCCCGGCGGGCGCGCTCAGCGGGTCGATGGCGGCGCGGAGCAGCGCGGCGGCCTCGGCGTCGAGGATGCCGCTGAGCCGGAGCCGTCCGCCGGTCTGCTCGGAGACGGTGACGTGCCGGTCGAGGGCCGCCCGGGCGTCCTCGGCGGCCAGGGCTGCCGCGTCGGCGGCGTCGGCAAGACCGGGAGCGACGTGATCGAGGATCCGGGTGCCCATCCGCCGCAGCAGCGTCGGATCGAACTGCCCTGCCCACTCGACGAGCACCCCGACCGCCTTGTCGGCCACCTCCGCGCCCGCCACGGCTGACACCGTGGCGGCCGTGTCGGCGATGACCCGGGCCTGCTCCACGCTGACCGTGCCGTCCGCCAGTGCCTGGCGCACACCTGGCGGCGCGACGTCGACCGAGGCCGCGAGGGCGACCAGCCGGCGCGCGGCGCCGACGTCGAGTCGCAGCCGCTCACGCAGCCACACCGCCGTCGAGGACGCCCCTGCGCGACAGCCGTGCCCCGACCGTCCAACTCACGGATCGCCGCCAACTGCACCGCCGCCAGACGCTGCGTCAGCCGGTGGCTGGCGTCGAGCGCCGCGATCAGATCGTGGTCAGCGAGGGCCCAGACGGCGGTGTCGGCGCACGCCGCCACCGCCCGGTCCGCCTGTGCCAGCTCATCGAGCACAGGCAAATTCTAGAACAGGTGTACGACAAGAATCGGCCACGCCGAGCACTGCGAACCAACCGTTCGGGCGCGGTCAGCCCTCGGCCAACTCCGGACGGTGCTCTCGAATCCAGGCCACCACGTCCGACTTGCGCCAGACCTTGCCCTGCACCAGATCAGCCACCGGCTCCGGGAAGTTCCGGTGGCTGGTGATCACGTAAACGCGCTGCTTGCTGATGCCGCCAAGCATCGCGCGAATCTCCGCAGCGCCCACCAGATCCATATGGCGGACGGTAATCAGTTGACCCGACTCCTTGACCCTGGTCAACTTACCGGTCACCGTAGGAGGTATGCCTTCGCCGAACGAGCCGCCGGTCCCGTACGCCCAGCGGAGAGCGATCCGCCCGCACACGCCGATGCGCCCGCTGTGGTTGTGCCGCGTCTGCGCGGCCGCCTGGCCGGCCCGCCGGCCCGACTGCTGCTGACGATGCAGTACCGGCGGGATCGGGTGGGGTTGTCGGTCTACCTGGCGAGCCAGTTGTTCGAGGCGACGGCCGACCTGCTCAAGCTGAACCCGGACGCGGTACCCGAGCCTCGGGAGCTGTTCGACAGGTTTGTGGCGTGGACGGCTCGGCCGCCCGAGTGAGACGGCGCTATGGCGTGCGCTTGGCGCGGCTGGGCTGCACCCGCTTGGGTTCGCCGGGCATCTTCGGGTGGTCCGGCGGGTACGGCAGGTCGCCCTGGCCGGCGGCGGCGTCGCGGTCGGCCCACTCCAGCAGGGGCGTGATGTCCCACGGGGCGTCGTCGATGCCGGCGTGCGGGTCGCCGCGCTCGGCGAGCCGGGCCGGCACGGTCCGCAGGTCGAAGTCGTCCGGGTCGACGTCGGGCAGCTCGTCCCAGGTGACCGGAGTGGAGACGGTGGCCCGGGCGTTGGCGCGCAGCGAGTACGCGCAGGCGATCGTCCGGTCCCGGGCCATCTGGTTGTAGTCGACGAAGACCCGACTGCCGCGCTCCTCCTTCCACCAGGCGGTGGTCACCAGGTCGGGGTTGCGGCGTTCGACCTCACGGGCCAGGGCGATGGTGGCGCGACGGACCTCGGTGAACGTCCAGCGGGGTTGGATGCGCAGGTAGACGTGAACGCCGCGCCCGCCGGAGGTCTTCGGCCAGCCGATCGCGCCCAGCTCGTCGAGGACAGCGCGCACCTCGGCGGCGGCCCGGCCGGCGTCGGCGAAGTCGGTGCCGGGCTGCGGGTCGAGGTCGATGCGCAGTTCGTCGGGGCGGTCGGTGTCGGCGGCGCGCACCGGCCACGGGTGGAACACGATCGTGCCCATCTGCGCCGCCCAGGCCACGTGGGCCAGGTCGGCCGGGCACAGCTCGGCCGCGCCGCGACCGCTCGGAAAGGTGATGTCGGCGGTGGTGATCCAGGGCGGCACGCCCCGGGTGGGCACCCGCTTCTGGAAGAACGCCTCACCCTCGACGCCCTCGGGGAAGCGTTGCAGCGTGGTGGGCCGGTCCCGCAGGGCGCGCATGATCCCGTCGCCGACGGCGAGGTAGTAGTGGAAGACGTCCGCCTTGGTGAAGCCCCGCTGGGGGAAGATCACCCGGTCGGGGCTGCTGAGTCGTACGGTGTGCCCGGCCACCTCGACCTCGGCGACTGCCTTGGTGCCACCCATCCCGCGACCTTATGCCACGCCCCCGACGTTCGACGTACCGTTGACGGGTGAGTCTTGACGACAACAACCTGCCCAAGACCGAGGACGAGTGGCGCGTCCGCCTGACCCCGGAGGAGTTCCACGTCCTGCGGGAGCACGGAACGGAACGTCCGTGGACCGGCGAGTACGTGGACACCAAGACGTCGGGCGTCTACCACTGCCGGGCCTGCGGTCTGGAACTCTTCTCCAGTGACACGAAGTTCGACTCGCACTGCGGGTGGCCGAGCTTCGACGACGCCATCCCGGGCCGGGTCAAGGAGATCGAGGATCGCAGCCTCGGCATGGCCCGTACGGAGATCCGCTGCGCCCGCTGCGACAGTCACCTCGGGCACGTGTTCCACGGCGAGGGTTTCACGCCGAAGGACACCCGGCACTGCGTCAACTCGATCTCGGTGCGCCTGGAACCCCGCTGACCTGATCGTCGTACCCGCTGAGCAGCTGGACCTCGGCGGACCGGGACTGTTCGATCCGCCGGGCCAGGTCGCGGACCCGCTCGTCGCGGCCGACGCCGACCTGGGCCCGGGCCAGGTCGGCGGCGGCTCGCTGGTGGTCGGCGAGGACCTCGCGCAGCACCCGGTCGACGTCGGCGTCCGACGCGGCCCGCAGCCGGTCGAGCGCCGCGTCGTCGCCGTGCCCGGCGTGGTCGTGCCCGGCGGCGGCGCTGACGCCCGGTCCGGTTGTCGGCAGCCAGCCGCGCATGGTCGACAGCTCGTCGGCCTCGGTCACCTCGATGGCGGCGGCCAGTGTCTTCAGCGCGTCGTCGCGTAGCCGGTCCCGGGCGAGCCGGACGATCTGGAGGGTGCGCTCGCTGTGCCCGGCCATCGTGCTCAGGAACACCACGTCGATGCCGCTCAGCTCGGCGGCGGCCGGCGCGGAGTCGGCCACCACCGGGGACGCGGGAGCCGGCGGGCGCGGGGACGGCCCGGCGCAGCCGGCGAGCAGCGACGCGGCGACCAACCACGCCAGGTGGGTTGCGCGGGGCATGCCGGGGCTCCGATCGGGTGGGGGTGGCGACGCGGGTGCGGCCGGTACCGCACCCGCGCGGTCAGACCTGTTGCCAGAGCGCCGGTACGTTCGGCGGCTCCCAGCCGGCGATCGCGGTGTGCGCCTGCCGGCAGCGGTACGTCCGGCCGCCGTAGGTGACCTGGTCGCCGACCTGGTAAGCCCGGCCGGCCGTCCAACTGCCGCCCGCCGGGGGCGGGGTCGTCGGCGCGGCGGTGGGGCTGGTCGTCGGTCGCGGCGTGGGTGAGGTGGTCGGCGTCGGGGTGGGGGTCGACCCGCCGCCGCCGATCTGCACGTCGATGCAGGAGTAGAAGGCGTTCGCGGTGTCGGAGATGTTCCACACGGCGAGGATCTTCTGCCGCCCGGAGAAACCGCCCAGGTTGACGGTGTGCGAGACCGTCGCGCCGGGCTGCTGCCCGTTGCCGTTGACCACGCCGACGCGGGTGTTGCCGATCCAGTACTCCCAGTTGCTGGTGGCGTGCCGGGCCGTGTTGAACCAGGTGAAGGTCAGCGAGTTACCGACCGACGTGGCCGGCCAGCCCCGGCTGTCGTCGTTGAGGACGGCGAACTGGGTGATGCCGGCGTTGCAGCTCTTGAGGCCCTTGGGCCCTTCGACGCTCTGCGGCTCGTACTTGATCTGCCCGCAGTCGGGCACCTTGCCCTGCGCGCAGAGCGCCTGCCGGCTGGGCGGGGCGGAGACGTAGCCGTGCGCCTGGGCTGGCGCGGCGACGGTGAGGGTGGCGGCGACAGCGCCCGCCGCCACCAGCGGGACGGTGATTCTTCGGCGCATGGGGGCAGCTCCTTCGGCAGGTGCGGTGAGGTGCCCCCAAGGTAATTTAAACTTTATTAACAGTAAAGAGCATCATCGATAAATACATCGATGGTGACGAGTTGACCTCTCACAGTCGCAGCAGGCTGCCGTTGTCGTCGACGCCGTCGGCGCTCTCGTCGTCGAGCCAGACGCCGCCGGTGGCGAGGTAGCGGAAGCGGTACTCCCCCGGACCGAGCTTCACGGTCACCGTGCGGGTGCCGTCGCGCCGCGCCACCAGCTCGTGCCGACCGGGCTCCCAGTCGTTGAACGAGCCCACGACGCTCACCGGGCCGGGCGGCGCGTCCCGCGGAAGGCAGAAGGTCACCCGGGTCTGGCTGCCGAAGAGCTTGTTGCGCTTGATCATGGTGATCCTCCGGGGGTCACGGCGGTTCACCTGGCCTAACGCAGGACACGCCGACGCCGACACGCCGTCCAGCGAGGCCGGCTGGCGGTAATTCGCCCGGCGCCGCCCCACCCTGAGGCAGTGTGGTAACACATGTCCTGATACGGGGGGTTCCTGTGGCAACGTGCGAGGTCTGCGGCAACGACTACTGGATGGCGTTCGAGGTGCACACCGTCAGCGGTGACGTGCACACCTTCGACTCCTTCGAGTGCGCGATCCACCGCATGGCGCCCATCTGCGAACACTGCCAGGTCAAGATCGTCGGACACGGCGTCGAGGTCAACGGGCGATTCTTCTGCTGCGGGCACTGCGCCCGAGCGGTCGAGGGCGCCGAGGGCGCCGAGATCCGCGACGCCGTCGGCGCGCGCCCGGCCTGACCGGGTCGGCCTGATCGGGTCGGCCCGGCCGTGGGCCAACCGGACCGCCAAGCTGGGGTACGGTCGTCGCCATGCGGCCATTCCTGGGCGTCCTGCCCCCGCCGCGCTCCTGACCGGAGCGCCGCGCCTCTCGCCGACCGGGTGACCCGACCCCGCTCGGCCACTCTGTCGTACGCGCTCCGTCGACGTCGTCCCGTCAACGGCTCACCCTTCGGAGCGCCCCCGTGTCGACCACCCGTACCCTGTTGCCGGCCGCCTCGGCCGCCCGCAGCGGCCTGCTCCAGATCACCGTCACCGGCGTGCTGTGGGGCACCACCGGCGTGGCGGTGCAACTCCTGCGCGAGGGCACCGGGCTCAGCCCGGTGAGCATCGGCTTTCACCGCCTCGCCATCGCCGCGCTCGTGCTGCTGGCGTGCGCCGCCGGCCGGCTCCGCACGATCGCGGCCACCCTGCGCGTCGCACCCGTACCGCTGCTGCTCACCGGCGTCGGCCTCGGCGTCTACCAGGCGCTCTACTTCGCCGCCGTGGCGCTGGCCGGAGTCAGCGTGGCCACCATCGTCAGTCTGGGCCTGGCCCCGGTGCTCGCCGCGGCCTGGGAGTCGGCGCGCGCCCGTCGGCTCCCCGGGCCGCTGCGACTCGGCACGCTCGTCGCGGCGGTGGCCGGCCTCGTCCTGATCACCGCCGCCACCGAGCAGCCCGGCACGGCGGCGCCCGCCCCACTGCTCGGCCTGCTCGCGGCGGCCGGCTCCGGCCTCGGGTACGCGGTGACCACCCTGATCAGCCGCCAGGTGTCGCAGCGCACCGCGCCGATGACACTCACCACCATCTCCACCGTGGTCGGTGCGCTGACCCTGGCGCCGTTCGCCCTGGTCGCCGGGGTCAGCGTGCCGGTACGCCTCGACACCGTGGCACTGCTGTTGCACCTCGGCGTGGTCACCACCGCGGTTGCGTACGCGTTGTTCTACGCCGGGCTGCGCACCACGCCGGGCAGCGTCGCGGCCGTGCTGACCCTGCTCGAACCGCTCACCGCCGCCGCCCTGTCGGTGGCGCTGCTGCACGAACCGCTCCCCCTGCCGGTGATCGTCGGCGGTGTTCTGCTGCTCACCGCCGTGGCCGCCACCTACCTCGCACCCGAGCGCGCGAACATCGGGTGAACCAGCCCGACCTACCATCGGTGGATGCCCCAGCAGACCACCGAGATCCGAACCGCGCTCTTCGCCGACCTGGACGCCCGCACCCTTCACGACCTGCTCAAGCTGCGCATCGATGTGTTCGTGGTGGAGCAGAACTGCCCGTACCCGGAACTCGACGGGCGTGACGTCGAGCCGGGTACCCGACACGTCTGGCTGACCGACGGCGACGCTCTGATGGCGTACCTGCGGATCCTGGCCGACCCGGACGGCGTCGCCCGGATCGGCCGGGTGGTGGTGGCCCCGGCGGCCCGTGGTGGCGGGCACGCCGGCCGGCTGATGGCGGCGGCGCTCGACCTGGTCGGCGACCAGCCATGCGTGCTGGAGGCCCAGTCGCACCTGGTCGCGTTCTACGCCCGACACGGCTTCACGGTCAGCGGCCCGGAGTACGTCGAGGACGGCATCCCGCACACCCCGATGCGCCGAGACGCGCGACCGGCAGCCATTGACGTCTGACGATCAAACTGGCATCGTGCCGGATAGAGCCATCGCGGGAGCCAGCGAGTAGGCACGGGAGCGGGCAACTCCCGGCAGTCCGGGTGTCGTCGTCCGACCTCATCCCCCCGGGGGCTCCATGTCCACAATCGCCCGAACACCACGCGTGCTCCGGCCGCTCGCCATCGCGGCAGCCGCCACGCTCCTGCTGACCACGGCGCTGAGCGTCTCGCTGGTCCCATCCGCCTCCGCGCACGGCTCGGTCGTCGACCCACCCTCGCGTAACTACAGCTGCTGGCAGCGCTGGGGTGGTGACTTCCAGAACCCGCGCATGGCCACCGAGGACCCGATGTGCTGGCAGGCCTGGCAGGCCGACCCGCAGGCCATGTGGAACTGGAACGGCCTGTTCCGGGAGGGTGTGGCCGGCAACCACCAGGGCGCGATCCCGAACGGCCAACTGTGCAGCGGCGGACGGACCCAGAACGGCCGCTACAACGCCATGGACACGGTCGGCGCCTGGAAGACCACCTCGGTGGCGAACAACTTCCGGCTGCGCTTCTTCGATCAGGCCAGCCACGGCGCCGACTACATCCGGGTGTACGTGACGAAGCAGGGCTTCAACTCGGCCACCCAGCCGCTGGGCTGGAACGACCTGGAGTTGGCCGGTCAGATCGGCAACACCCCGGCGTCGCAGTGGGACAAGGACACCGGCGGCGTCTCCATCCAGATCCCGGTGAGCGCACCGGGACGGACCGGGCGGCACATCGTCTACACCATCTGGCAGGCGAGCCACCTGGACCAGTCGTACTACCTGTGCAGTGACGTGGACTTCGGTGGCGGCACCAGCACCCCGCCGCCCACCACACCGCCGCCGACGACTCCGCCGCCCACCACGCCCCCGCCGACGACTCCGCCGCCCACCACGCCCCCGCCGACGACTCCCCCGCCGAGCACCCCGCCGCCGGCCGGGGCCTGCACGGCGACGTACCAGATCACCGGGCAGTGGTCCGGCGGCTTCCAGGCCGAGGTGAAGGTCACCGCCGGTGGCTCACCCACCAAGGGCTGGTCGGTGAGCTGGAACTACAACAACGGCCAGCAGGTCGCCTCGTCGTGGAGCGCCACCGTCACCACGAACGGCACGCTGGTCACCGCGCGCAACGTCAACTACAACGGCACGCTGGCTGCCGGAGCGAGTACGACATTCGGTCTGCTCGGCTCGTGGAACGGCAGCAACCCGGTTCCGCTGGTCTCCTGCACGGCGACCAGTTGATCCCCGTCCGGTGCCGCACCCGGGCGGGGGCGCGGCGCCGGACGGCGGGAATGCGATGGTGCCCGGCGATCCGTCCGGGCACCATCTCCGCATGATCGACATCTTGGTGCTCACCCCCGACGACTGGCCCACCTGGCGGGAGCTACGGCTGGCCGCCCTCGCCGAGGCGCCGGACGCGTTCGGCTCACGGCTCGCCGACTGGCAGGGTGACGGCGATCGCGAGCAGCGCTGGCGCGACCGGTTGAGCATCCCCGGCTCACTCAACCTGGTGGCCGCCCTGGCCGGGCGTCCGGTCGGGATGTCGAGCGGCGTACCCACGTCGGACCCGCTGACGCTGGACCTGATCTCGATGTGGGTGCATCCCGACGCTCGCGGCAGCGGTGTCGGCGACCGCCTGGTGAACGAGGTGGCGCACTGGGCCCAGAAGCGCGGCGCCGAGCGGCTACGGCTCTCCGTCCGGGCGGACAACGCGCACGCCAAGTCCCTCTACCACCGCGTCGGCTTCCGCTTGACCGACGAGCCAGGTGACCTCATGCCCGACGGCGTACGCCGAGAACAGATCATGCTCCGCCCCCTCCACCCCACCCCGTCGCCCTAAGCAAGCAACCCCGTCCCCCGCGCCACCCCGTCGAACCCGCGCCACCCCATTGCCGCCGCGTCACCCCGTGCCGCCGCGTCACCCCGTGCCGCCGCGTCACCCCGTGCCGCCGCGTCACCCCGTCTCGCCGCGTCGATCATGGAGTTGTGGTGGTCGACAAAGCACCCACTGACGGGCAAACCAGGCACCACGACTCCATGATCGACGAGACCCGGGCAGCCGGTGCGGCGATCTTGCACTTTCGGTTGCCAGATCGCGGCCTATGCCCCTTTCGTCGCGACAGAAAGTGCAAGATCGCGGGGCAGGGCGTGGGCGGGGCAGGGAAGGCCGGGCGGGGCAGGGCAGAAGGGGCAAGATCGCGAGGGCGGAGGGCGGGGGCTGGGCTGGGCGCGCGCCCGGGCGGGGGTGAGGCGGCGGGCGGCGAGGGTCAGACCAGGCAGTTGACGATCTCGGCGACCGAGCGGCGGCGGCCCGTGTAGAACGGGACCTCCTCGCGGACGTGCCGGCGGGCCCCGGAGGCGCGCAGGTCCCGCATCAGGTCGACGATCCGGTGCAGCTCGTCGGCCTCGAACGCGAGCATCCACTCGTAGTCGCCCAGCGCGAACGAGGCGACCGTGTTGGCCCGTACGTCGGGGTAGCCGCGCGCCATCTTCCCGTGCTCGGCCAGCAGCTCACGCCGCTCGGCGTCGGGCAGCAGGTACCACTCGTACGAGCGCACGAACGGGTAGACGCACAGGTATCCGCGGGCCTCCTCGCCGGCCAGGAACGCCGGGATGTGGCTCTTGTTGAACTCGGCCGGGCGGTGCAGCGCCATCTGCGACCACACCGGGGTCAGCGCCCGGCCCAGCGTCGTGCGCCGGAACCGCAGGTACGCGTCCTGGAGGGCGTCGCTCGACGCCGAGTGCCACCAGATCATCACGTCCGCGTCGGCGCGCAGGCCGGCCACGTCGTACACGCCCCGGATCACCACGTCCTTGCCGGCCAACTCGTCGAAGAGGGACTCGACCTCGCCGGTGACGTTGTCCCGCAGCGACGGCAGCGGTCCGCTGGCCCGGAACACCGACCACATCGTGTAGCGGATGCTGTCGTTCAGCTCCCGTAGCCGGGCCGCGTTGGTCTGCTCGGTCATCTCGCCGATCCTCCCAGTGCTGTGATGATCTCGTCGGCCGCCGTCTCGCCGGAGCGGACGCAGACCGGTATGCCGACACCGTCGTAACCGGCGCCGGCGAGGACCAGGGTGGGGTGCGCGGCCCGCAGCGCCGTCCGCGCGGCGGCGACCCGGTCGGCGTGCCCCGGGGTGTACTGCGGCAGCGCGCCGCCCCACCGCTGCACGTGCCCGTCGACCGGGGCGGGCAGCGGGGTGTCGAGCACAGCCGACAGCTCCCGGTGCACCGTCGCGGCCAGGTCGGCGTCCGGGCGCTGGAGCTGCGCTTCCTCGCCGTAGCGGCCCACCGAGGCGCGCACCAGCGCCAGCCCGTCCGGCCGCCGCAGGTGCCCCCACTTCGTGGTGAAGAACGTCGCCGCCTTGATCAGCAGCCCCTCGGTGCTCGGCACCAGGAAGCCGGACAGCTCGGGCAGCGGCGGCTGCGGCAGCGCCAGGGTGACCAGCGCGACGCTCGCGTAGTCCAGCTCACCGACGACCGACGCGGCCTGCGGGGCCGGGCCGGCGAGCAGGCGGGCCGCCGGCCGGGCCGGCACCGCCAGCACCACGGCGTCCACGTCGACGCTCTGCGGGTCACGGGTCGGGCCGACGGTGAGCCGCCAGCCGGTCTCGGTCCGGGTCACCTCGCGCACGGCGGCGTCCCGCCGGATCGTCGCGCCGCTGACCGTCACCGCCGCCTCGATGAGGGTGCCCAGGCCGCCGGCCAGGGTGCCGAAGACCGGGGCGCCGGGCGCGCGGGGGGCGGCGGCCTGCGCGGCCCGGACCGCGCCGACCAGGGTGTGCTCCACCCGCGCCGTACGGGCCAGCGCCGGCATCGTGGTGACCAGGGACAGGTCGTCGGCGCGGCCCGCGTACACGCCGCCGAGCATCGGGTCGACCAGCCGGTCGACCACCTCGTCACCGAAGCGGGAGCGGACCAGCGCGCCCACCGAGACGTCCGCGTCGGGCCCGACCAGCGGCCGACCGCCGTCGAGGTCGGCGTCCGCCGCCGGCCGGGCGACCGCCGCCACCCGATCCAGATCCCCGGGTACGCCCACCAGCGTCCCGCCCGGGATGGGGCGCAGCCCCCCGTCGACCACCAACGCGGCCTGCCCGACGGTGGGGTGCACGATCTTCTCGGCCAGCCCGAGCCGGCGGGCCAGCGCCACCGCCGCGCTCTCGGCCCCGGTGGGGTCGCGCATCAGGAACGACTCGGCGCCGAACTCCACCGGTCCACCGGCCAGCGTGCCGGTGCGCAGCTTGCCACCGAGCGCGCCGGACTGCTCGTACACGGTGATCTCGGCGCCCTCCGGCGCGCGGTCGCGCAAGCGGACCGCGGCGGCCAACCCGGCGATCCCGCCGCCGACCACCGCCACCCGCCAGGGCTGCCGCATCGCCTTCTCAGCCCTGGTCGGCCCGGCGGCTGGACACCTCGTGCACCAGCGCGACCACCCGGGTCAGCACGTCCGGGTCGACCTCCGGCAGCACACCGTGGCCGAGGTTGAACACGTGCCCGGGGGCGGCCCGGCCCTGCTCGACGATGCGGCGTACCTCGGCCTCGACCACCGGCCACGGCGCGAGCAGCACGGCCGGGTCCAGGTTGCCCTGCACCGCCCGGTCCGGCCCGATCCGGCCGGTGGCCACATCCAGTGGCGTACGCCAGTCGACGCCGACCACGTCCGCGCCGGCCTCACCCATCGCGCCCAGCAGCTCGGCGGTGCCCACCCCGAAGTGGATGCGCGGCACACCGGCGTCCGCCAACCCGCTGAGCACCTCCGTCGAGTGCGGCAGCACGTAACGGCGGTAGTCGGCCTCGGAGAGCGCGCCGGCCCACGAGTCGAAGAGCTGTACGGCGGACACCCCGGCCTCGATCTGCACCCGCAGGAAGGCCAGGGTCACCTCGGCCAGCCGGGCGCAGAGCGCGTGCCACAGCTCGGGGTCGCCGTACATCAGGGCCTTGGTCTTGGCGTGGGTCCGCGACGGGCCACCCTCGACGAGGTAGCTGGCCAGCGTGAACGGCGCCCCGGCGAAGCCGATCAGCGGGGTGTCGCCCAGCTCGACCACGAGCTGCCGGACGGCCTCGTCCACGTACGGGACGTCGTCGCGGCTGATCGGGCGGATCCGCTCGACGTCGCCGGCGGTACGGATCGGCTCGGCGACCACCGGGCCGGTGCCCGGCACGATGTCCAGGTCGATCCCGGCCGCGGCGACGGGCACCACGATGTCGCTGAACAGGATGGCCGCGTCCACCCCGTGCCGGCGCACCGGCTGGAGGGTGATCTCGGTGACCAGCTCCGGGCGGCGGCACGACTCCAGCATCGGCACGTTGGCCCGGATCTCCCGGTACTCCGGAAGGGAGCGTCCCGCCTGGCGCATGAACCAGACCGGGGTGTGCGGGCCGGGCCGACGCCGGCACGCCCGGACGAAGGGCGAGTCGGCCGGGCCGCCGGGGCGCGGGTGTCCGTCTCGGGCGGCAGTGCCCGTGGTATCCGTGGTCATCGCCGCAATCGTGCCACGCCGCCCACCTCGGACCGGGTGGGGGTGAGAGGAAGGGCACGTTCCGCACCCGGACGCCTCTCGCGAGTGTCGGCGCGCCGTCGAAGCGGGCGGCCACACGGCGGCATAGGCTGCCGACATGGCCCCCCCGATCGCGCTCCCGGAGACCTTCGCCCGCGCGGTCGCCGGGCTCCGGTCGCCGGCGCCCCGGCCGGAGATCACCCTGGAGGAGGTCGGCGCGCCCCAACGACTCGCGCCGTACACGTTCGCGCTCTCCGCGACGGTGCTGCGCGACGGCGACGAGGTGGCCACCGGGCGGCTGATCCTGCTGCACGATCCCGCCGGGCACGAGGCGTGGCAGGGCACCCTGCGGTTGGTCACCTATGTGACGGCCGAATTGGAGGTCGACCTCGCCGCCGACCCGCTGCTACCCGGGGTCGGCTGGACGTGGTTGACCGACGCCCTCGACACGCAGGACGCCCGTCACCGCGCGATCGGCGGAACGGTCACCCAGACCATGTCGACCCGGTTCGGTGACCTGGCCGGCCCACCGACGGCCGGCGACATCGAGATCCGCGCCTCCTGGACACCCGTCGACGACAACCTGGCCCCCCACCTGCTCGGGTGGTGCACCCTGCTCGCCTCGACGGCCGGTCTGCCCCCGCCCGGGGTCACCGCGCTCGCCGACCGCCGCCCGGCCGCCACCGCCTGAGGGCGGGGGTGGCGGCGGGCGGCGCGGCGGATCAGAGGTAGTTCTCCGCCTCGTCGCAGACCTTGTCGAGGCCCTTCATCGCCGCGTCGTACTTGCTCTTGTTGCCGGCGGCCGCCGCGCCCAGCGCCGTGGTCAGCTTGTCCAGGCAACTGGCGATGACCTTCTTCTGCCGGGTCTGCTCGTCACGGTCGTTCCGGGTACCGGTCAGATCCTGCTCGGTGTTGTCGAGCTTGTCCTGCATGACCTGCAGTTCGGTCTTGAGCCGACCGATCTCGGTGGTGTTGGCCGCGATGGTGCCGTCGCGCTGGCTGACCTGGACGTTGAGGCGCTTCTCGGTCCGGTTCAGCTCGTTGTTCTTGGTCACGAACAGCCCGGTCATCACCCCGCTTACGAGGAAGAGCAGCGTGGCCACCAGAGCCAGCACCAGCACGGCGCGGCTGCGCCGCGGGGCCGGCGCAGCGCCGTACGGCGCCATACCGGGCGGGCCCGACATGGGCTGCCCGTACGCGGGACCGGAGACCGGCGGGCCCGACATGGGCTGCCCGTACGCCGGGCCGGAGACCGGCGGGGCCGACATGGGCTGCCCGGCGTACGGCGGGGCGCTGGCCGGGTAGGCGGTCGTCTGGCCGGCGCCGTACTGCGGGGCGGCCTGGCCCGGCGCGTACTGCTGCGGCGGCATCGCCTGGCCCGGGGCGTACTGCTGCGGGGCGGGCTGACCGGTCGGGTACTGCGCGGTCGGTTCGGTGCCGGTCGGCTGGGGCACCGCCGCGTGCGGCACCGTCGCGTCGGCGTCGGGCGCACCGGCCGGCGGGGTGGCGGCCGGCGGCGTCGGCGCGGCGGGCGGGGTGCCCTCCGGGCCGGTCGGTGGCTGGGACATGTTTCTTCCTCCAGGTGAGCGGGTCCTCCGCTGGTGGGCGCGACGGACCGGATGCAGCGTCGGGATCGTCCGGGGCCGAGGACCCGGACGGGGTTGGGGACGGCCCGGAGGGCCGTGGGGTGGCGCGAGCGGCCGAGGCCGCGGGTCAGCAGATCTTGAAACCGTCGCAGGCGACCTTGATCGGTACGGCCAGCCCGATGCCCTCGGCGTCGCGAGCCTTGGCGGTGGCGATGCCGACCACCTGCTTGCTGCCGTTGATCACCGGGCCGCCGGAGTTGCCGGGGTTGATCGGCGCGTCGAACTGGATGGCCGGGCCGGAGCCACCCTGGGCGGCGCGCAACGCGCTCACCACACCGGTGGTGACACTGTCTTCCAGGCCGAGCGGAGCGCCGACGACGACGATCTGCTGGCCGGACTTCACGGCGGTGGGCGCGGTGACCAGGCCGGTGAACTTGCCGGTGGTACGCAGGTGCGCCACATCGTTGGTCTTGTCGACCTTGACGATGGTCGCCGGGAAGCGCTGGTCCGTGCGCTCCAGGAAGACCTCGCGTCCGCCGCCCTCCCACACCGACTCGACCACGTGGAAGTTGGTGAACAGGTTGGTGCCGCCGCCGGCCGCCGGCTTGCCCACCGCGAACGCGCTGCCGGTGAACTGGCCGGCGCGTACCCGGAACACGCTGGGCAGTACGGCGCTGGCCACCGCCTCCGGGTTGAACGCGGCGCCGGCCTGCTTCTCCAGGGCGTCGGCGCGCTTCTCAAGGCCGTCGAGGCGGGCGCCGTCGCCGTCCTGGGCCTGCGCCAGCCGGCCGTCGGTGGCGGCGAGCCGGTCACCGAAGCGGTCGAGCTGGTACGCCTGCACACCGACCACGGCGGCCAACGCGACGACGAGCACCGTGGCCAGCACGACCGGCCAGCGGCGTCGGGTGGGTCGCACCGGCGGCGGGGTGACACCCGGCCAACCGGGCTGGCCGGCGGGGTACGGCGGCGCGCTGGCCAGGTCTCCGGCCGGCGGGTAACCACCGCCGTACGACGCGGGAACGACCGGGGCGTACGGCGCGGGCCCCGCCGGGTAGGGCGCTTGTCCCGGCGGCGCGGCGGGCGGGCCGGCCGGAACCGGACCCTGACCCCACTGCCCGCTGTTGGGCGGCGCCGACCAACCGGTGCGGGGCGTCGGGACGGCCATGGGTTGCTCGGTGCCGCCTGGCGTGCCGGACCAGGTGGCGCCGACCGGTGGATGCGGTTCGATGCGCGGGGGCAGCGGACCGGGCCGTTCGGCGGCTGAACCGCTCATGCCGTCCGGGTCGGCGCCCATCGGTCGCCCGTCGCCCGCACCGAAACCAGCCGTCATGATCGTCTTGCCCTTCCCCGTGATCTCCCCGTGCGGCCGTCATCCCGGATGTCCACCCGATCGGGGCCGACGGCTCGATGGACCGTACCTGCGCGAACGGGCTTTGTCTCCCCCGATGTCCGGCATCCGAAAGGACGCCTTGCGGACACCTGGTCGACACACGCCGGACCGGCTGCGCACGCGGGATCGGTGCGCGCACTAGGGTTGGCAGGTGACCGACGAACCACCCCTGCGCCGTCGGCCCACCGCAGAACCTCCGGGACACGCACCCCAGCACCCGCCGTCGGCCCAGCCGCAGCCGGCGGGCGAGGGGCCCGACCCGACCGACGGTGGGCCCGTTCCGCTGACCGCACCGCGTGACGGCACCCCCGAACCGGTGGCCACCCCGGCCGAACTCGCCGAGGTCGTGGCCCGTTTCGCGGCGGGCACCGGCCCGGTTGCCCTCGATGCCGAACGCGCCTCGGGCTACCGCTACAGCCAACGCGCGTACCTCGTGCAGCTACGCCGCGCGGGCGCCGGCACGGCGCTGATCGACCCGCTGCCGCTGCCCGACCTCAGCACGCTGGACGCGGCGATCGGCGACGCCGAGTGGGTGCTCCACGCGGCCAGCCAGGATCTGCCGTGTCTGGCCGAGGTGGGGCTGCGCCCACGCCGGCTGTTCGACACGGAACTGGCCGCACGGCTGGCCGGGTTCGAGCGGGTCGGCCTGGCCGCGCTGACCGAGCAGCTACTCGGCTACACCCTGGAGAAGCACCACTCGGCGGCCGACTGGTCAAATCGCCCGCTGCCCGAGTCGTGGCTGACCTACGCCGCGCTCGACGTGGAGATGCTCACCGATCTGCGCGACGCGCTCGACGCCGAACTGGCACGGCAGGGCAAGTCGGCCTGGGCCGCCGAGGAGTTCGCCGCCCTGGTCCGTACCGGCGCACGCCCGCCCCGGGTGCGTGCCGAGCCCTGGCGGCGCACGTCCGGCATCCACCGCGTGCGAGGGGCGCGGGCTCAGGCCCGGGTCCGCTCCCTGTGGTACGCCCGGGACCAGATCGCCGCCCGACGGGACGCCGCGCCCGGTCGGGTGCTGCCCGACTCGGCCATCGTCGCGGCGGCCGAGCTGGACCCGAAGGACGAGAAGACGCTGCTGACACTGCCCGGTTTCGGCGGCCGATCGGTCCGCCGGCTGGCCCGTACCTGGCTGGCCGCGCTCGACGACGCCCGGGAGCTGCCGGACGACGCCCTGCCGGTCACCCCGACGGTGGAGGGGCCACCCCCACCGCACCGGTGGGCCGAGCGGGACCCGGTGGCGGCCGGTCGCCTGGCCCGCTGCCGGGAGGTGGTGGTCCGTCTCGCGGGCGAGCACAACCTGCCCCCGGAAAATCTGATCACCCCGGATTCGGTACGTCGGCTGGCCTGGACTCCTCCGGAGGAGATCACCGAGGCAACGGTGGCAGAGGCGCTCCGCGGCTTCAACGCCCGCGAGTGGCAGATCGGCCTGCTCAACGCACACCTGACCGAGGCCCTGGCCCCCAACCCCATCCCCTAACCCACCCCCTCCCCCCGCCGTTGATCATGAAGTTATCGCCATCGCCATCGGCGTGTCGTGACAACAACTTCATGAGCAGCGAGGTGGGACGGGGGTGTGGGGTGGGCCACAGTGGGGCGTGGGGACGGGGTTGGTTACTGGCGAGTAGCATTCCGGGTGACGTGCCCCGCCCGGCCGACGCTCGTTCGGTCCGGAGCGCCGCCCAGCGGTGCGGAGGCCGAATTGTGGTCGATTAGGAGGCTCAAGTGCCCCGTGAAGTTCGGGATGTCGTCTTCGTCGACGGCGTCCGTACCCCATTCGGCAAGGCGGGTGGCATGTACGCCAACACCCGCGCCGACGACCTGGTGATCCGCTGCATCCGGGAACTGCTGCGCCGCAACCCGCAGCTCCCGCCGGAGCGGGTCGAGGAGGTCGCCATCGCTGCCACCACCCAGATCGGCGACCAGGGCCTCACCATCGGCCGTACGGCCGCGCTGCTGGCCGGCCTGCCCAAGACCGTTCCCGGCTTCGCCATTGACCGGATGTGCGCCGGCGCGATGACCGCCGTGACCACCGTGGCCAGCGGCATCGCCATGGGCGCGTACGACGTCGCCATCGCCGGCGGCGTCGAGCACATGGGCCGCCACCCGATGGGTGAGGGCGTCGATCCCAACCCGCGCATCATCGCCGAGAAGCTGGTGGACCCGTCGGCGCTGGTCATGGGCGCCACCGCGGAGAACCTGCACGACCTGGTGCCGCACATCACCAAGGAGCGCACCGACGCGTTCGCGCTCGCCTCGCAGCAGAAGACGGCGAAGGCGTACGCCAACGGCAAGCTCCAGGACGACCTGGTGTCGATGTCCATCCGCGACGCCGAGGGCGGCTGGGGTCTGGCCGGAGTGGACGAGGCTCCCCGGGACACCTCGATGGAGAAGCTCGCCACCCTGAAGACCCCGTTCCGCCCGCACGGCAAGGTCACCGCCGGCAACGCGGCCGGCCTGAACGACGGCGCCACCGCGAGCCTGCTCGCCGACGAGGCGACCGCCCGCGAGCTGGGCCTGCCGGTCGCCATGCGGCTGGTGTCATTCGGCTTCGTCGGGGTGGAGCCGGAGGTGATGGGCGTCGGCCCGATCCCGTCGACCGAGAAGGCCCTGCGCCTGGCCGGGCTCACCATCGACGACATCGGCCTGTTCGAGCTGAACGAGGCGTTCGCCGTACAGGTGCTCGCCTTCCTCGACCACTTCGGCATCGCCGACGACGACCCGCGGGTCAACCCGTGGGGCGGCGCGATCGCCATCGGCCACCCGCTCGCCTCGTCCGGCGTACGGCTGATGACGCAGCTGGCCCGCCAGTTCGCCGAGCACCCCGAGGTCCGCTACGGCGTGACCGCGATGTGCATCGGCATCGGCATGGGCGGCACGGTCATCTGGGAGAACCCGAACTGGGAAGGTGGCGACAAGTGAAGGCACCGAACGAGGTCGTCACCAGGGCGCTGCTGCGCCAGGTGAGCGTGCCGGGGCTGGACCGTCCGGCCGCCCTGATCACGCTGGACAACGGCTTCGACCACACCAAGCCGAACACGTTCGGCCCTGGTGGGCTGGCCAGCCTGGACGAGGCGATCAGCGCCGCGCTCGCCGCCGACCCGGCGTTCATCGCGGTCACCGGTAAGCCGTACATCTTCTGCGTGGGCGCGGACATCGTCGGCCTGCCGCAGCTCGCCGACCGCGCGCAGGCGCTGGAGATCGGTCGGCTCGGTCACCGGGTCTTCGCCCGGCTCAAGGACAGCAGCGTGCCCACGTTCGCGTTCGTCAACGGCGCGGCGATGGGTGGCGGCCTGGAGTTGGCGCTGCACTGCCACTACCGGACGCTCTCCGGCGGCGCTGCCGCGCTGGCCCTGCCCGAGGTCTCCCTCGGTCTGGTGCCCGGCTGGGGCGGCACGCAACTGCTGCCGAACCTGATCGGCATCCCCGCCGCCACGCAGGTGATCATCCAGAACCCGCTGATGCAGAACAAGATGCTCAAGCCGAAGCAGGCCGCCGAGCTGGGCATCGCGGACGTGCTGCTGGAACCGGCCGACTTCCTGGAGCGCTCGCTCGAGTGGGCCGCCGGTGTGGTGCGCGGCCAGGTCACGGTGACCCGGCCCGAGGTCGACAAGGACATGTGGGCGGGCGTGCTCTACTTCGCCCGGGAGACGCTGAACCAGCGGCTGCACGGCGCGGTCCCGGCCGCGTACAAGGCGTTGGACCTGCTGGAGACCGCGAAGGACGGCGACTTCGCCGCCGGCACCGCCGCCGAGGACGAGGCCCTCGCGGACCTGGTCTTCTCCGAGGAGCTGCGCAGCGGCCTGTACGCCTTCGACCTGGTGCAGCGGCGGGCCAAGCGCCCGGCCGGCGCACCGGACAAGGGCCTTGCTCGCACGATCACCAAGGTCGGCATCGTCGGGGCCGGCCTGATGGCCAGCCAGTTGGCGCTGCTGTTCGCCCGCCGCCTCCAGGTGCCGGTCGTCATGACCGACCTCGACCAGGCCCGGGTGGACAAGGGCGTCGGCTACGTGCACACCCAGATCGAGAAGGCCGTCACCAAGGGCCGGATGGACAAGGGCACGGCCGCCAAGCTGTACGGCCTGGTCAGCGGCACGGTCGACAAGAGCGCCTTCAGCGATGCGGACTTCGTCATCGAGGCGGTCTTCGAGGACCTGGGCGTCAAGAAGCAGGTGTGGGCCGAGCTGGAGAAGATCGTCTCCCCGGAGGCGGTGCTCGCCACCAACACCAGCTCGCTGTCGATCACCGAGATGGCGGCGGAGTTGGAGCACCCGGAGCGGGTGGTCGGCTTCCACTTCTTCAACCCGGTGGCGGTGCTGCCGCTGCTGGAGATCGTCCGGGGCGAGCGCACCGACGACGCCACCCTGGCCACCGCGTTCGCGGTCGGCAAGCAGCTCAAGAAGTCGAGCGTGCTCGTCAAGGACGCCCCGGCGTTCGTGGTGAACCGGCTGCTCACCCGCTTCCTGGGTACCGTCTTCGCCGCCGTGGACGCCGGCACCCCGCTGGACGTCGCGGACAGCGCCCTGGACCCGCTGGGCCTGCCGATGCGACCGCTCGCCCTGCTCCAGCTCGTCGGGCCGGCCGTGGCGTACCACGTGGGCGGCACCCTGCACGCCGCGTACCCGGACCGGTACGACGTCAGCGAGAACCTGAAGCGGATCGCCGACTCGGGTCAGCCGCTCGTCGTCGACGACCAGATCAACGCTGAGGTCGCGAAGCTGCTGGTGGTGGGCGATGAGCCGCTGACCGCCGAGCAGGTACGGCAGAACGCGCTCGACGCGCTCGCACAGGAGATCCGGCTCATGCTGGACGAGGGTGTGGTCGCCGAGGCACAGGACATCGACCTGTGCATGATCCTGGGCGCCGGCTGGCCGTTCCACCTGGGCGGTGTCACGCCGTACCTGGACCGCACCGGCACCTCCGAGCGGGTCACCGACCGGCGGTTCCTGCCGCGCGGGGCGGCGAGCCTGCCCGCCTGACCGATCAGCTCCTCCGTCGCGGTGGCCGGACCGTCCCTCGTGGACCGGGCCGGCCACCGCGACCGTTTGCGGGCGGTCGTGGTGACCCGCGGGACCCGGTCGGTACCGCACGGGTGCCCTGACCGGGTTACGATCACGCGTTTCGCACCCCATCCTGGAGCTGACTGATGTCCCAGCCACCGGCCAACCCCTTCGGGCCGCCGCCGCACGACTCCCCCCTCCCGCCGCAACAGCCGGGCCAGCCGGCAGCGCCGTACCAACCGGGCCAGCCGGGCCAGCCGGCAGCGCCGTACCAGCCGGGCCAGCCGGCAGCGCCGCAGCAGCCCGGCCCGCCGCAGCCCGGTTGGCCGCAGCAGCAGGGCTTCCCGCCCCCGCAGCAGCCCGGTGGCTGGCCGCAGCAGCAGGGCTTCCCGCCCCCGCAGCCGGGGCAGCCCTACGGGGGCCCGCACCTGGCCGGCCCGCCGCCGAAGAAGTCGAACGTCGGCAAGATCCTCCTGATCGTGCTGGCCGTCGTGCTCGTGCTCTGCCTCGGCGGCGCGGCGATCACCTGGTTCGCGGTCAAGGACGAGGTGGGCGACGTCGTCGACGCCACCAAGACCCGGGTCGTCGCGCCGGCCACCCTCGCCGGCCGGGCCAAGAACACCGACCCGCAGTTGCAGACGGTCGCCGACCAGATGGTCACCCAGATGAAGACCGAGGTACAGAACGAGACCAGCACGGTCGGCGCGTTCTACGGCGATCCGACCAAGCAGGACCTCGTCCTGATCGCCGCGGTGTCCGGCGTGATGGCCGACCCGAAGAAGGAGCTGGACGAGGCGGTGACCGGGCTCGCCAGCCAGCTGTCGGTGACCAACATGGCGGCGGTCGAGGCGGGGCCGCTGGGTGGCGACGCGCGCTGCGGCGACGGCAAGGCCGAGAGCGTCCCCCTCGGCGTCTGCGTCTGGGCCGACCGGGGCAGCGTGGGCCTGGTGGTCATGTACTTCAAGACCGCCGCAGAGGCCAAGGCCGAGTTCGTCGGCGTCCGGGGTCAGATCGAGCAGCGATCCTGAACGAACGCACGACCGGGCCCCGGCCACCCGAGGGTGACCGGGGCCCCGCCGTACCGCCGTCAGGCGACCGGGAAGTACGCGTCGAGCTTGCCGCGTAGGTGAGCCGCGTAGATGAAGCCGAGCGTGGGGCTCCCTCGGAAGGCGGCGGCGACGCCGGTACGGGCGTCCACGGCCACCGGACGGGCCAGCGCGGCGAACTTCAGCCGCTGCTTCTCCTGGGCCCACGCCGCGGCTGCCGGCTCGACCTCGAGGCCGACCAGGGCGGGGAGCACCGCCACCCCGTTCTGGAAGCCCCGCAGTTGCCCCTTGCGCGCCAGCACGTAATCCATCGCCGAGGTGCTGAACGCCTCCAGGACGTCGGCCGTCACCCGCATCGTCGGCGCGGCGATCGTGAACAGGTGCAGCTTGGTGGCCATCCACCGCATCCTGAAGTCGCCCCGGTAGCCGATCAGCACCGGCGTGCCACCCCAGTCCTCGATCCGCACCTCGCAACCGTCGGCCCGCAGCCGGTCACCGGTCGCGGTGAGGTACGCCTGCACCGGCTCCATCGCCGTCGTATCCATCCGCCACACACCCTTCACCCTGCTGTGGCCGCTCATCTAACAGCACCGGGCGCGCACCCCGCCACTGCCATGATCGCCGATCAAGTGGATGTCCATTACGGACCTTTAGCGTCTGTCGCGTCATTGATGCCTGCATAAGTATTGGAGTACGAGAGTGGGCTCAACCATCATCCGACGCGGTGTCGCCGCGGCGGCGGGCGTCCTGCTCGCGTCCGCGCTGCTGCCGATCAACGCGCAGGCCGCTCCCCCCGGCGCCAGGGTCGCCGAGGCGGCGAACTCGCTGCGGGCGAGTCTCGGCGCGGAGGGCATCGTCGAGATCGACCGCGACACCGCGACGCTGCGGCGGCTGGCCCGGCTCGACGGTTACCTGACGGGGCCGAGCGCTGCCGCTCCCGAGCGGATCGCCCGCGAGTATCTGGCGGCCCATCGCTCGGCTGTCGGCCTGACCGCCGCCGAGATCGCCGCCCTGCGGCTGCGCAAGGACTACGTCGACATCGAAGGCACCCATCATCTGAGCTTCGTACAGCACGTGAACGGGGTCGACGTCGTCGGCAACGGCCTCAAGGCGCATGTCACCAGGGACGGCCGGCTGATCGCGGTCGACGGCGTGCCGCTGGCCGGGCTGCCCGCCACGCTCGGCGCGGCGCGCGTGGACGCCGTCGCCGCCCACCGAGCCGCGGTACGCACCGTGTCGGGCGTGCCGGCCGCGGCCGTGCGCTCCCGGACCACGTCGTCCGCGACCTTCTCCGACGGCGGTCGCGCCCGCCAGGTCGTCTTCAACACGAAGGCCGGCCCGAGACTGGCCTGGGAGGTGATCGACATGGCCGGGGGCTACCTCAGCGTGGTGGACGCGGCCGACGGCAGCGTTCTCTTCCAGCGGAGCATGGTCGCCAACCACCACGCGACGACGTGGCAGAACTACCCGGGCGCCCCGGTCGGCGGAGGCCAGCGCACGGTCGACCTGAACAGGTGGTTGCCGCCGAACGCGACCCGGCTGGAGGGCAACGTCGGGCACGTCTACTCCGACGTGAACGCCGACAACGTCGCCCAGGCGTCGGAAGAGGTCGCGCCGAACGCCGCGAGCAGCTTCGATTTCCCGTTCACGAACTTCTCCGACCAGGTCGGCGCCCCGTGTTCGGCGCAACGGCAGTGCTCGTGGAATCCGGCGGTGCCGTACTCCTGGCAGACCAACCGCGAGCAGAACGCCGCGCAGCTCTTCTCCTTCCTCGGCACCTGGCACGACCACCTCGCGGCCGCACCGATCGGCTTCACCCGGGCGGCCGGCAACTTCGAGGCGGTCGACGGCGATGCGGTCGTCGCCGAGGCGATGGACGGCGCGGACACCGCCAACGGCCTGCCGGACAGCAAGCACGCCAACAACGCCAACATGACGACCCCGCCGGACGGCATGGCGCCGCGCATGCAGATGTACCTGTTCGTCAAGTCGGCAAGCGTTCTCGCCGGCAACTCGGGAGACACCGCGGACATCCTCTACCACGAGTACACCCACGGACTGTCCGACCGGCTGGTGGTCGACGCCAACGGCAACTCGACCCTGATCAGCGCCCAGGCGCAGGCGATGTACGAGGCGTGGAGCGACTGGTACGGCCTGGACTACCTGGTCGACAGCGGTCTCGAGCGGGACGACGCCGTCGACGGTGACGTCCGCGAGGGCGACTACATCCTGGGCGGTCGTTCGGTGCGTAGCGAGGCGATGGACTGCCCGGTGCACAGCACCGAGCCGGTGTGTGCCGGCAACCCCGCCGCGGGCACGGGCGGCTACACGTACGGCGACTACGGCAAGATCCGCAACTCGTCGACCGTGCCGGGGACCACCGAGCCGGAGATCCACGCCGACGGTGAGATCTGGGCACAGACGCTCTGGGACCTGCGTGCCGCGATCGGCAGCCGCCTGGCCCGCTCGCTGATCACCCGGGCGATGGAGCTGTCGCCGTCGGACCCGTCCTACCTGGACATGCGCGACGCGATCCTGCTGGCGGACCGGGTGGTGAACCACGGTCGCGGGCAGCGGGAGATCTGGCGGGTCTTCGCCGCGCGTGGCATGGGCGTGCACGCGAGTACGGACGGCGCCAGCGACACCACTCCGACCGAGGACTTCTCGGTGCCCCGGCGCTGACGCGCCGGCATGGGTACGGCGGGGCGTCGCGACTGCGGCGTCCCGCCGTACGGCACCAGGCCGACGGCGTCTAGCCCGCCGGCCCCGCCGGGGTCGCCGCCCGCTCGGCCGCGCTGCGCAGCACGCAGAACTCGTTGCCCTCCGGGTCGGCGAGCACCACCCAGCCGGCGCCGTCCGGCCTGGTCTGATCGTCGACGAGGGTCGCGCCGATGCCGAGCAGTCGCTCAACCTCCTCGGCCCGGGTCCGGTCGGCGGGTTGCAGGTCCAGGTGCAGCCGGTTCTTCACCGCCTTGCCCTCGGGCACGGCGATGAACAGCACCTCCGGGCCGCCCGGCGGCAGCAGCATCGCCTCCGGGTCGCCGGGAAGGTCGTCCGGCTGCATCGGGCAGTCGAAGACCTTCGACCAGAAGCCGGCCAGGGCGTACGTGTCGGCACAGTCGATGCTGATGTTGTGGATCGTCGAACTCACAGTGGTCCTCCACGAGGGTGATGTCGCGCAATCGTCGCTCAGCCGCTGATGGCCACCGGGCCCGGTACCGCCGGGGCGTCCACCGCCGGCAGGGTGACGGTCACCTCCAGGCCGCCACCGGGCTGGGCGACCACCCGGACCGTTCCACCGTGCGCCTGACAGACCGCGCGGACGATGGACAGCCCCAGGCCGGAGCCGCGCGCGCCGGTACGTTCCCGGCCGCCGCGCCGGAACGGCTCGAACAGCCCCGGCACGTCGGCCTGGTCCACCTCGAAACCGGTGTTGCCCACCACCAGCCACGAGCGGTCGCCGTCGGTGCCCGTCCGTACCCACAGCCGGCCGTGCAGGTGGTTGTAGCGGACGGCGTTCTCGATCAGGTTGCCGGCCAACCGGTCCAGCAGCCCCGGGTCGCCGACCACCGGGGCGGACTCCAGTGACGTCTGCACCCGCAGGCCGATCCGGTCGACCTCGCGGCGCATCGCGGACAGCGCGTTGGCGGTGCCCGTGGCCAGGTCGCACTCGCTGCGCCGGCCCAGCCGACCTCCGGCCTGGGCCTCGCTGCGGGCCAGCACCAGCAGCGCGTCCACCAGGCTGTTCGCGCGCTCCGAGGCGTCCCGCACCACGGTCGCCATCCGGCGGTACTCGGCGGCGTCCGCGTCGTCGTCGCTGAGCGTCACGTCGATCTCGGTCCGCATGACGGCGAGCGGGGTACGCAGCTCGTGCGAGGCGTTCGCCACGAATCGCTTCTGCGCCTCGAACGCGGACGCGATCCGGTCCAGCATCGCGTCGAACGTCTTCGCCAGCTCGGCCACCTCGTCGTCCGCGCCCGAGTAGCCGATGCGCTGGTCCAGGGTCGCCTCACCGAGCCGCTGGGCGGTCGCGGTGACCTGGTGCAGGGGTCGCAGCGCCCGGCCGGCCACCGCGTACGCGCCAGCGACCCCCACCACGCTGATCGCCAACAGCGCGACCAGGCCCTTGGCCAGCAACTCCCCGGAGGCGGAGTCGACGAGTTGACGCTGCCACTGGGCGGCGTCCAACTCGCCGCCGTCGGCAAGCAGCACGGTCGTGCCGGGCAGCAGTTCATCGGTGGGCCGCAGCGCGTCGCGCACCAGCAGCCAGGCCAGCAGCACCAGGATCGCGCCCGCGCCGACCAGCAGTACGCCGTTGAGCAGCGTCAACCGCAGCCGCAGGGTGGGCCGCAGCCGTGCCGGCCGGCTCACGGCAGCACCTCGGCGGTGCGGTAGCCCGCCCCCACCACCGTCTCGATCAACGGCGGATCGCCGAGCTTCTTGCGCAAGGTCATGACGGTCACCCGGACGATGGTGGTGAACGGGTCGGTGTTGGCGTCCCAGACCCGCTCCAGCAGCTCCTCGCTGGACACCACCGCGCCGCGGGCCTTGAGCAGCTCGCTGAGCACGCCGAACTCCTTGTTCGTCAGGTCCACCGGCACACCGGCGCGGGTGGCGACCCGGCGGGCCGGGTCGAGCACCAGGTCGGCCAGTTCGAGCACCGGCGGCGCGGCCGGGGTGGCCCGCCGACCCAGCGCCTGCACGCGGGCGACCAGCTCGTCGAACGCGAACGGCTTGGGCAGGTAGTCGTCCGCGCCGAGTTGCAGCCCCTCCACCCGGTCGGCCACCGTGCCGCTCGCCGTCAGCATGAGCACCCGGGTCAGCGCCCCGGAGGCGGCGAGGTCGGCGCAGATCTGGTCGCCGTGCACGCCGGGCAGGTCGCGGTCGAGGACCACCACGTCGTACCGGGTGACGAACGCCGCCTCGTGGCCGGCGTCACCGTCGTACGCCACGTCGACCGCCATGCCCCGCTTGCGTAACCCGCGCGCGATCGCGTCGGCGAGGTTGCGTTCGTCCTCGACCACCAGTACCCGCATCCCGGCCTCCTCGCTGCTGACCACCGACAACCTAGTGCCGGCGGGCAAGCAATCCTCCCTCGTGGGGCCGCCGGTGGTCAGCTTGGCAACCGCCACAACCCGAAGTCGCCGTCCCGCCGCCGGCAGAGCAGTTGACCGGTGAGGGTCTGACACTCCCCGCCCGCCCCCGGCAGCACGTCCAACGTGCGCACGGTGCCGGCACGGACGTCCAGCCGGGCGACGAGCAGCCCGCCGCCGGGGTGTCGGCGTACACCGATCAGAGGACCGTCGGAGGCGTACTGCGCCACCTCCCACCGTCCCAGCTCCGCGAGCACCCGGCCGGTCGGCGCGTCGAGCACGACGAGATTCTCGACGCCCGGCGGGGAGCTGCCCACCGAACTGGCGAGCAGCCGACCGGCGGACGGCCAGACCCATCCCCAGCGGTCGTCGCTCCAGCGCGGCGCACCGGTCGCGGCGTCGATCGTCCGTACGCCGCCGGAGCGGGTCTGCACGCAGATGACGACACCGCAGTCGCTCGCGAACATCGCCTCGCCGGACGGGACGCTCCAGCGCTGCCGCAGGTCGTCAAGGCCGTACGCGGTGATCATGGCGGTACGGCCACCGATGGTGACGAGCAGGTCGCCCAGCGGCTGCACGGACACGGCGCCCGAACCGCCGGGCGGGCGGACGTCGGCACGGGCCAGGACGACGCCGGTGGCCGCCTCGCGGATCTCGGTCGGCCCGTCGGGGTGGCGCAGCACCAGACGGTCCACCCCGTACCCACCCTCGTGGAACGACAGGTCGACGCCGGGATCGACGGACATCTGCCAGCGCACCGTGCCGCAGCACGGATCGACGGCGCGCAGCGCGCCACCGTTCTCGCCCGCCGACCACAGCAGCAGAGCGCCGTCGGAGAGCCCGGTGGCGTTGCCGGGCTGCTGCCACCGGTACGCCCCGGTCCGGCGGTCCAACGCGATGGTGAGCGTCCCCTGCCCGTCCGCGCCGACCTCGTGGCCGGTGACCAGCAGCGTCTCGCCCTGCTGCGCGACCCCCCAGTACCGGCCCTCGGTCGGTAGGGACGCCCGCCAGGCCAGCTCGCCGCCGGGCAGGCGGGTGGCCCGGACCTGCCGCTGTCCCGGCTCGGACAGCGGTTCCACGAGGACGAGCAGATCGTCAGTGACCAGCGCGTCGGCGCCCGGCCCGGCCGGCAGCGTCACCACCTCACGCGGGGCGGTCGGCGTCGACGCGGCGAGGCCGACGAGCACCAGCAGCGCGACGAGCGCGGTGCGGGTCCGACGCCCCCTCCTCCACGGTGGGCGGGGCAGCGGATCGGGGTCCGACCCGTCCCGCAGCTCCCCGAGGTCGATCACCGCATCGCTCACCGGGACAACCTCCAGAGTGCCGTCGAGCCGTCGAGCCGTCGGCAGAGCAGGACGGGCCGCGCCGACTGACACCCGCCCGCCACCTCCGGCAGGACGTCCAGAATCCGCGTCCGGCCGGCGGTGAGGTCCAGCTCGGCCACGACGAGCCGACCGTCGGACGTCGGGCGTACGCCGAGCAGCGCGTCCTCCCTGCGTACCTGGTTCACGAGCTGCCACCGGCCCAACTCGGCGCGTTCCCGTCCGGTCCGCGCGTCGCGCACCGCGTACTGCTGCTCGGACGTGGCCACCAGCAGCCTGTCCCGCCGGACGTCCACCAGCATGTCCGGCCCCGGGTCCGACCAGCGGACCGCGCCGGTGGCGGGCTCGATGGTCTGGATGCCGCCGGTCTGCTGGACCGCGCACAGCAGATCCGCGCACGGTACCGCCCAGGCCACCAGCGGCACCGGCGATGTCCAGGCCCGCTCCATCGCGGGCAGCCGGAAGGCGACCAGCTCGGTGCTGCCGGGTGGTACGAGCAGCACCAGGTCGTCCACGACCTGCACCCGCTGGAACGCCGAGCGATCACCGGGCAACGTGTCGACGCTGTGTCGCAGGTCCCCGGTGTCGGCGTCGTACACCTGCACCTCACCGGTCGGCTGGACGAACACGATCTGGTCGACCTGCCCGCCCTGCCGGTGGAATTCGGTGCCACCGAACGGAACCGGCACCGACCACAGGAGCCGGCCGGTGTCGGGCGTCACCCGACTCACCGTGCCCAGCGCGTCGCCCGTGTCGTTGGCGAGGAGCATGCCCCCGTCGGTCGCCCGCTGGGCGATCCCCGGGTGACGCCAGCGCCGCTGGCCGGTCTGCGCGTCGTAGGCGGTGGTCTCCAACACACCGCTGGCGACGCTGACACCCACCGCCAGCAGCATTCCGCGTTGGATCCACACGGTCACGTAGTCACCGCTGCGATCCAGCGCCGCGCGCCACCGACGCCGTACGCCGTCTCCGCCCGCCGGCCCGGCCTGGTCGTAGACGCTCAGGTACCGGTCCCCGGTGGGCGTGGACGCGTCGACCACCACGACGCCATCCTCGGTGAGGTACGCCGAGGCGCCCGGCGCGGTCGGCACCGACGTGACGGCACGGTGCCGGACCGGTGTCGCGCCAGCGAGGGTGACCAGGGCAAGCAGCAGCACGGCCACGGTACGCAGGGGGCGGCCGGCGGCGCGCGGCGGGCGGACCGGCGGCAGCGACGGAGGCTCGTCCCGGATCTCGCCCAGCTCGATGATCGACAAGGACCGTCCCTCCATCGCCGGCGCAACCGACCGGGTGCGGCCCGGCAAACCGGCCGTGGGCGTACCGGCCCGGCAAAAGCGACGCATCCTCGCCTGTACGATGGCGCGTCGTGGCTGTGCCGGTGGTAGACCCCTCGCTGAATTCCGTGACCGACCCCACGTCGGCCGAGGTCGAGCCGACACGGCGGCCTCGACGTCGCCCGGCCCGAGCCGACCTGTTGGCCCTCGGAGCCTATGTGGTGCTGGGCGTCTTCGTCTGCCTCAACTACTGGGGGGACGTGACCGGTCGGGTCTCGTCGCACCTGCCCACCGACCACAGTTGGTTCGAGTGGCTGTTCGCGCACGGCGCGTACTCGCTGCGGCACCTGGAGAACCCGCTGTTCACGGCCCGGCAGAACGCCCCGGACGGGGTGAACATGATGGCCAACACCTCGCTGCTCGGGGTGACGCTGCCGCTGGCCCCGCTCACCATGCTGCTCGGCCCGCAGGTGATGTACGCCCTCTACCTGGGCGGGGCCCTGGCCGCCACCGCCGGCACCGCGTACTGGATGCTCTCGCGGCACCTGGTGCGCTCGCGGGCGGCGGCCTTCGTGGGCGGGGCCTTCCTCGGTTTCGCGCCGGGCATCATCCACCACGCCAACGGCCAACCCAACTTCGTCTCCAACTTCCTGCTCCCGCTGATCGTGGTGCGGGTGCTGCGCCTCGGCGAGCCGGGCCGGTGGCGGCGCAACGGGCTGGCGCTCGGCGCGCTGGTGGCGTACCAGATCTTCATCAACGAGGAGATGCTGCTCCTCACCGCGCTGGCCTGCCTCGTCGTCGTGCTGGCGTACGCGGTACAGCGGCCCCGGGCCACCCGCGCCATGGCCGGGACGTTCCTGGCCGGGATGGGGGTGGCCGGTGGGCTGGCCCTGACGCTCACGGCGTACCCGATCTGGTTCCAGTTCGACGGCCCCCAGTCCTACCGGGGCCTGCAGGGTGGCGTCTTCCACAACTGGGGCGAGGATCTGGTCGCCTTCGTCTCCTTCGCCAGGGACACCTGGGCGGGTGACCCGGCGATCGAGAAGACGATCGGGCTGACCGAGCAGAACACCTGGTTCGGCTGGCCGCTGGTACTGCTCTCGCTGGTGGCCCTGGCGCTGCTGGTACGCCGCTCGCTCGCCGCCCGGGTCGTCGCGGTGCTCGTCGTGGTGTTCACCGTGGCCTCGATCGGGCCGTGGGTGCGCTTCGACGGGGTGGAGACCGACATCCCCGGCCCGTGGTCGTACGTGTCGGACGATCTGCCGCTGGTCGAGATGATGATGCCGACCCGGCTGGCGCTGGTGGTCGCCGCCGCGGTGGGCGTACTGCTGGCGCTGTTCTGCGACGCGGCGGCCCGGCAGGCCCGCGCGGGCCTCGCGCCGGCCCCGCGCGCCGGGGAGCCGGCCGCCGCGCCGGTCGCGCCGCGCCGACGGTGGCTGCGACCCCTGGGGTACGCGGCGGTCGCCGTCGCCCTGCTGCCGCTGTTCCCCCGGCCGCTGCCCGCGCAGCAGATCGACCCGCCGCCGCACTTCATCACCGCGGGCGGCTGGCGACCGTACGTGCCGGCGGGCCGGACCCTCGTGCCGGTGCCGATCCCGAGCAACGTGCACGGTCTGCCGACGCTGCGCTGGAGTGCCCTGACCGAGCAGGAGTTCCCCATTCCGGGCGGCTACTTCATCGGCCCGAACGAGTTGGGTGAAGGTGTCTTCGGCGCGCCGAACCGACCGACCAGCAGCCTCATCTACTCCACCATGGACGCGGGAGTCCTGCCCCCGCTCACCGACGAGAACCGGCGGCAGGCCGTCGAGGACCTGCGGTTCTGGCGGGCGTCGGTGGTGGTGCTCGGCGCCCACCCGCGCGAGGCGGTGCTGCGCGAGCTGGTCACCGCGCTGCTCGGGCCGCCGCAGCGGGTCGACGACGTCTGGGTCTGGGACGTCCGCGCCCTGGTGGGCTGATCAACCGACGAGGGGCCGCACGTCCCACATCCACCCGCCGTCGACCGGGCGGCCCGCGCCGATCAGGTCGTCGACCGTCCGCCGGACGGCGTCGCCGTTGGGCAGCCGGCCGAGTACCACGACCGCCGCTCGCCAGTGCCGCAGATCCTCGACGGCCTGGCGGCGGTCGGCCGCGCTCAGCACCGGTGTCAGGCCGGTCTCGGCGACCCGGCGCAGCAGCAGGGCGGTGGGCCGGTCCGGGGCGCCCCAGCGGGCCGCCGGGTCGTCCGGCCCGCTCGGCCCGATGAAGTACCCGCCGGGGGCGTCGAACGACAGCCCGGCGCGCGCCGACCAGAGCATGACCGGGCTCAGCGCGGCGCCGGTGACCGGAGGCAGGCCCACCACGGTCCGTCCGGGCGGCACCAGCGTCCGCCATCGGCCCTCGGCGACGAAGGCCGGCACCGGCGGGACCGGAACAACCCGGATCGGTGTCGGCGTCAGCGGCAGCAACGCGGCGGCCACCGCCGACGCCCACACCAGCCGTACCGGCAGGCCCGGCACGGCCGTCCGGCGGGCCCCGGCGACGCGGTCCACGAAGAGCGCCACCAGGACGCCGAGCACCGGCACGCAGACCAGCGCGAACCGGGCCGGCACCGCCAGGTCGAGCAGCGGCAGCCCGGCGACGAGCCGGTACGGGCCCGGGATCCCGGTGGCGCTGCCGTCCACCCGCAGGTCGGTGCCGAGCGACAGCAGGGCGAAGACCACACCGCAGCCGGCCAGGGCGCGGACCAGCGGTCGTCGCCACAGCCAGACCACGACCACGACGGCGAGGACCAGCAGCCCGGGTCCGAAGAACGAGTTCTCCTCCGTCGGGTTCGGTGAGAGCAGACCCGGCAGCCAGTCGTCCCCGAGCACCGTCTGCCGGGCCGAGGCGGTGAACGACGCCGCGTCGAGCTGGAAGCCGTGCGCGGCGAAGGCCATCCCGGTGTAGTGCTGCGGGCCGTGGAACTGGAACCACAGCGGGTACGCCAGCAGCACCGCGCCGACCACCGCCGCCACCGCGAGCCGGCCGAGGAGGGCCGGCGCGAGACGACGGGCCGCGGCCCGATCGGCCAGGGCGTAGCCCAGCGCGAACACCCCGGCGGCGAGCGCCAGGAAGACCAGCACCTCCTCGCCGATGAAGACCTGCCAGACGAGCAGCAGCCCGAGGCCGACACCGGGCCGCCACACCGCCGACCGGCCGGTGCCCGCCCGGAACACCAGGGCGAGGATCGCCGGCAGCAGGAACTGGGCGGCCACGTGCAGGTGCGCGCCGGCCTGGGCGACCATGCCGGGGGCGAATCCACAGACCAGCCCGCCGAGCGCCGCCGCGGAACGGGCGGAGACGAGCCGACGGCGCAGCAGCGCGTACCAGGCCGTGGCGGTGCCGGCGAGGCAGCCGACCACCGCCACACAGAACGCCACCTGCGAGCCGAACAGCAGCGTGACCGGGGCCAGCGGCACGCCCAGGCCGAGCACCGACGTGTTCGCCATCAGGTTGATGCCGTACGGCGCGTTCAGGGCGGCGCTGAAGAGCGGGTTCTCCCCCGCGACCACGGCGTGCGCCGCGTGGGCCAGCATCCACTCGAAGAGCACCTGGTCACCGGCCTGGTGGAAGAGCCGCTGAGGATGACCCCACTGCCGGCTGGTCAGCACCGCGGCCAGCGCCAGGTAGCCCGCGACCACCAGCGCGTCCGGCAGCCACGCCGCTCGTGGCGGGCGCGCGGTCGGGGAATCGGCCGGCGTCGTCGACGGCGCCGTTCCCGTGGTCATCAGACCGAGCGGTCGGTCAGCGTCCGGACATCCCACACCCAGACGTCCAACTCCTGGCGGCCGGGGCCGACCAGCTCTTCGACGGTACGCCGCAACGGCTCGGCGTTCTGCTGACGGACCGGGAGTACGAGGATCGCCGCCCGCCAGTGCCGCAGCTCGTCCGTGAAGCGCCGGCGCTGCCGGTCGTCCAGTTTGGAGGTACGACCGGTGGTCGCCACCTCCTCCAGCAGTTGGCCCACTCCGCTGGGTCGTCCGCCGAACCGGCCAGGGTCACCGGTGTTGCCGTTGCGGGGGGCGAGGAAGTAGCCACCCGGGATCTTGAAGTCGAGGTTGGTGGCCGCCGCCCAGCGCATGCCGTGCGTGTTGCCCATGCTGGGCACCGGGATCGGCACGAGCGTCTGGTCCGGACCGACGTACGCCCGCCACCGGTCGGCGGTGATGAACTCCGGCACCGGGGGCCGGGAGACCATCCGCAGCGGCATCGGAGCGATCGGCAGCAGCGCGAACGCCAGGCCGGCGGCGGTGAGCGTCCGGACGGTACGTCGGTCGGCCGGCCGCAGCGCCCAGGCCCGCTCGACGGCGATCGCGAGCAGCAGACCGATGACCACCGTGGTGATCAGACCGAACCGGGTGGGCACCACCGCGTCCAGCAGGGGCAGGTGCACCAGCAGCTCCCACGGCCCGGTGACCAGGTCCCGGTCCCACCAGGAGATCTGCTCACCGAGCGAGAGCAGGGCGAAGAACGCGCCGGTCGCGGCGAGCGCCCGGACGAGCATCTCCCGACGCAGCCAGACCACGACGCCGACGGCGAGCATCGACAGGCTCCAGCCGAAGAAGGCGTTCTCCTCCGAGTAGTTGGGCGCCAGATTGACGTTGGCCCGCTGGTTGCCGCCGAGAGTGGCCGAGCCGGGCGCGAAGAAGGCGGCGATGTCGTTGCCGTAGTCCTGCACCGCGTCGCTGAGCCCGTGGTACGCCATCGGCCCGACGAACTGCACGTACAGGGGGTACGCCAGCAGGGCCCCGGCCAGCAGCGCGCAGGCGGCGAGACCGGCGGCCAGCGGTCGCCACGCCGCCCGCCAACGGTCCGGCTCCTGGACCACCACAGCGATCAGGAAGATCCCGCAGGCCAGCGCCGTGAAGAGCAGGATCTCCTCGTTGATGAACGCCTGCGCGGTGACGAGCAGAGCCAGCAGGGCGCCGTCGCGGACCGGCCGGCGCGAACGGGTCAACACCAGGACCCGCCACACGATGAACGGCAGCAGGAACTGGCTGATGATGTTCGGGTGCCAACTCGCGTGCGAGAGCATCGCCGGGGAGAAGCCGCAGAACCAGCCACCGACGGCCGCCGCGAGCGGCGTACGCACGAGGTGGCGGCGGAGCACGAGATACCAGGCCATGGCGGTGCCGGCGAGGCCGAGCGTCACCAGCACCACGAAGGACACCGCCGGACCGAACAGCAGGGTCACCGGCACCATCGGGATGCCCAGCGCCAGCACCGCCGTGTTGGCCATCAGGTTGACGCCGTCGGGGTAGTTGAACTGCTCGGTGTAGAAGGGGTACTCACCGTGCAGCACCACCCGTACCGAGTGGGCGAGGAAGAACTGCACCTGAGCCGGGTCACCGGTGTAGAGCGACGCCACCCGACCGGCCGGGTCCAGCCAGAGCCGGCTGGTCACCCAGAGGGCGGCGAGCAGGAACAGCGCCCCGACCGCCAGGTGTTGCCGCCGTCGGGTCCAGCGGGCCCAACGGCTCCGCCTCGGCCCGGACGCCGGGACCGTCCCGTCCGGCGCGGTGGTCGCCGCCCCGGTCTCGTCCCGGTCGACCTCGTGCGGCACGACCTGATCCAGCGCGACCTGGGCCGGCGCGGCCTGGGCCGGCGCGGCCTGGTCCACCGCGACCTCGTGCGGCACGGCCTGGGCCGGCGCGGTTGTTTCGGGCGCGGTCGAGGTCACCGGGGCCGGGGCGGTGTCGACCCGGTCGGTCAGGGCGGCGGAGTCGCCGGGCGCCCCGACGGACCTGGCCCGGGAAGCGAGGGCGCGGGACTCGGCAGGCGTCACAGTCGGCGGAGTCTACCCGAGTGGCGAAAAGGGCACTAAAGCCCCGGTGATGTCCATTGTGGCGGACGAGGAACCGGCCAGCGGCGGCGTCGCATCGGACATCTCGTACTATGGCGCTTTCCGACAGCGACGGCGAGGCGATCGGGGGCGGATCAGGTGACTCCGGGCCGCCGGCACGGCAGGATGCTCGCCGCCCTGCTGACGGCGTTGTTGGTCAGCACCGCGTGCGGTCCCGTCGCGGACCGCGCGCCTCGCGACCTGCGGGTGGGGTACGACAGCCTCGACGGCACGCTGGCCGTGTGGCCGCCCCGGGGCGATCTGTCCGGCGACGCCGCGGCGACGACGGCGGTCACCGAGGCGGTACGCGACTGGCGGTCACCGGACGACGACCGGGCGCACCTGCCATCGTCCGGCATCCTCTTCTCCGGACGCGTCGACGGGACCCCGGTTGCCCTGGTCGCGGCCGACGTGCCGGGCGAGAGCGCGTCCTGGCTGCTGCAACTCACCGGTGACGGCGGCCGGTACGCGATCAGCCGCGCCACCGAGTACACCGACCCCGGCTACCTGGTCTACTCCGACGTGCTGCCGGTCCAGACGACCGGCGGTCGGCGCTACCTGGTCTCGGCCCGGGTGCAGCAGTTGCTCGGCCCGCAGGGTCGGGCGTTGGCCGTCACCGACGGCCTCAGCGCGCCGGTCGACGTGCCGGCCTGCACGGCGGTCGGCGTGACGGCGACCCTGCGCGCCACCGAGTCACTGCCCCGGGGGCGGGCCGCCGACCGGCTGCTCGATCTGGGCACCGGCACGACCGACCCGCGTTATCCGCTGGTACGGGACGAGTCCGGCGCCGGCCGCCGCGCGCTCACCGGCCTGGACACCTGTGTGCTGGCCGGCGAGCGGGGCCCCTTCGGCAGCATTCCGCGCCGGATCGGCGACCGGGACGCGCCGAAGTCGGTACCGACGTCCTGGCCGATGGCGAAGCTCTCGGTCCGGTCGCTCGGGGAGGTGGCGCTCGGCGGCGGCGAGCCGGCCGAGTTGCAGCAGCTCAGCTGGGACACCGACGCCGGCACGATGACCGCCGTCGTCTACCGGCCGGCGGACGGGAGCGCCCCGGTGGTGTCGCCGGCCGACCGGGCCACCCCGTTGCAGACGTACCAGCTTCCGATCCCCAACCAGCCGCTGCTGGTGCTCAGCTGGCGGGCTACCCGGGACAGCTCGCTCTCCGTGCCGCCGGGCACCCCGCTGCTGGTGGAACGCCCCGGCCTGGTGGTCGTGCCGGAGCCGTCCCACACCCAGACCTACAGCCTCGCCAACACCGACAAAACCCACTACCGCTCAGTAAGCCCCCACCGCTAACCCCCACCCCGCCCCACCCCGCCCGGCCCGCCCCGGCCCGCCCCGGCCCGCCCCGGCCCGCCCCGGCGATCTTGCACTTTCTGCTGCGACACAAGGCGCAAAAGGGTGCGCTTCGACAACCGAAAGTGCAAGATCGGCGCGCGGCGAGAGGGTGGGAGGGTGGCGGGAGGGCGGGAGGGTGGGAGGTCGCGCGGGGACGCGGCCGGGGTGGCGCGGACGCACGACGGCGGGCAGCCCCTGGGGGCGCCCGCCGTCGGTGGAGCCGGGGCTAGTTCTGGGCGGCCGTGTTGCTGGTGGGGGTCAGGTGGTCCGGGGTGGCGTCCAGGCGGGAGATCCAGCCGGTGACGTCACGGGCCACGTCCTGCGCGGTCAGGCCGAGGTCGGCGAGGATCTGCGCGCGGGTGCCGTGCGGGTGCCAGTCGGCCGGTACGCCCAGGTCCTTGAGCGGCACCCGGACGTCGGCGTCGCGCATCGCCTGGCCGATAGCGTCGCCGACACCGCCGACGCGGACGCCGTCCTCGACGGTGACCACCAGGCGGTGGCGGGCGGCCATGTCGACCAGCTCGGCCGGGACCGGACGCACCCAGCGGGGGTCGACCACGGTGACGCCGTAGCCGTGCTCGGCGACCCGGGCGGCGACCTCCATGCCCATCTGGCCGAAGGAACCGACGGCGACGAGAAGCACGTCGGTACGCGCCGACTCGGCCAGCACGTCGACGGTGCCGACCCGGCGCAGCGCCGGAAGGTCCGCGGCGACCGCGCCGGTCGGGAAGCGCAGGACCGTCGGGCCGTCGTCGGTGGCGACCGCCTCGCGCAGCTCCTCGCGGAGGGTGACGGCGTCACGGGGAGCGGCGATCCGCAGACCGGGCACCACCCCGAAGACCGACATGTCCCAGATGCCGTAGTGGCTGGGGCCGTCCGGGCCGGTGATGCCCGCCCGGTCCAGCACGAAGGTCACCGGCAGCTTGTGCATCGCCACGTCCAGCAGGACCTGGTCGAAGGCACGGTTGAGGAACGTGGCGTAGACGGCGACCACCGGGTGCAGGCCACCGAGCGCCAGGCCGGCCGCCGAGGTGGCGGCGTGCTGCTCGGCGATGCCCACGTCGTACACCCGCTCGGGGTACTTGCGGGCCAGCTTGGCGATGCCGGTCGGCTCGGCCATGGCGGCGGTGATGCCCACCACGTCGGGCCGATCGTCGGCGATGGCCAGCAGCTCGTCGGCGAAGACGTGGGTCCACTTCACCGAGGGTGCGGCCAGCAGCGTGCCGGTCTCCACGTCGAAGGCGCTGCTCGGGCCGTGCAGGCAGTCCGCCTCGTCCTCCTCGGCCGGACGGTAGCCGTACCCCTTGCGGGTCACGGCGTGCACGATCACCGGGCCGCCGAAGTTCTTCGCCGCGCGCAGGGCCGACTCGACGGCCGCCACGTCGTGCCCGTCCACCGGGCCGACGTACTTGATGCCCAGGTCCTCGAACATGGCCTGCGGGGCGACCGCGTCCTTGATGCCCTTCTTGACCGCGTGCAGCACCTCGTACATCGGCTTGCCGACCAACGGGGTGGAGCCGAGGGCGTCCTTGACCGTGTCGAGGACCTTCTCGTAGCCCGGGTTGAGTCGCAGCGAGGAGAGGTGGTCGGCCAGCCCGCCGATGGTGGGCGAGTAGGACCGGCCGTTGTCGTTGACCACGATGACCAGCGAGTTGCCGGCGGTGGCGATGTTGTTCAGCGCCTCCCAGCACATGCCGCCGGTGAGCGCGCCGTCGCCGACCACGGCCACGACGCTGCGCTGCTCACCGCGCAGGGCGTACGCCTTGGCCAGCCCGTCGGCGTAGGAGAGCGCGGTGGAGGCGTGCGAGTTCTCGATGAGGTCGTGCTCGCTCTCGGCCTGGCTGGGGTAGCCGGAGAGGCCACCGCGCTGGCGGAGCTTGTCGAAGCCGGCCTGCCGCCCGGTGAGGATCTTGTGCACGTACGCCTGGTGGCCCGTGTCGAACAGGAGCCGGTCCCGGGGGGAGTCGAAGACGCGGTGCATGGCCAGCGTCAGCTCGACCACGCCGAGGTTGGGCCCGACGTGCCCGCCGGTGCGGGAGACCTTGGCGATCAGGAAGTCCCGGATCTCGGCGGCGAGCACATCCAGCTCCTCGCCGGACATCCGCTTGACGTCCTGCGGACCTCGGACCGTCTCCAGCAGCCGACCGTGGTTGGCCGTGTCCTCTTCAACGCTCATGACCGGAGAGTCTATCGGCCGCCCGGTACTCCGCAGCCTGGCCCGAGCCGCTTGCCGCGGAGCAGCCCGCTGAGCACCTGGTCAGGCTGGCGGCAGCAGCAGTCCGACGCACTCGACGTGCTGGGTCATCGGGAACAGGTCGAAGCCGCGCAGCGCCGTCAGCCGCCAGCCCAGCTCGGCGAAGGTGCGGACGTCCCGGGCGAAGGCCGCCGGATCACACGCCACGTACGCGACCGCCCGTGGACCGGCGGCGGCCAGGGCGCGCACCACCGGGGCGCCGGCGCCGGAGCGCGGCGGGTCGAGCACCACCACGTCGACCGGGCCGGTGATCCGTCGGCGGGCCAGCGCGGTCTCCACCCGCGCCGACACGACCTCGACGCGGGGCAGGTCGGCCAGGTTCTCCCGGGCGGCGGCGACACCCTGCGCGGAGGCCTCCACCAACGTCACCCGACCGGACGCGCCGACGCGGGCGGCCAGCCCGGCGGCGAACAGCCCGGCGCCCCCGTAGAGGTCCCAGGCGACCTCGCCCGGCTGCGGGTCCAGAAGCTCCAGCACAGCCGTGTTCAGCGTGTCGGCCGCCGCCGGGTGCACCTGCCAGAACGCGGACGCGGGCAGCGCCCAGTCCCGCCCGGCGGCCACCTCACGGACCTCGGTCGGCCCGCTCACCGGGGTGACGACCCCGTCGCGGACCTCGGCGACGCTCACGTCCCCGCCGCCGCTGACGACGGTCTCCACCGCCTCCGCTGCCGGCCAGCGCGCACCGGCCGGACTGAGCACCGCAAGCTGCTGGATGGCCGGGTGGGCGATGCGGCAACGGTCGATCGGCACGACCTCGTGCGAGCGGTGTTTGAGCAGGCCCGCCCGGTCGGCGGCGTCAACCGCGTAGCGGACCCGGGTACGCCAGCCGAGCGGTCCGCCCGGGAGCGCCTCCACCTGCACGCCGAGCCGATCCAGCTCGACGTCGGTGAGCCCGCCGAGACGGGCCAACTGCTCCCGCACCACGGCGGTCTTCCAGGCCAACTGCGCGGCCGGGGCGACGTGTTGCAGGTCGCACCCGCCGCAGGCGCCCGGCTTCGCGTACGGGCAGGGCGGCTGCACCCGGTCCGGCGAGGGGTCCAGCACGGTCACGGCGTCGGCCCGGACGAACCCCCGGTGCACCTCGGTGACCTCGGCGATCACCCGTTCTCCGGGCAGCGCGTGGCGGACGAACACCACCTGCCCGTCCACCCGGGCGACACAGTGCCCGCCGGGGGCCACCGCGTCGACGGTCAGTTCGACCCGCTCCGCCTCGCCGAGGCCCCGCTCGGCCGTCGAAACCGAAGCCGTACCCGCGGTCGTGCGCTCAGTCACGGCTCTCTCCCAGCGTCTCGCCGCCCGCCGGGGTGGCCTCGCCGGGCGGCGGCGCGGCCACCGCCGCCGGCACGGTGCCCCGGGGTCCACGCGCCGGCGTGTTGGAGAGCGTGGCGTCGAGCCGGTCCAGGTTCTTGCTGGCGGTCGAGGCGAGCTGCCACGGCACGCTGACCACCATGACCCCCGGTTCGAAGAGCAGCCGGCCCTTGAGGCGCAGCGCGCTCTGGTTGTGCAGCAGGTTCTCCCACCAGCGCCCCACCACGTACTCGGGGATGAAGACGGTGACCACGTCGCGCGGCGACGTACGGCGGGTGGAGGCGACGAAGTCCAGGATCGGCCGGGTGATCTCCCGGTACGGCGAGTCGACGACGGTGAGCGGGATCGCCATCTCCCGCCGTTCCCAGTCGGCCTGCAGGTCGCGGGTGTCCTTCTCGTCCACGTTGACGGTCACCGCGGTCAACGTGTCCGGGCGGGTGGCCCGGGCGTACGCGATGGCCCGCAACGTCGGCTGGTGCAGCTTGCTGACCAGCACGATCGCGTGGTTGCGGGCGGGCAGCACGCCCCGGCTCTCGTCCGGCGGGGTCAGTTCGGCGGCGACCCGGTCGTAGTGCCGGCGGATGGCCAGCATCAGCGCGTAGATCACCGCCATCGCGGCGATCGCGATCCACGCGCCGAGCAGGAACTTGGTGATCAGGACGATCACCAGCACCGTGCCGGTCAGGCCCATGCCGAACGTGTTGATGGCCCGGGAGCGGTGCATCCGCTTGCGGGCCTCCGGGTCCCGCTCGGTGCGCAGCCGCCGGTTCCAGTGCCGGATCATGCCGGCCTGGGAGACGGTGAACGAGACGAACACCCCGACGATGTAGAGCTGGATGAGCCGGGTCACCTCGGCCTGGAAGCCGACGATCAGGACGATCGCGAAGAGGGCGAGGAACGTGATGCCGTTGGAGAAGGCCAGCCGGTCGCCCCGGGTGTGGAACTGGCGGGGCAGGTAGCGGTCCTGGGCGAGGATCGAGCCGAGCACCGGAAAACCGTTGAACGCGGTGTTCGCGGCCAGGAAGAGGATGAGCGCGGTCATCCCGGCCACCACGTAGAGCAGGATCGAGCCGGCGCCGAAGACCGTCTCGCCGAGCTGGGTGGTGACCGTCTTCTGCACGTACCCGTCGGGGCCCGAGACGATCTGCAGGGCGGGGTCCTCGACGAACTGCAGGTGGGTCAGGCGGGCCAGCCAGATGATCCCGACGAGCAGGCTCACCGCGATCGCGCCCAGCAGCAGCAGTGTGGTGGCGGCGTTGCGGCTCTTCGGCGCCTTGAACGCGGGGACGCCGTTGGAGATCGCCTCGACGCCGGTGAGCGCGGCCGCGCCCGAGCTGAACGTCCGCAGCAGCAGGAAGATCAGCGCGAAGCCGGTCACGCTGTGCTCGGCCTGGATGACCAGGTCGGCGCTGGGCGCGCGGAGGTCGTCGCCCAGGACGAAGACGCGGAACAGCCCGGTGAGCAGCATTCCGCCCATCACGATCACGAAGCCGTAGGTGGGGATGGCGAAGGCGGTACCCGACTCGCGCAGCCCGCGCAGGTTGACGGCGGTCAGCAGGATCACCGCGAGGACCGCGATCATGACCTTGTGGGTGGCCACGAACGGGACCACCGAGCCGAGGTTGGCCACCCCCGAGGAGACGGACACGGCCACCGTGAGCACGTAGTCGACCAGCAGGGCGCTGGCCACGCCGATGCCGAACTTGGGGCCGAGGTTGACCGTGGCCACCTCGTAGTCGCCGCCGCCGGAGGGGTAGGCGTGCACGTTCTGCCGGTAGCTGGCCACCACCGTGAGCATCACCACGACGACCGCGAAGGCGATCCACGGGGAGAACACGAACGCCGACGCCCCGGCGATCGACAGGGTCAGCAGGATCTCGTCAGGCGCGTACGCGACGCTGGACAGCGCGTCGGAGGCGAACACGGGCAGCGCGATGCGCTTCGGCAGGAGGGTGTGCTGCAGGCGGTCGGACCGGAACGGTCGACCGAGGAGCAGCCGCTTCAGCAGCGAGGTGGGACTGGCCACGAACGCCAAGAGTACGACCACCACGGTGCGAACGCGGGGGTGGGCGATCATCGCCGTGCACGGCGGCGGGGTACGGTCGGTCCCCGCTCTCGACCGGGACGTGGCAGGCTCGCACTCGAAGGCCACCGGTAGCGGGAACGGTACGCACCTTGGGAGGGACAGCGTGCACGTCGTGATCATGGGATGTGGGCGGGTCGGGTCGACCCTCGCCCACAGCCTGGAGTCCCGGGGACACTCGGTGGCGGTGATCGATCAGGACGCCGACGCCTTCCGCCGGCTCGGCCCCGACTTCGCCGGCATCACGGTGACCGGGGCGGGCTTCGACGGCGAGGTGCTGCGCCAGGCCGGCATCGAGCGGGCGGACGCCTTCGCGGCGGTCTCCAGCGGCGACAACTCCAACATCATCTCGGCCCGCCTGGCCCGCGAGACCTTCGGCGTGTCCCGGGTCGCGGCCCGGATCTACGACCAGCGCCGGGCGCAGGTGTACGAGCGCCTCGGCATCCCCACCGTGGCGACGGTGCGCTGGACGGCCGACCGGATGCTGCGGCACCTGGTGCCCGAGGGCAACGTGGAGATCTTCCGCGACCCGACCAGCACCGTGTCGATCGTCGAGGTCCCGGTGCACCGGGAGTGGATCGGTCACCCGGTGCACGTGCTGGAGCAGTCCTCGGGTGCGCGGGTCGCCTACCTGATCCGCTTCGGCATCGGAACGCTGCCCACCGCGTCCACCCTCGTGCAGGAGGGTGACCAGGTGTTCATGCTGGTCAGCGACGACATCGTGGCCGCGGTCACGGCGGTGGCGGCAACGCCGCCGGAAGGAGGGCACTGAGCCATGCGGATCGCCATCGCCGGCGCCGGCAACGTGGGCCGTTCGATCGCCCAGGAGCTGATCGAGAACGGCCACCAGGTGATGCTGATCGAGCGTCAACCGAAGATGCTCCGACCGGACCGGGTGCCCGCCGCCGAGTGGGTGCTCGCCGACGCGTGCGAGGTGGCCAGCCTGGAGGAGGCGAACGTCGCCGGCTGTGACGTGGTGGTCGCCGCCACCGGCGACGACAAGACCAACCTGGTGCTGTCGCTGCTGGCCAAGACCGAGTTCGCGGTGCCCCGCGTGGTCGCCCGGGTCAACCGGGCGGAGAACGAGTGGCTCTTCACCGAGCAGTGGGGCGTCGACGTCGCGGTGAGCAAGCCCCGGGTGATGGCCGCCCTGGTCGAGGAGGCGGTCACCGTCGGCGACCTGGTCCGGCTCATGACGTTCCGGCAGGGCGAGGCCAACCTGGTCGAGATCACCCTGCCGCCGACCGCCCCGTACGTCGGTCAGCCCCTGCACGCGGTGCCGCTGCCCCGCGACTCCGCCCTGGTGGCGATCCTGCGCGGCAAGCGTGTCCTGGTGCCCAGCCCGGACGACCCCATCGAGGCCGGCGACGAGTTGATCTTCGTTTGTACGGCCGAGGTGGAGGACGACGTGCGCGCGGTCATCCTCGGCCCGGACAGCGTCGAGCGGACCCGCGGCTCACGCTGAGCCGTCCCCGGCGCCGGCCCTGCTCAGGCGCCGGGCAGCGGGGTGGGCTGCGGCTCCCGGGTGACCCGGCGCACCGTCCAGACGGTGATGAGCAGCAACAGCGCGTACGGCGGATAGCCCAGCGCCAACCGGGCCACGCCCAGCGCGGTGTCCTGGTGGGCCAGGTAGAGCCCGGCCTGCACGCCCACCTTGGCGAGCCACACCACGCCCCAGAGCACGGTCAGCCGGGTGAAGATGCGCACCAACTTCGGGTCGGTCCGCCACTCGGAACGGCCCTTGGCGACCAGCACCGACCAGATCCAACCGACGAGGGGCTGTCGGACGGCCGCCGAGATCAGCAGGGCGATGCCGTAGCCGATGCCGTACAGGATGCCGGGCAGGTAGAAGTCGCGCTCATCGCCGGTACGCCACGCGATGGCGGCGCCGATGCCGACGCCGAACAGACCGTTGACCGCATGTCGGATCGGCCGGCGCTGGGCCAGCCGCAACCCGGCGATCAGCAGCGCGACGGCCACCGAGGCGATCACGGCGGGCCGCAGGTCACCGATGATGTTGGCGACCACGAAGACGACCACCGGGATGCTCGACTCGACCAGCCCACGCCAGCCGCCGAGCTGGTCGGCCATCTGCTCGGCGATCGTCGGCAGCGCCTCGTCGTCCTCGGCAGGAGTCTCCGGCTGTGCCGCCCGGTCCTGTCCCGTCGTCATGACCGGCCTTCCGTCCCCGGCGCCGTCACTTCGGCGAGTCCAGCTCGTAGTACGGGTTGTAGATGACCTTGCGGTCGTCGCGCATCGCCACCCGGCCACGAGCGGTCAGGTGCCGCCCCGGCTCGATCCCGGAGATGTGCCGCCGGCCCAGCCAGACCAGGGTGACGACGTCGCTGCCGTCGTACAGGTCGGCCTCCAGGGTGGGCAGGTTGGTGCGCGGCGTGTAGACCACGGTGCGCAGCCGACCGGCGACCGAGACCAGTTGGCCCCGGGAGCACTGCTGGGCCAGGACGCCACCGCACTCGGCGCTCTCCTGCCGCAGCTCCTGCGCGTCGATCTCGGCCTCGCTGGCGGTGAACCGTTGCAGGATGCGCCGCAGCGACACCTTGCTCTCGTCGGTCGTCATGACCTCCGCGTCACCCTCTCCACGCTCGCCGGGACCAGCCCGGCTCCGGCGACGCCGGAACCGTCCCGCCAGCGTACGCCGACGGGGTCGGTTCCGGCGGGCCGGGACGCGGTCGTTCAGACCTGGCGGGGCTCGCTGGACGCGTCCTCGGCCTGGTCGGCCATCTCGCGGGGCAGTCGCAGCGGCAACGGCTCACGGACCGGCTTCGCCTCCTGGCCACGGTCGACCACCAGGCCTTCCAGGCACTCGGCGAGCGGGCCCGAGCTGGCCGAATCGGTGGCCGCCGGCCCCTGGAAGACGCCACGGACCATCCAGCGCGGCCCGTCGACGCCGACGAACCGCAGGTTGGTCGGGCCGTCCGGGGTCCGTACCTGGGCGTGCAACTCCGTGCCGTACTCGCCGTCGACCTCCTGCGCGGAGGCGCCGTCCCGCAGCAGCGACTGCCGGATCTCCTCGCGCACCTCGTCCCAGATCCCCTCGGACCGGGGGGCCGCGAAGACGCCGAGCTGCAACGCGTTGTCCCCGTGCACCAGCACGACCTGCTGGATCACGCCCTGCGGGTCGGCCTGCACCCGCACCTCCACCTCGGCGACCGCCGGAATGTGCAGGCTGCCCAGGTCGAGCCGCTGCACCTCGTCGTCAACCTCGGAGATGTCGTACGGCCCGCGCACCAGCGCCGCCGCCGCGCCGCCCTCGTCGAGGACCTCGGTGCCCCGCTCGTCGCGGGTGTGCCGCCCGGCGTCGGCCCGCTTTCGGGAGAAGATCACTGCGCCCACCCTCCGCTGTTCACGATCACCCTGCCACTTCTTCCGTCTGCCCGCCGGCCGGCGACGGCACCAGCTGAGCGTGCCCACCGGTCGAACCGTGCCCGCCGGTACCACGCGTGGACCCGGGCAGCTCGGCCACCGGCTCGAACCGCGCCCGTGCCACGCGCTGGATCACGAGCTGGGCGATCCGGTCCCCGCGAGAGATCTTCGCGGGCGTGTCCCGATCATGGTTGATCAGGTTGACCATGATCTCACCCCGATAGCCGGCGTCGACCGTACCGGGCGCGTTGAGCACCGTCACGCCGAGCCTGGCCGCCAGGCCGGACCGGGGATGGACCAGGCCCACGTAGCCGTCCGGCAGGGCGACGGCCACGCCGGTGGGCACCAGGGCGCGGCCGCCGGGCGGCAGCTCCACGTCCGCGGCGGCCACCAGGTCGGCCCCGGCATCGCCGGGATGGGCGTACGTGGGCATCGGCAGCTCGGCATCGAGCAGCCGTACGGGCACGGGTACGACGTCGGTCACGGGTCCCCTCTTCGGTCCGGTTGTCTCCGGTGACCCTGCCATCCTGCCGGTTGGCCGGCCCGCCGTGCGCCGTACCCTCGCAGGAGTGAGCATGTCGCCCTCCCCGTCCGCCGATCGGCCAGGGGTTCCGGCCCGCCCGGCGTACGCCGAACGGCTGGACCTGCCCTGGTGGCTGTGGCTGATCAGCCTGGTGGCCGCCGGACTGCTGGCGGTCGAGATCTGGATGGGTGGCTCCGGCGCCCGCGCCTGGGTGCCCTTCGCCGTGCTGCTGCCGGTCACCGCCGTCGGGCTGTGGTGGCTGGGCCGGATCGGGGTGGCGGTCGTCGACGGTGAGCTGCGGGTGGATGACGCCCGGCTGCCGGCGCGCTTCGTGGGCGACGTGGTCCCGTTGGACGCCTCCGGGCGTCGTGAGGTGCTGGGCGTGGGCGCGGACCCGCTCGCCTTCGTGGTGCAGCGGCCGTGGATCAGCGGCGCGGTGCAGGTGGTGCTCGACGACCCGGCCGACCCGACCCCGTTCTGGGTGGTGAGCAGCCGGCGTCCGGTCGAGTTGGCCGAGGCGCTGCTGGCCGCGCGGGACGCCGCCAGGCCCGCCGACACCAGGCCCGCCGACACCACGGCCGGCGAGCCGGGCTGAACGCCGCCCAGGGCCCGCTCAGGTGCCCGTGGGCGGGCCGGGCAGGGCCGGCGGTGACGCCGGCCGGGCGATGCCGCGACGACGCAGGTCCGCCTGGAGCTGGTCGGCCATCTGGCGGGTGGCCCGGCGGTTCAGGAAGCTGGCCACCGCCGCGCCCGTGAGGAACGGCCCGAGGGTGGTGAGGTTGCGGCCGAAGCGCCGCAGCAGCATGTCCCGCATCTCCTTGCGGGCGGCGGTGCCGAGCACCGCGCCGACCCCCACGCCGGGCACCATCGGGTTGACCCCGCGCTGAGTGGCCCAGGAGTGCACCAGGGCCACCGCCCGCTGACTGCCGGCGTCGGGCAACGACACGCCGTGGATCTCGTGCAGCTCACCGATCAGTTTCAGCTCCACCGCCACGACGGCGACGGTCTCGGCGGCGAGCAGCACGGGCGCGGAGAGCAGCGTGGGCGCCACCGTCCACTCGACGGCGGCGACTCCCCCGCCGGCCGCGCCGATCCCGGCCGTGGTGCGGGAGGCGTTGCGGATCAGTCGCTCGGCCAGGGCGGCGTCGTCCAGGCCGGGGAAGTGCCGACGCAGGGTGGCCAGGTCCCGGACCGGCACGTGCGGGGCTATCTCGGCCACCGTGTCGACCATCCAGCGCACCGCGGCACGGGGCTTGAACAGGTCGGAGATGCCCCGGCTGCGGGCCTGGGACACCATCCGGGTGAGCAGTTGGCGTCGCCGGGCCGGCGCGATGTCGTCCTCGGTCAACGCCGCGACGGTGGCACCGAGGTCGTCCGCGCCGCCGTCGGTGGTGTCGCCTCGATCGCTCATGGGTGGAACCTCCCGGTGCTGTGGCTACCCGCTACGAGTCAAGCAGGTACCCACCGGCGTCGCACGCCTACACCGGTAGCGGCGGCCCCGATCAGGAGGCCGCCGCCGGTGTCGTGCGTGTCAGACGCACTCTCGGCAGATCAGCTCGCCGTTGCGCTCGACCGCCAGCTGGCTGCGATGGTGGACCAGGAAGCAGCGGGCACAACGGAACTCGTCCTGCTGCATCGGTAGCACCTTGACAGTGAGCTCCTCGTCGGCCAGGTCGGCACCGGGCAGCTCGAAGCTCTCGGCGACCTCGGCCTCGTCGACGTCCACCGCGCCCGACTGTGAGTCGACGCGCCGGGCCTTGAGCTCTTCCAGGCTGTCCTCGCCGAGGTCGACCTCGTCGCGACGCGGGGCGTCGTAGTCGGTGGCCATCGGATGTCACTCTCCCATATCGATGTTGTCGCTTCCGGTTGTAACGCCGGACGACGCTGTTTCGGTTCCGCTGGCCGGCAACCACTTGTGTCGGGCACCCGACCCGCGGACCGTACGGGTCGGGACCGCTGGGGCCACTCCCCTGCGAGCGCGGAACCTTACCCCCCCTTGGGCGAGGCATGTATACCGCCCTTGCGGCTGAGATGTACGCCCCCGCACGCGAAGTTGTTCCCAATGTGATTCAGGCGACACGAAGATAGGGGTAGTAGTACCCGGTTCGCGGTCGGCGCGCCGGCATGTCGGACTGTTTCCACGCGACGGCCGGACAACCGTTAACCTCAGCGGCGTATTCGACGGCCGGCGGTCAGCGCGATCGTTGGCGGCCGCCACCACCCACCTCAGCTCCGGGGAGCGCCCAGATGAGTTTTGCGCGAGTGCGAGCACTCGTCGTCGTCGGCCTGCTGGGGGTCCTGGCGCTGGCGTTCGTGATCACCGCGATCGTCCGGGACAGCCAGGGCAAGGCCGGCGCGGCGGGCAGCTGCCCGGACGGCTGGCCGCTGGCCGACGTCACCCTGCACGAGACCAAGGACGTCAAGATCAACGTCCTGAACGCGACCGACGAGCCGGGCCGGGCGAGCGCCGTCGCCGACGACTTCCGGAACCGCAAGTTCCAGGTCAAGAAGGTCGGCAACGCGCCCAAGGGCATCGACGACGTGGCCGTGCTGAAGTTCGGCCCCAAGGGTGTCAGCTCCGCCCACCTGCTGAAGGCGTACTTCCTGGACAACGCCGATCCGGTCTACGACCCCAAGCGCACCGACGACACCGTGGACGTGGTGTTGGGCAACGGCTTCCAGCAGCTCGCCACCACCACCGAGGTCAACCAGTCCCTCGGCGACCTGGGCCCGCCGGTCGCGCCGCCGGGTTCCTGCCCGTCCCCCGGCCCCAAGAAGTGACGGCCTGACCGGCAGTCCCACCTTAGGGGCCGCCGGAGGCGTCCAGGGCGGCCAGCCGGTCGTGCAGCCCGGCGAAGAGGGCCGGCGGGGCCGCGATCACCAGGTCCGGGCCCGCCGGGCGACCGGCCAGGCCGGCCACCCGGGCGCCCGCCTCGGCGGCGACCAGGCCTCCGGCGGCCTGGTCCCAGGCCGACAACCCCTTCTCGAAGTACGCGTCCAGCCGCCCCTCCGCGACCATGCAGAGGTCCAGCGCGGCGGCGCCGAGGCGACGGATGTCACGTACCGAGGCGATCAGTCCGGCCACCACCGACGCCTGGTGCGCCCGACGGCCGGCGTCGTAGCCGAAACCGGTGCCGACCAGCGCCTGCCCCAGGTCGGTCTCACCCGAGCAGCGCAGCCGGACACCGTCGCGCCACGCCCCGCCGCCGGCCGTGGCGGTCCACTCCTCACCGGTGTGCACGTTGCGCACCACGCCGGCGACCACCGTCCCGTCCACCTCGGCGGCCAGCGACACCGCGCTGTACGGCAACCCGTAGAGGTAGTTCACGGTGCCGTCGATCGGGTCGACGATCCACCGCACCCCGCCCGGTGCCACCGGACCGGTGTCCGTCGTGCCGTACTCCTCGCCGAGGACCGCGTCCCCCGGTCGCAGCCGGCGCAGGGCGTCGAGGACCTGGCGCTCGACGGCCCGGTCGGCGGCCGTGACCACGTCGGTGACCGTGCTCTTGGTCGCCGCCACGGAAACTCCCTCGACCCGCATCCGGTACGCGGTCGACGCGGCGTCCCGCGCCACCTCGATCGCGATCGCCAACAATTCCCGCGTTAACGGTGCCGAACGGTCCATTCCAGGGTCCCCTTCCGGCACGACCGGGGCGTTGCGGGCCGTGCGCGAGTATCATCCTTACAAAGTCCACATCTGCGCCGAATCGGCGGTCCCGCCGCCGTTACGCCGTGCGGCGCAGGATGATCGCCGCAGACGGCGTTACAATTCACCCCTACCCACGCGCCGCGGGCCGCCGAGACCACCGGCCGGCCCGGGACACGGGGGTTCCTCAACCACATCGCCCGGCCCGGTTGACCCGCCGTGCCGGACGACCCGGCCGTGCCCGCTCTTCGCCTCCGGAAGGTCATTCGTGACAGAACCCCGCCAGCCCGGCGCCGACGTTCGCTCGCTCACCGACACCCTGATCGCCCATGCGCAGAGCGCTGGCGGTCAGCTCACGTCGGCTCAGCTCGCGCGCACCGTCGAGACCGCCGAGGTGACTCCGGCCCAGGCCAAGAAGATCCTGCGGGCGCTCTCCGAGGCGGGAGTGACCGTGGTGGTGGACGGCTCGGCCAGCACCCGCCGCCGGGTCGCCGCAGCTCGCTCGACGACCCCGGCGTCCCGAGCCACCACCGCCAAGACGACCAAGAAGGCCGCCGCGCCCGCCCCGAAGCAGGCGCCCGCCTCCGACGAGGCGGCGGCGACGCCCGCCCCGCGCAAGGTGGCCGCTCGCAAGACCGCCGGGGTCGCCGCCGCGGCAGCCACCCCGGCCAAGGCGACCAAGTCCACCCGCGCGACCAAGGCCACCGTGGCCGCGGCGGCCGGCGCCAAGCCGGTCAAGGCAGCCGGCAAGGGCGAGGGCGCCGAGGGTGAAATCGACCCGGAGGAGCTCGCCGCCACCATCGAGGACGTGGTGGTCGAGGAGCCGGCCGAGCTGGCCCAGGCCGCCGAGACCGACGCCGCCGCGTCGGCCACCGACAACGACTTCGAGTGGGACGACGAGGAGTCCGAGGCGCTCAAGCAGGCTCGGCGCGACGCCGAGCTGACCGCCTCCGCCGACTCCGTGCGGGCGTACCTGAAGCAGATCGGCAAGGTCCCGCTGCTCAACGCCGAGCAGGAGGTGGAGCTGGCCAAGCGGATCGAGGCCGGGCTCTACGCCGCCGAGCAGCTGCGCGCGGCCGACGAGGGCGAGGAGAAGCTCGCCCGGGAGATGGTCCGCGACCTGGGCTGGATCTCCCGCGACGGCGAGCGCGCCAAGAACCACCTGCTCGAGGCGAACCTCCGTCTGGTCGTGTCCCTGGCCAAGCGGTACACGGGACGCGGCATGGCCTTCCTCGACCTCATCCAGGAGGGCAACCTCGGTCTCATCCGGGCGGTCGAGAAGTTCGACTACACCAAGGGCTACAAGTTCTCCACGTACGCCACCTGGTGGATCCGGCAGGCCATCACCCGCGCCATGGCCGACCAGGCCCGCACCATCCGTATCCCGGTGCACATGGTCGAGGTCATCAACAAGCTCGGCCGCATACAGCGTGAGCTGCTCCAGGACCTGGGCCGCGAGCCCACTCCGGAGGAACTGGCCAAGGAGATGGACATCACACCCGAGAAGGTGCTGGAGATCCAGCAGTACGCTCGGGAGCCCATCTCGCTGGACCAGACCATCGGCGACGAGGGCGACAGTCAGCTCGGTGACTTCATCGAGGACTCCGAGGCCGTGGTCGCCGTCGACGCCGTCTCGTTCTCGCTCCTGCAGGACCAGCTCCAGCAGGTGCTGCAGACGCTCTCCGAGCGTGAGGCGGGCGTCGTACGGCTGCGCTTCGGCCTGACCGACGGTCAGCCGCGGACGCTGGACGAGATCGGGCAGGTCTACGGGGTGACCCGGGAGCGGATCCGCCAAATCGAGTCCAAGACGATGTCCAAGCTGCGACACCCGTCCCGGTCACAGGTTCTCCGGGATTACCTGGACTGAGCCTGTTTCGTCAACCGAACGTGTCGTTTTGACCACCTGGCGTGCAACGCCAGGTGGTGATCGTCCGGATACACGAATGTGATCGTTGACGTGGCACCCTGGGTTCACGGCACACTGTCCCTGCCATGTGTGACCTCGGTCCCCCGCGGGCACACAGGGAAGGCAAGGCCCAGCACGGGTGTTGCACGATAGGTGAGCAACGACCGAAGAGATTGTTCATCGGTGACGACCAGAGGAGGAAGGCGATGACCCCGACCCTCACGCCGCCGCCCGAGACGGTGGCTCCCCCAGCCGCCGATGAACGGTGCGACCGCTGCAATGCTGCCGGCAAGCTCCGAATCACTCTCTCGGGTGGGAGCGAGTTGGTGTTCTGTGGGCACCACGCGAACAAGTACGCGGAGGATCTCGTGAAGATCACCGTTCGGTTCGCGACGGACCCTGAGTTCAGCTGGCGTGGCGCCGATCTGATGGCGAACTAAGTCCGCGACCGACATAGCCGACCGGAGGTACCCCACACGGGGTGCCTCCGGTCGGCTTTTCCCTGCCCTGCCCAGCCCTGCCCAGCGCCCGCCAATATCCACGCAACTTCGGGGATATTGCTGGTTCCGACGCGCGAGAGGCAGCAACATCCCCGAAGTTGCACAGATCTTGGGCACCGGGCCCTCCCCGCGCCCCGCCCCGCGCCCCGCCGCGCCGCGCGCCCCGCCCCGCGCCCCGCCGCCCCGCGCCCCGCCGCGCGCCCCGCGCCGCGCCGCGCCGCGCCGACCAAGATCGTGTTCGAACCAGGATGTAGTGGCCTCACAGACCCGTGACACCACTACATCAGTGATCGAGCACGATCTTGGTGGGCACGCGACACCTGGGGGCACGCGACACCTGGGGGCACGCGACACCTGAGGGCGCTGGGGCCTGGGGGCGGGGTGCCTCGAATACGCGGGGTGCCTCGGGTGCCCGGGGGTGCCCGGGTTGCGGAGGCGCCGGATGCTCGCCGCGCGTTCGTGCTGGGGTCGTGGGGTGCGTGGGGTCAGAGGGTCTGCACGGTGGCGATGCGTTCCTCGAGCTGTTCGATGGTGGCCTGGGCGCTCGGCGGCCCACCGCAGAGCCGGCGCAGCTCGGCGTGGATCTTGCCGTGCGGCTGGCCGGTGCGGTGGTGCCGGGCGGCCACCAGAGCGTTGAGTTGGCGCCGGAGCGCCACACGACGCTGGGCGGCACTCAGGGGCACCGGAGGCGCCGCCGAGGGCGCAGCGGCCGGCTGAGCGGCCCGCTCGGCGGTACGGCGACGCTGGGCGGCCAGTTGGTCCGCCTGCCGCTTGGTCAGCAACAGGGAGACCTGGTCGGCGGTGAGCAGACCGGGCAGGCCCAGGTACTCCTCCTCCTCGGGCGTGCCGGCCTGCGCGGCGGTCCCGAACGACGCGCCGTCGAAGATCACCTGGTCCAGTTCGGCGGTGGCCGAGAGCGCGGCGAACCGCTTCTCCAGCTCCCCGCTGGCCTGGTCGTCGCGCTGCGCGCGTTCCAGCAGGTCGTCGTCGAGGCCGTCGGACTCCTTGGGCTTGCCCAGGACGTGGTCCCGCTCGTTCTCCATCTCGCTGGCCAGCCCGAGCAGGTGCGGCACGCTGGGCAGGAACACCGAGGCGGTCTCACCGGGGCGGCGGGCCCGCACGAACCGGCCGATCGCCTGGGCGAAGTACAGCGGGGTGCTGGCGCTGGTGGCGTAGACGCCGACGGCGAGCCGGGGGATGTCGACGCCCTCGGACACCATCCGTACCGCGACCAGCCACCGCTGGTCGGACGCCGCGAACGTCGCGATCCGCGCGGACGCGCCCTGGTCGTCGGAGAGGACCACGGCGGCCTTCTCACCGGTCACCTGCTCGATCAGCTTGGCGTACGAGCGCGCGGTCTGCTGGTCGGTGGCGATGATCAGGCCACCGGCGTCGGGCATCCCCGCGTTACGCAGCACGGTGAGCCGGGCGTCGGCGGCACGCAGCACCTGCGGCATCCAGTCCCCCGCCGGGTCCAGGGCGGTACGCCACGCCTGCGCCACCAGATCCTGGGTCATCGGCTCGCCGAGGCGGGCCGCCAGCTCGTCCCCGGCGTTGGTACGCCAGCGGGTCTCCCCCGAGTACGCGAGGAAGAGCACCGGCCGGACGACCCCGTCGCGCAGCGCGTCGGCGTAGCCGTACACCGAGTCGGCGCGGGAGCGCAGCAGCCCGTCACCGCCCCGCTCGTACTCGACGAACGGGATCGGGTTGTCGTCGGAGCGGAACGGCGTGCCGGTGAGCATGAGCCGGCGTACGGCCGGCTCGAAGGCGGCCTTGACACCGTCGCCCCAGGTGCGGGAGTCACCGGCGTGGTGGATCTCGTCGAGGATGACCAGGGTGCGACGGGTCATCGTGCGTCGCCGGTGCACCTGCGGGGCCATGCCGACCTGGGCGTAGGTGATCACCGCGCCGTGGAAGTCGGCGGCGGAGTGCACGTCGGCGTTACGGAACGCGGCGTCGAGCTGGATGCCCACCCGGGCCGCGGCCTCGGCCCACTGGGTCTTCAGGTGCTCGGTCGGGGCCACCACGGTGACCGCCTCGACGGTGCCGTCGGCGAGCAGTTCGGCGGCGATGCGCAGGGCGAAGGTGGTCTTGCCGGCGCCCGGGGTGGCGACCGCGGTGAAGTCGTCGGTACGCCGGCGCAGGTACTCCACCAGGGCCTTGCGCTGCCAGGCTCGCAGTGCCGGGAACGTCTCGAGCACCGGCGTCCGGGCTGCCACGCGAAGCTCCTCTCCGACCGCACCAGGGCGGACACCGGGCGAGGGCCACGAGTACCGCCGCCCATGAAAACGCCTCCGCGCAGTAGCTGCCGCGAAGGCCGACTCAGCATAACCAGCGCGCGCCCGCAGGCCCAGGCGACGCCACGCTGGTCACATTGGCAACGGCGGTGCGACGGGCCTCACCAGGGGTCGCCGGTGTGCGGTGGACGCAGGGTCGCCACCGGCGCGGACCAGCGTCGACGCAGCGCGACCAGGCGCAACCCGAACACGCCGACGGCGGCGGCGGTGAGCGGCACCGGGCCGGTCTGGCCGCTCAGGTGGAGTAGAGCGACCGCGACCGATCCGACCAGCGCGGCCACCGCGTAGATCTCCCGGCGCAGCACCACGGGGATCTCCGCGGTGAGCAGGTCGCGGCCGAGCCCGCCGCCGATGGCGGTCAGCATGCCGATCAGGCAGGCGCCGACGGCCGGCACCCGGGCGTCGAGCGCCTTGAGTGTGCCGGTCACGGTGAACAACGCGAGGCCCGCCGCGTCGAGCACCAGCACGGTGGTGCGCAGCCGGGCAAGTTGCGGGTGCAGCCAGAACACGGCGACCGCGGTGATCGCGGCGGTCGCGGCGTACCGCCAGTCGGCGAAGGCCAGCGGTGGCACCTCGTCGATGACGAGGTCGCGGAAGATGCCGCCGCCGAGCGCGGCCACGAAGCCGACGAACGCGACGCCGAAGAGGTCGAGCCGTTTGGCCACCGCGGCCGAGGCCCCGGAGGCGGCGAACACCGCGACCCCGGTCAGGTCGGCGAGGAGCAGGGCGGTGGAGGTGGTCACCGCCGCAGGCTACGTCGCCGGCCGAAGGACCGGCCGGGGTTCACTCGCGGTACGAGTCGTAGATCTCCTTGCACTTGGGGCAGACCGGGGAGCCCGGCTTGGCCGCCTTGGTGACCGGGAAGGTCTCTCCGCAGAGCGCGACGACGAAGGTGCCCATGACGGCACTCTCGGCGATCTTCTCCTTGCGGACGTAGTGGAACATTTCCGGACCGGTGTCGGCGTCCTTCAGCTCCGGACGCTCGAGAACCTCTGTGCTCACGTCTGCACCTCCAACCGACAAGTTTGGCAGGTCATCACGGCCGGGTCCACTTGAGGCCGGCCGACGTCCGACCCCGTACGGTGCCCGGGTGACTGACTTTCGCATCAGCTACGGCACCGAGGTCGCCGCAGCCCTGCGCGACGGCCGACCCGTCGTCGCCCTGGAGAGCACCATCGTCTCGCACGGCCTGCCCCGCCCGCAGAACCTGCGGGTGGCGCGGGAGATCGAGCAGGCGGTCCGGGACGCCGGGGCGGTGCCGGCGACGATCGGCATGATCCGTGGCGAGCTGGTGGTCGGCCTGGACGACGCGCAGCTGACCCGACTGGCCACCGTCGATGGTGTGACGAAGCTCTCGGTGCGGGACCTGGCCGTGGCGGCGGCCACCGGCGCGGACGGCGCCACCACCGTGGCCGCGACCAGCGCGGTGGCCGCGGCGGCCGGGATCGGGGTGTTCGCGACCGGCGGGTTGGGCGGGGTGCACCGGGAGGCGGAGCACACCTTCGACGAGTCGGCGGACCTCGTCACCCTGGCCCAGACGCCGATCACGGTGGTCTGCGCCGGAGTCAAGTCGATCCTCGACGTGGGCGCGACGTTGGAGCGCCTGGAGACCCTCGGGGTCGCCGTGCTCGGCTACCGCACCCGACGGTTCCCCGGCTTCTACCTCACCGACGCCGGCTTCGACCTGGACTGGTCGGTGGACTCGCCGGAGCAGGTCGCCGCCGTACTGGCCGCCAGGGACGAGCACGCCGTGCACACCGGCGCGCTGCTCGTCGCCAACCCGCTGCCGGTCGACGAGCAGCTCGACCCCGAGCTGCACGACCGGACCCTCGCCGACGGCCTGGCCCTGCTGGAGCGGGACGGGGTGACCGGCAAGGCCGTCACGCCGTACCTGCTGGCGCACTTCCACTCGGCCACCGAGGGCGCGAGCCTCGCGGTCAACATCCGGATCATCCTGCGCAACGCCGACCTGGCCGCGCGCATCGCGGTCGCCACGGTCGCCCGCGCCTCCGCTGTCCCGGCATGACCCCTGGGACCCGGGTGGTCGTCGTCGGAGACGTGATCACCGACGTGGTCGCGGTGCTCACCGGGCCGCTCGCGGCGGGCACGGACACCGAGGCCGGGATCAGCCTCGGCGGCGGCGGCCAGGCGGCCAACACCGCCGCCTGGGTGGCCGCCCAGGGGTTGGCCGTCACGCTGGTCGGCGCGGTCGGCGACGACGACGCGGGGCGCGACCGGGCGGCCGAGTTGGCCCGCGCGGGCGTGGACTGCGTCCTCGATCGGGTGCCGGGCGTACCCACCGGCACGGTGGTCGTGCTGACCGGCGACGGCGAGCGGACCATGATCACGTCGCGGGGCGCGAACCTGCGGTTGAGCGCCGAGCACGTCGACAAGGCCCTCGCGGCGGCGCCCGACGCGGGGCATCTGCACCTGTCCGCGTACACCCTGTTGGACGCCGCGTCGCGCGCAGCGGGGCTGCGGGCGTTGGCCGCCGCCCGCGAGCGCGGGCTCACCACCAGCGTCGACGCGGCCTCCGCGGGGCCGCTGCGGCGCGTCGGCGCGCGGGCCTTCCTGGGTTGGGTACGCGATGTCGACCTGCTCCTGGTCAACGCGGACGAGGCCACGGTGCTGGCCGGCGGTCTGGACCCGGCGGCGCAGGGGCGGGCGTTGTCGGCGACGGCCCGGCGGGTGGTGGTCAAACGTGGCGCGGCGGGGGCGGTGTGGGTCGAGGGCCGCCCGGCAGCGGTCAGCGTGGCGGCGGCCCGGCGGGTGGCGGTGGTGGACGTCACCGGGGCCGGCGACGCCTTCGCGGCCGGGCTGCTGACCGCCTGGCTCGGCGGGGCCACCGCGACCGCGGCCCTGGACCGCGCGACCGAACTGGGGGCGCTGGCCGTCTCCAGCGTCGGCGCCCGACCACCGGCCTGAGACGTCGGAGCCCTGGCCCGCGGGGCGGGTCAGGGCTCGACGTCGATGATCTTGTGAGGGCGCTCCTCCGCGGTGAGGCTCATGGGTGGGGTCTCGACCCGCCGCCGCGGGTGGAACCGGTTGGACAGCCGGTGCTCCTCCTTGGGCGGTCGGTCGTTCGCCAGGAGCACGGCCAGCCACGGGATGAGCACCATGCCGAGGGCGCACAGCGGCAGCCAGAGCCAGAGCAGGGGAGCGTTCGCGCCGACCAGGATCGCTCCGGCGACGATGCAGGCCACCCGGATGCCCATCATGAGGACATAGCGGCGCTGACGGCTCGTGAGCTGATCGTGCTGGCTGCGCGAGGCATCGGTGATCAGAATCGGCTCGTACGCCTGACGCTTCACCAGGGACCTCCTCGAGGGGATTACGCACCATCCTGTCACCACGAAGCCGTGATCAGCGAATATCGAGTCATCCCGGTACGTGTTACGCGCGTGGTACGCTGCGCGACGTGGGCAGCAGGTTCAGCTTCACCGACGAGGCGTTGGCCAACCTGAGGGTCTACGACGTCACGCCCGGGGAAGTCTGGGAGGCGCTGCACAGCGCGCGACGGGTCATCCGCCACCTGGGCGACGACGTGATGGTGGTCTACGCCGCCGCCCGCCGGGGCCGTCGCCTGGCGGTGCTGCTCGCCGAGGCCGATGGCACCGACAACGACTGGGACATCCTCTCCGCCCGCGAGCTGAGCGACGCCGAGTCCAAGCGCTACGACGAGGCCGTGCGGAGAGATCGCCGATGAGGGGGGCCGTGACGATGCACCGCAACGACGCGACGAAGCAGTTCCACAGCGGCGACGACCGGCTCGCCGAGCTGATCGACGAGAGCTCCGCGGTGGACCTGCCCACGCCCGACACCGACGTGCCGATGGTGAGCCGGTCGGTCCGGCTGCCGCTGGAGACCTACGAGCGGGTCCGCGCCGCCGCCGACGCCCGGGGCATCGGGGTCACCACGCTGATGCGGCAGTGGATCGAGGCCGGCCTCGCCGACCTGGACGACTCGGCCACCGTCTCGCTGGCCGACGTCCGGCGCGCGCTGGCCTCCCTGGCGCACCCCACCGCCGCCTGAACGTCAGCCCTGATCGGCCTTCGCCGCCGCCTTCATCTGCTGCTTGTACTCCCGCACCCGGCGCAGCGAGTCGGCGTCGGTGACGTCCGCCACCGACCGGTACGCGCCGGGGTCGCCGTACCCGCCGGCCGCCGTCCGCCAGTCCTGCGGGGTCACCCCGAACCGCTTGCCCAGCAGCGCCACGAAGATCTGCGCCTTCTGCCTGCCGAAGCCGGGCAGGTCGGCGACGCGCCGCAGCAGCTCCGGCCCGTCGGCGACGCCCGACCACAGCAGCGCCGCGTCGCCGTCGTAGCGCTCCACGAGCACCCGGCAGACCTCCTGCACCCGCGTCGCCATCGCCTCGGGGAACCGGTGCAGGGCGGGCGGAGTGGCGAAGAGCGCGATCAGCGCGTCCGTGTCGTAGCCGGCCAGCTCCGCCGCGTCCAGGTCGTGACCGAGCCGCTGCGCCAGCACGTACGGCGAGGAGAAGGCCTTCTCCATCGGCACCTGCTGGTCCAGGGTCATGCCGATGAGCAGGGCCAGCGGGCTGCGCTCCAGCAGTCGGTTGGCCTCGGGGCCGATGGGAAGCACGAGCGTCATGGCCACCATCGTGCCCCGCCCACCGACCCGGTCGGACACCGACGCTCCGACGTCCGTCGGCGGGTGCCGCCGACCCGGGACGCGACGCGGGGCAGGATGGCGACGTGGACGAACACGACATGCTGCTCTCCCCCGCCGGCGTCGACGCCCTGCGGACCGCGCTGACCCGGGCCGGGTTCACCAGCAACGGCATCGCCGAACGGCTCGGCCCGCAGGCCACCGCCTCGGTCGCGCGCAACGACTACCGGGCCGCGCTGCGCGCAACCGAGGACCGCGATCCGCTCGCCACGCTGATCCGGCTGTTCATCTGCGACCAGACCGAACCGGAGACTGCCGTCGCCGCCGCGCTGGCACCGTTGGGGCTCGCCGAGGCGCTGGCCGGCGGGATCGTCGAGCGGTACGACGAGGGCCTGCGCGCGGGCGTCGACCTGGAACCGTACGGCGACGACTGGTGGGTGCTCGCCGACGTGCCGGCCTCGGCCCGGCCCGGTCGACCCCTGCGCGCCGAACACGTGCTCGGTATCGGCGGGGCCACCCACACCCTGATCGGGGCGACCGTACGCCGGCCGGTCGGCGCCGCGTTGGACCTGGGCACCGGCTCCGGCGTGCAGGCCCTGCACCTCGCGACCCACGCCGACACGGTGACTGCCACGGACCTCTCCGAGCGGGCCCTGCGCTTCGCGGCGACCAACGCCGCCCTCAACGGCCAGGACTGGGAGCTGCTGCGCGGCGACATGATCGCGCCGGTGGCCGGCCGTCGATTCGACCTGGTGGTGAGCAACCCACCGTTCGTGGTGGGCCCGGGCACCACCACACACGTCTACCGCGACTCGGGTCGGGTGGGTGACGCCATCGCCGCCGAGCTCGCCGCCGCCGCCCCCGGCCTGCTCACCGAGGGCGGCACCATGCAGTACCTCGCGAACTGGGTGCACGTCGCCGGTGAGGAGTGGGACGAGCGGGTGGCCGGCTGGTTCGCGGGAACCGGCCTGGACGCCTGGGTGATCCAGCGCGAGGTCGCCGATCCGATGGCGTACGTCGACCTGTGGCTCACCGACGTCGGTGAGGGCGCCGACCCGCAACGGGCGGCCGTCTGGCTGGACTGGTTCGACCAGCACAAGATCGAGGCGATCGGCTTCGGGATCGTATCCCTGCGCCGCGGCGGCCACGCCGATCCGGTGGTCCGCGTGGAGGACCTGCGCCAGCGGGTCCAGCCGCCGCTGGGCGACCAGATCGGCGCGTGGTTCGACCGCCAGGACTTCCTGCGGGTACGGGACACGGAGGCGTTGCTCGCCGAACGCTACCGGGCCGCCGACGGTCTCCAGCTCCGCCAGGAGGCCACCATGGGTGACGAGGGCTGGGCGGTCGACCGGCAGGTGCTCGCGATGCCGCACGGCCTGCGCTGGACCGAGGAGATCGACCCGTTGGTGCTGGCGCTGGTCGGCGGGGCGGACGGCCGCCTACCGCTCCGCGACCAGCTCGCCCTGCTCGCGGCCGCCCACGACGTCGAACCCGCCGAGATGGCCGAGGCCGCCGGCCCGATCGTCGCGCACCTGGTCGAGCGCGGCTTCATCCAGCCGGTGACCGAGTGATGCCGCGGACCGGCGCGGCGACGCTACCGCCGACTCCTGCGGCGGCAGCGGTGCCCACGGCGGCGGCGCTGGTGCCGACACCCGCGGCGCTGGTGCCCCCGACGGCGGCAGCGCTGGTGCCGACAGCGGCGGCGCTGGTGCCGACAGCGGCGGCGCTGGTGCCGACAGCGGCGGTGGTGCGCTGATGCGGGCCGTGGTGCAGACGGTCGGGCGGGCCAGCGTGACGGTGGACGACGAGGTCGTCGGTGCGATCGAGGACGGCCTGCTGGTGCTGCTCGGCGTGACGCACACCGACACCGCCGAGACCGCCGCGACGATGGCCCGCAAGGTGCACGAGCTGCGCATCCTGGACGACGAGCGGTCCGCCGCCGACGTCGGGGCGCCGATCCTGGTGGTCAGCCAGTTCACCCTCTACGGCGACGCCCGCAAGGGCCGCCGTCCGAGTTGGACAGCAGCGGCCCCCGCCGAGATGGCCGAACCCCTGGTGACGGCGGTGGTGGAAGCCCTGCGCCAACGCGGCGCGAAGGTCGAGACCGGCCGCTTCCGCACCCACATGCTCGTGGAAAGCACCAACACAGGCCCCAAAACAATCCTCCTAGACCTCTAACCCCTCCCCTCCCCTTCCCCCCTCCCCTCCTCCCTCTCCCCTTCCCCCCTCCCCGCGTCGATCAAGAGGTTCGCGTCAAATTCCGCACGATTCTTGACGCAAACCTCTTGATCACCGGGAGCGTCGGGGGCGCCGGGAGCGCCGACAGCGCCGACAGCGCCGGGAGCGCCGACAGCGCCGGGAGCGTCGACAGCGCCGGGAGCGTCGACAGCGCCGGGAGCGTCGACAGCGCCGGGAGCGTCGACAGCGCCGGGAGCGTCGACAGCGCCGGGAGCGTCGGGGGGCCCGGGGGGGGCGGCAAGCGGGCTGGTGACAGTTTTTTGTGGCGATCCTGCGGGATTGCTGTCGGGTCCGCGATCAGCTCACTCCCGTTTCACGTCCCGCCCGCCAAGCTGTGTCTCACACCGGCACCACTGGGCCGGAGACACGGCACAGACGTGGGATACGGGGAGACGAAGATGACGGAACACCGGACGCGCCCGGCCACCAGCACCGAGACCGAGGCCCTCACCGACCTGGACGCCACCGACGAGCGCGGCATCTCCACCGACCTGGTCCGGGCGTACCTCAACGGCATCGGCCGGACGAAGCTGCTGACGGCCGCGCAGGAGGTCGAGCTGGCCCGGCGGGTCGAGGCCGGACTGTTCGCCGAGGAGAAGCTCGCCACCTGCACTCCGGTCTCGGACGAACTGCGGGCCGACCTGGAGCTGATCGTCGTCGAGGGCCGCGCGGCCAAGGACCACCTGCTGGAGGCGAACCTGCGGCTGGTGGTCAGCATCGCCAAGCGCTACACCGGACGCGGGATGGCCTTCCTCGACCTCATCCAGGAGGGCAACCTCGGTCTGATCCGGGCGGTGGAGAAGTTCGACTACGCCAAGGGCTACAAGTTCTCCACGTACGCCACCTGGTGGATCCGGCAGGCCATCACCCGCGCCATGGCCGACCAGGCCCGCACCATCCGTATCCCGGTGCACATGGTCGAGCAGGTCAACCGGATGGTCCGGGCCCGCCGCGAGCTGGCGGTGACGCTGGGCCGCGAGCCAGGCGTCGCGGAGATCGCACGGGCGCTGGAGATCCCCGAGTTCCAGGTCATCGAACTCATCTCGTACGACCGGGAGCCGGTCAGCCTGGACCAGGCCGTCGGCGACGACGGGGAGAGCGCGCTCGGTGACTTCGTGGCCGCGGTGGACCCGCGTACCGACCCGGGCGAGGGGGCCGCGCAGGGCGAGCTGCGCAACGAGGTGAGTGTCGTGCTGGCCACGCTGTCGCAGCGGGAGCAGGCGGTCATCCGGCTCCGGTTCGGGCTGGACGACGGCCGGCAGCGCACCCTGGACGAGGTCGGCCGGGAGTTCGGCCTGTCCCGCGAGCGTATCCGGCAGATCGAGAAGGGGACGCTGCTGAAGCTGCGCGCGCCGGAGCGGGCCCAGCGCCTGGAGGCGTACGCCTGCTGACGCGCCCGAAGTTGTGGAAGGCCCTGGCGGTTCGCCGGGGCCTTCCCCCTTGCCGCGATGGTTGACTGGAGACCCGACGAGAGGCCACCCGTGAACTGGACGCTGGAAGTCGTGATCGTGCCCGTGTCGGATGTGGACCGGGCGAAGAGCTTCTACGCCGACCAGCTTGGTTTCGCCGTCGACCACGACACCGTGATCGGTGACGACGCGCGCATCGTGCAGCTGACCCCGCCCGGTTCCGGCTGTTCAATCGTGGTCGGCAAGGGCGTCGTCCCGGAGATGCCGCCCGGCTCGCTCAGGGGCCTGCAACTGGTCGTGCCCGACCTGAAGCGGGCCCACGCCGAGCTGGTCGAGCGGGGCGTGCGGGTCAGCGAGATCCAGGTGGTGGGCGTCAACCCCCGACCGGTGCCCGACCCGCTGGACAATGTCGGCTTCGTCTTCTTCGCCGACCCGGACGGCAACACCTGGGGCGTGCAGCAGATCTCCAGCCGCGCCTGACCGACGCGCGCCCTCACAGGCGGCGGGGGCCGGTGTCCGGCCGGGCGGCCACGCCGCCGACGCGTACCTGGGCGTGCAGGACCGAGATGCCGTCCGGGCGGGCGAGCACCGGGTTGAGGGTCACCGAACGTACCCGGGGCTGCTCGTCGGCGAGCTGACCGACCCGCAGCAGCAGGTCGGCCAGGGCCGCGCGGTCCACCGGCGCGGCGCCCCGGTGTCCCCGCAACAGCGGCGCCGCGCGGGGCTCGTCCACCAGTTCGGCGGCGTCGGTGTCGGTGAGCGGCACCGCCCGCCAGGCCCGGTCCCCGAGCAGGTCGGTGGCGACTCCCCCGAGGCCGAAGCCGACCACCGGGCCGAACGCCGGATCTTCCACCAGTTCCACCACGCAGGCCACCCCGGGCGGGACCATCGGCTGCACCAGCACGTCCGCGCCGAAGCCGGCGGCCATCTCGGTGTACGCGCGGCGGACGCCGGCCTCGTCGCGCAGGTCGAGACGGACCGCTCCCAGGTCGAGCCGGTGCCGCAGCCCCGGATCGGCAGCCTTGAGCGCCACCGGGAGACCCACCCGCGCCGCCGCTTCGGCCGCCGCGTCGACCGTGTCCACGAGCGTCGACGGCACGGTCCCGATGCCGTACGCGGCCAGCAGCGCCCCCGCGTCGACGGGGTCGGCGCGCAGCGCGGCCTGCGCGGCGTCCCGGTCGATGCGGGGCAGCTCGGGTGCCACGCCGGACGGGCGGCCCAGCCACCGCGCGTACCGGTGCACCCGGGCGAGGGCGCGGACAGATTCCTCCACGCCGCCGTACGCGGGCACCCCGGCGGGCAGCCGGCCGACCAGGAAGGTCGCCACGGTCGGTTTGCCCAGGGCGAGGGCCGCCGGAAGGGCGGCGGTGACGTCGGCGTCCACGTCGGTGCGTTGACCGGGCAGCGGTGGGGCGAAGACCACCACGAGGGCGTCCACCCGGTCGTCGCCGGCCGTCTCGGCGAGGGCGGTGGCGAACTCGGCGGCCCCGGCGCTGGGCCCGACGTCACGGGGGTAGCCGTCGGCCACGGTCAGGCCCTGCGCGACGCACGCCGTCGCCGCCAACCCGGTCAGCGCCGACGAGTTGCCGACCACGCCGACCCGGTCGCCGGTGGGCAGGGGCTGGTTGGCCAGCAGCACCCCCACGTCGAGCAGTTCCGCCACCGTGTCCACCCGGATCACCCCGGACTGGGCGAAGAGCGCGGCCACCGCCACCTCGTCCGGGCCGGCGGCGTCACCGACCCCGGGCGGGCGGGCCGGCGAGGCGAGCGCCACCACCGGTTTGGCGCGACCGATCCGCCGGGCCAGCCGGGCGAACTTGCGCGGGTTACCGAACGTCTCCAGGTACAGCATGATCACGTCGGTGCCGGGGTCGTCCTGCCAGTACTGCAACAGGTCGTTGCCGGACACGTCGGCCCGGTTGCCGGCGGAGACGAAGCTGGACAGGCCGAGGCCACGCCGGTCCGCCTCGGCGAGCAGCGCCACCCCGAACGCGCCGGACTGGCTGAAGATCCCCACCCGACCGGCCGGCGGCAGCGCGGGCGCGAGCGTGGCGTTGAGGCGTACCGTCGGATCGGTGTTGGCCACGCCCAGACAGTTCGGGCCGACCACGCGCATGCCGGCGGCGTGGGCCGCGCGGACCAGCGACCGCTGGGTGGCCGCGCCCTCGCCGCCGGCTTCGGCGAAGCCGGCCGAGATCACGACGAGGCCGTGCACGCCGGCGGCGGCCGCGTCGGCGACCACCGCGGTCGCCGCCTCCGGCGGGACCGCCACCACCGCCAGGTCCACCGCCACCTGGGCGTCGACAGCGCTCGGGTACGCGGGCAGCCCGGCCACCGTCGACGCGCTCGGATGCACCGGCACGACCGCGCCGGTGAACCCGCCGTCGCGCAGGTGCCCGAGCACCGCCGCGCCGACGCCCTGCCCGGTGGCGCTCGCGCCGTAGACGGCGATGCCCCGCGGCGCGAGCAGGCGGGCGATCGAACGCGCCTCGGTGCGGTGCTCCCGGCCGCGCTGCACCTCCAGGGTGGCCTCGGTCGGGGCGATCGGGAAGCTCAGGTGCACCACGCCGTCGGCGTACGCGCGCTGGACCTGGTAGCCGAAGTCGGCGAAGACCCGCAGCATCGTCCCGTTGGCCGGCAGCACCTCGGCGACGAAGCTCATGATGCCGTTGCGCCGGGCGGCGTCGGCCAGGTGCTCCATCAGCACCGAGCCGATGCCCCGGCCCTGGAAGGCGTCCTCCACCACGAAGGCCACCTCCGCCTCGGGCGCCTGCGGGCCCAGGCGCTCGTACCGGCCGACCGCGACGATCTGGTCGGCGGCCAGCACCACGAACGCCTCCCGGTCGTGGTGGTCGACCGTGACGAAGCGGATCAGGTCGCGTTCCGGGATGCGCGGGTACGGCGAGAAGTACCGCAGGTAGCGGGTGCGCTCGGAGAACCGGCTGTGCATCGCCACCACGCCCGGCGCGTCCGTCGGGTCGATCTGTCGCAACTGGACCGTGCTGCCATCGCTGAGCAGCACGTCGGCGGGTTGGTCCACGTTCGTCACCGGAAACGGCCCGGCTCAGTCCCGCGGATCGTACGGATCGAGCCCGAGCAGCGGGAAGACGGTCTTGCGGGTCGCCGCGATGGCCCGGTCCACCGCGTTCGGCTCGCCCGTCGGCTGCCACGGCTCGTACGACGGGTCGGCGTCGTCGGTCATCCGCAGCGGGATCTCCCGGCCCGGTCGACGGGCCGCCGCCAACTCCCGCCAGGCGAGCGGGGTGAGCGTCGCCGGGTCGATCGGGTCGCCGGTCGCCACGGCCAGCAGGTGCGTCCACGCCCGGGGCACCGCCTCGACCAGCGCGTACCCGCCGCCGCCGGTGGCGACCCAGCGGCCCTCGCACAGCTCGTCGGCGAGCGACCGCAGCGCAAGGTAGGTCGCGCGCTGCCCGTCCACCGTCAGGTTCAGATCGGCCAGCGGGTCCAGCCGGTGCCCGTCCGCGCCGCACTGGGTGACGAGCACCTGCGGGCGGAACGCGCGCAGCACCGACGGCACGATCGCGTGGAACGCCCGCTGCCAGCCGGCGTCGTCGACGCCCGGAGGCAGCGGCATGTTCACCGCGCTGCCCTGCGCGCCCGGCCCGCCGGTCTCGTCGGGAAAGCCGGTACCGGGAAAGAGCGCCAGCGGCGTCTCGTGCAGGCTGACCGTGAGCACCCGCGGGTCGTCCCAGAAGATGTCCTGCACACCGTCGCCGTGGTGCACGTCCACGTCGACGTACGCGATCCGCTCCGCGCCCAGGTCGAGCAGCCGGGCGATGGCCACCGCCGGGTCGTTGTAGACGCAGAAACCGGACGCCCGGGCGGGCATCGCGTGGTGCAGGCCACCGGCCACGTTGACGGCCCGACGGGCGTCCCCCCGCCAGACCGCCTCCGCGGCGGCAACCGTCGCGCCGGCGATCAACGCGCTCGACTCGTGCATCCCCTCGAAGATCGGGTTGTCGGAGGTGCCCAGCCCGTACCCGGCGAACAGCGGGTCGCGCGGCGCGGCCCGTACGGCGGCCAGGTAGGCCGGGTCGTGCACGCGGGTCAGCAGGGCGTCGTCGGCGGGCTCCGGCTTGACCACGCGCACACCGGGTCGGGTCAGGACGCCCAACTCCTGGGCGAGCGCGACGGTCAGCTCCACCCGGACCGGGTCGAGCGGATGGTCACCCAGGTTGTAGGCGAGCAGCGCGGGGTCCCACACCACCACCGTGTCGTCGGACATGAGCCCATCGTCGCACGAGGACCGTCGTCGGCCCGTCGCACGCGCTGGTCAGCGCTCTGGTGTCGGCCCGGTGGCGACCGGCCGGGACGCGTCGGCGACCCAGTTGCTCCACGACCCGACGTACAGCGCGGCGTCCGGCCGGCCGGCCAGGTGCAGCGCGAGAACCGCCTGCGCGGCGGTGACACCGGAACCGCAGTACGCCCCGACCTCCCGCGCCCCCTGGACGCCGACGGCGGCGAACCGGTCCCGCAGCACCTCGGCGGCCGGGAAGCGCCCGTCGGCGCCCACGTACTCGCCGGCGGGCAGGTTCGCCGCGCCGGGCACGTGACCGGCGACCGGATCGATCGGTTCGACCTCGCCCCGGAAGCGCGGCGCCGCCCGCACGTCGAGCAGCACGGCGTCGTCGGCGCAGGCCAGGGCGGCGGCCTGCCCGGCGTCGAGCACCGGGAGCGCACCGGGGCGCACCTCGACGTCGCCGGGGCGCGGGGTGGGCGCTTCGGTGGAGACCGGTCGGCCGGCGGCGACCCAGGCCGGGAGGCCCCCGTGCAGCAGGCGCACCGGCCGGTGCCCGACCCACCGCAACGTCCACCAGGCGCGGGCGGCGGCCAGGCCGTCGCCGCCGTCGTACACCACCACGGGGTGACCGGAACGGACGCCGGCGGCCCGCAGCGCCCCCCGCAGCGCGCCCGGGTCGGGCAGCGGGTGCCGGCCGCCGACGCCGGGCGGCCCGCACAGCGCGGTGTCCAGGTCGACGAAGACCGCGCCGGGCAGGTGGCCGGCCAGGTAGTCGTCGTGGCCGGGCGGGCCGGTGAGCCGCCAGCGGACGTCGAGCAGGGTGGGCGGGTCGGCGTGGTCGAGTTCGGCGGCGAGCCGGTCCACCTCGACGAGCAGCTCCTCGGTACCGGACATGGCGACCATCCAACACCATCCGGGTCAGCACGGTGCGATTCGGCAGCGGTCGCTCGGCGCGCGGCAGGGTAGCATCGTGCATCGGAGGGCCGCTTACCTTATGAAGTCTCACGATCTGGTCGACACGACCGAGATGTACCTGCGCACCATCCTCGAGCTGGAGGAGGAGGGAGTGCCGCCGCTGCGCGCCCGGATCGCCGAGCGCCTCAAGCAGAGCGGCCCCACCGTCAGCCAGACCGTGGCCCGGATGGAGCGCGACGGCCTGCTCACCGTCGAGGGCGACCGGCACCTGACGCTCACCGCGCTCGGCCGGGGCACCGCCGTGGCCGTGATGCGCAAGCACCGCCTCGCCGAGCTGCTGCTCGTCAACGTCATCGGGATGCCCTACGAGGAGGCCCACGAGGAGGCCTGCCGCTGGGAGCACGTGATGAGCGACGCCGTCGAGAAGCGGGTGTACGACCTGCTCAACCGGCCGACCCGCTCGCCGTACGGCAACCCGATCCCGGGTCTGGAGGAGCTGGGCTCCCCCGGGGCCCCGGCCAGCGAGGCCGGCGAGGGCGAGCGCAACCTGGCGTTCCCCGGGCTGTCCGGGCCGGTCGTGGTCCGCCGGATCTGCGAGAGCGTGCAGACCGACTCCGACGTGCTGCGCCAACTGCACGCCGCGGGCGTCGACCCGGGCGCCACGGTGACCGTGGCCCAGGAGCGCGACGGGGTGTCGATCGACCGCTCCGGTGACCGGGTACGGCTGCCCCGCGAGGTCGCCTCCCGGGTCTTCGTCGCCGCCAGCTGACCGGGACTCGGGCGGTCACAGCGCCCGAGTGTCGACCTTCTTGGCCACGGCGATCAGCTCAGCGGCCAGCTTGTCCGCAGCAGTGCGCTCGCCCCGGGCGCCGGTCCAGGTCAGGGTGGCGAGTCGGCCGTCGGTGGCCAGCCAACCGACCTCGGCGACCGGCCCGTGCCCGCCGCTCGCGGCGGCCGTCCGCCGGTACGCCTGCTGACCCAGGCCGGTGACCTTCGTCGCCTTGTCGGGCACCACGTCCGCGCCGAAGGTGGTCTTGTCGATGCTGGTCTCGGACACGCTGAGCGTCAGCTCCGGCAGCGCCGCGCGCTCGGCCCGGACCACGCAGGTGTGGGTGTCGTTCCGCTCGCTGGCCGCCGCCACGTCGAAGCGCACCTTGACGATCTCTTCGATCACCGCGAAGTCCAGCAGCCGGCACGCCCCGCCCGACGAGGCCGCCGCCACGTCCAGGGCCACCGGCGCCGGTGGTGGCACCGCCACCGGCCCGGCCTCGGCGGCACAGCCGCTCACCAGCAGGCCCGCCAGCCCGGCGACCACGATCCGCCCGCGCACGTTCCACCCTCTCGCCGACCGACGGCGGAAGGGGCCCGCCGGATGTCCGTCGGAAACCGTACGGGGTGTCCGGGTCCGGCGGAAGTCCTCATTCCGAGGGTGGATCGTCCACGTACGGGCAGTGCCGGCAACCCCGTCCGCAGCACGTGCCACGACGGGCCAGGAAGCCGGCGCTGAGCACGAACAGACCCGTCGCCGGATCGGGGTAACCGGCCTCTCCGGCGGCCAGCGCGGCGTCGTGCGCGGCGAGGATCCGGGCCCGGTCGGGGTGCTCGGGCGGCAGGCGGGACGGGTGCGGCTCGGTGAGCGGTCGGCCGGCCAGGGGTCGTCGCTCTCCGCTCACCGGGCCAGTCTGCTTGAGTCTCCACCGGGGGGAGACGCGAGGGTGGTGGCATGAGCGGTGATGAGCGGTACACGATCGGCGACCTGGCCCGGCGCACCGGCCTGAGCGTCAAGACCATCCGCTACTACGCCGACAGCGGGATCGTCCCGCCGACCGACCGGAGCTCCGCCGGCTATCGCCTGTTCGACGCCGAGGCGGTCGCCCGGCTGGAACTCGTCCGGACGTTGCGTGACCTGGGCGTCGATCTGGCCGCGATCCGTCGGGTGGTGGACCGCGAGGCGCCCCTGCGCGAGGTGGCGGCCACCCACGCGCAGGCCTTGGCGGCGCAGATCCACGTGTTACGACTGCGCCAGGCGGTGCTGACCGTCGCCGCACGGCGCGGGGCCGGCCCGGCGGAGGTCGACGACCTGCGCCGGTTGGCCCAGCTCACCGCCCACGAACGGGCGCACCTGGTGGACGACTTCCTGGACAGCGTCTTTCCCGGCGATCCGCCGATGTACCCGGGTGTGCTCGTCTCGATGACGCCGGAGCTGCCCGACGACCCCACGGCCGAGCAGGTGCAGGCCTGGCTGGAGCTGGCCGAGCTGTGCCGCGACCCGACCTTCCGGACGAGCATGCGGCGGCTCGCCCGTCAGCACGCCGCCGACAACGAGGTGCCCGGCCTCCCTCGCCCGGACGCCGTCGCCCTGGTCCGGGACGGGGTGGCGGCTGCCCTGGCCGCCGGTCTCGATCCGGCTGGGCCCGAGGCCGATCCGGTGGTCGCGGCGGTCACCGGCCGGTACGCCCGCCTGCACGGCCTCGCCGACGACGCCGACCTGCGCCGACGGATGCTGGACCGGCTGGTCCTGGCCAACGACCCCCGCCGGGACCGCTACCTCGACCTGCTGTCGGTGATCAACGGCTGGTCGGGTGGGGGCGCGGTCGCGCCGGCCGTGGGCTGGTTCGTCCGAGCGCTGCGCGTCCGGATGCCGGTGGAGGCTCGGTCTCAGCCGAACCAGGTCATCGCCTGACCATGGCCCCGGGTCCAGGCCAACGGCTTGCCGTCCAGCGCGAGGACGTTGTGCAACGCCGCGTTCGGCGAGTCGGGTAGCCCCTCGTGGGGCAGCACCTCCGGGGCCTCGTTCGCGATCCAGTGCCCTGGCAGCTCACCGACCAGCCGCACGAACGCGTCCCGGCGCGCGGCGGGCACCTGATAGAGCACGGACGTGTGGAAGACCACGAGCGTCGCGTCGGCCGGCGCGCGGGCCGCCAGTGCCGGCAGGTCGTCCACCAGGTCGCCCCGGACCAGCAGCGGCGGGTCGGCGGCGGCGACCGCCGCCGCCGCGCGCAGCCGGGCCCGCCGGTGCGCGTGCTCCGGCCAGATCAGGGCGTCCAACCAGGACACGTCGTCGGGGTCGCGCACGTCGAGCGGGTTCAGGTCGAGGCCGGCTCGCCACACCACCTGGGGTACGCGCCCAGGCGGCACCAACCCGCTGGCCGCGCACTCCAGGACGGGCCCGCCGTCGCCGACCTCGTGCTCGCCGTACCGGTAGGCGTACCGGTCGGGGTAGAGGCACAGCCCGGCCGACGCGCCGACCTCCAGCAGGGCGAGGGGCTGCGGCAGCGCGGCGAGCACCGGCAGCAGCACCGCGCACCGGCCCGCCTCGTTCGTCTGGGTGGCCCTGCGCTTCAGCTCGGTGTCGATTGCCGGCCAGTGGGCCAGCACGTAGTCGTGGAACGCGGTCGGGTCGTCGACCGGGCCGCCCAGCCAGCGGACCACGCCGTACAGCAGGTTCGGCTGGCGCTTGGCGGGCGGGAGCCCGTCGAGCAGGGCGAGCAGGGCGTGGTCGTCGGCGACGGCGTACGACAGCCGCTCGTACGTGGGTGAGACCCCGTACGCCTCGCGGCGGGCGAACTCGACGTACGCCTCGGCGGTTGTCATGCCCTGATCGTCGCAGCCCATTGGCCGGAAATTCAGCCCCCGGACCCGTGCGCTGGCTCACCCACCTTCTAGAGTGCTGCCGCGGCCAAACCGCTGAGCAGCAGCTCAGCCGGCCGGCGCAGCGGAAGGGAACACGTCGTGCGGGGTGACAATGTCCGGGTACTCATCGTCGGCGGGGGCATCGCCGGGCTGGCGACGGTCGCCGCGTTGCGTCCGTGGGGCGCGACGGTCGACGTGGTCGAGCGGGCACCCGGGCCGACCGACTCCGGCACCGGCATCTACCTCACCGGCAACGCGACCCGCATGCTCGACGTCCTCGGGCTGCGCGAGCCGGTCGCCGACGTCGCCGTGGAGATCACCCGGCAGCGCAGCGCCAACCAGCAGGGACGTCGCCTCTTCGACATCGACGTGACCGCGCTGTGGCAGGGCGTCGGCCCGTGCGTGTCGCTGCCGAGGGCGCGACTGCACCGGGCCCTGGCGGCCGGCGTCGGAGACGCCCCGATCCGCTGGGGTCGCCACCCGGTCGCGCTCGACCCGGAGGGCGACCGGGTCGCCGTCGAGTTCGACGACGGCAGCACCGGACGGTACGACCTGGTGATCGGCGCGGACGGGGTGCACTCGACGGTGCGCCGGCTCGCCTTCGCCGGTCAGGCGGCCCGCGACCTGGGCCAGTACGCGTACCGCTGGGTCGCTCCCCGGATCGACGACGAGCCGTTCTGGTCGGTGCAGCTGGGGCGGGGCCGGCAGTTCATGACCATCCCGATCAGCGCCGAGCACACGTACTGCTACTACAACGACGGCCCGGTGGCCGACCGGCCGGGCTGGCGCGACGACGTGGCCGCGTCGTTCACCGAGCCGGCGGCGACCATGCTCAAGGCCCTCGACCACGACGACAGCACCCTGCACGCCGGCCCGAACCAGGAGGTCGTCCTCGACTCCTGGACCCGCGGGCCGGTGCTGCTGATCGGCGACGCCGCCCACGCCACCTCGCCGAACATGGCCCAGGGCGCGGCGATGGCGCTGGAGGACGCGGTCGTGCTCGCCTCGTCGCTGGCCGCCGCCGACTCCCTCCCCGAGGCGCTACGGGGGTACGAGGCGCGGCGACGCCCCCGCACCAACTGGGTGCTCAGCCAGACCCACCGCCGGGACAAGGCCACCGGCCTCCCGCCGGCGCTGCGCGACCTGGTGATGCGCCGCCTCGGTGAGCAGATGTTCCGCTCGAACTACGGTCCGCTGTTCGCCCAGCCCTGACCCCCGTCGGGTCGGTCGGGGCACATTCCACGATCATGCGCCCGGATTCCACGACCCGTTCAGCCGCCACCGCGCCCGGCTCACCAGGCTGGGTGGACGGTCGCCAGGCACGGCCGGCAGCAGCGGATCCGGGGAGTGGAGCCAGTGCGCAGACAGTGGACGAGCTGGGCGTTCGCCGCGGTGGCGACCGGTGTGGTGGTCGGCGTTGTGCCGTCTGCCGTGGCGGGCGCGATGGACGGCGCGCGGGCAGCGCCCCTCGGCATGATCCCTTGATGCTGACCAGTCGTGGCCGAGCTGCTGCGACTGGTCAGCATCAGATGATCGTGCCGGTGTTCTGAGCAGGAACTGGCTCACGCAGCCGGCTTGTCAGGCCACTCAGCCCGGCAGGGCGAGTTCCAGATCGCGACGGGTCAGGGCGGCGCGCAACCGCAACCCATCGGCGGCCAGATTCTCCCGCCCGCCCTGCTCGCGGTCGATCGCACAGATCACCGACTCGACTGTCGCGCCGTTGGCCCGTAACTGCCGGCTCGCATCTCCCCGGCTGGCAACCAACCTCCGTGCCCACCGCCTTGACCTCAAGTTCGCTCAAGGTCCGAGCATGGGTGCATGACGGTGCTGAACGAGACGCGACAGGCGCTGGAGCAGCAGCGCACTGTGGACATCACGACGACCGGGCGGCGGAGAGGTCAGCCGAGAAGGACGGAGATATGGCGCTATCAAGCCGGCGGCCGCTACTGGCTCACGGGGAGCCCGGGGGCGCGTGACTGGTACGCCAACGTACTCGCGCATCCCGAGTTCACGCTGCATCTGGCCGGCCTGGAGGTGCAGGTGCGAGGGCGTCCCGTGACCGACCCGGACGAGCGGGCACTCGTGCTCGGCGAGATCGTCCCGACCCTGGACTGGGCCGGAAGCTTGGAAGGCTGGATCGCCGGAAGCCCTCTGGTGGAGATCGAATTCGGCTGACAACGCCCAACTTCGCGGACATCTCCCGAACCGGAACTGAGCCTCGCAAACAGCGCTGCCCCGACCTCCACCAAGGAGGCCGGGGCAGCGCTGGGGCGTACGTCAGCTGCAGCCGCTGGTGGAGCCGCAGCCCTCGCAGACGTAGCAGCTACCGGCGGGGCGCATCTTCGTACCGCAGGTGAAGCAGAGCGGCGCGTCGGCGGCCTTGCCGATCACGGCCTCCAGCAGCTCGGTGCTGGAACCCACGCTCGTCACCGGCTTGGCGGCGGCCACGTCGGCCATCTCCTGGGCCGGCTGGGCGACGGCCTCGGTCTTGGCCGGAGCCTCCACCGGCGCGGAGGACGCCATCGCGGTGAGATCCGCACCGGTGACGGCGGCGGCCTCCGCGTCGGCCTCGGCCCGCAACTGGGCGGCCCGCTCACCGGCGGTGAAGATGCCCAGCTCGGCGCGGCGCTCGTAGGGCAGGAAGTCCAGCGCCAGGCGACGGAAGATGTAGTCCATCACCGAGGCCGCCATCCGCACGTCCGGGTCGTCGGTCATACCGGCCGGCTCGAAGCGCATGTTGGTGAACTTGCTGACGAACGTCTCCAGCGGCACGCCGTACTGCAGGCCGATGCTGATGGCCACCGAGAAGGCGTCCATCACGCCGGCCAGGGTCGAGCCCTGCTTGGACATCTTGAGGAAGACCTCGCCGAGGCCGTCGTCCGGGTAGGACGACGCGGTCAGGTAACCCTCGGCACCACCGACGGAGAAGCTGACCGTCTCGGACGGGCGCTTCTTCGGCAGGCGCTTGCGCACCGGCCGGTACTCGATGACCTTCTCCACCGCGGCCGGCGCGGCGGTCGTGGTCTCGACGGCGGCCGGCTCGGTGGCCTTGTTCTTCTTGGCCACCGACAGCGGCTGGCCGACCTTGCAGTTGTCCCGGTAGATCGCCAGGGCCTTGAGGCCGAGCTTCCAGCCCTCGAAGTAGATCTTCTCAACGTCCTCGACGGTGGCCGCCTCCGGCATGTTGACCGTCTTGGAGATGGCGCCGGAGACGAACGGCTGGATGGCCGCCATCATCCGCACGTGGCCCATCGGGGCGATGGTCCGCTCACCCATCGCGCAGTCGAAGACCGGGTAGTGCTCCGGCTTCAGGCCGGGGGCGTCCACCACGTGGCCGTGATCGGCGATGTGCTCGACGATCGCCTCGACCTGCTCCTCGGGGTAGCCGAGGCTGCGCAGGGCGCGCGGCACGGTCTGGTTGACGATCTGCATCGAGCCGCCGCCGACCAACTTCTTGAACTTGACCAGCGCCAGGTCCGGCTCCACGCCGGTCGTGTCGCAGTCCATCATGAAGCCGATCGTGCCGGTCGGGGCGAGGACGCTGGCCTGCGCGTTACGCCAACCGTTCTTGTCACCGATCTTGTTGCCCTGGGTCCACTGCTTGGTCGCCTCGCGGACGATCGCGGTCGCCACCGGGCTGGTCGGCTTGATCTCGTCATTGGCGGCGGCGTGCTTGCGCATGACCCGCTTGTGCGGCTCGGCGTTACGGGCGTAGCCGTCGTACGCGCCGACGACCCCGGCCAGCTCGGCCGAGCGCCGGTACGCGGTACCGGTCATCAGGGACGTGATCGCGGCGGCGACCGAGCGGCCCTGCTCCGAGTCGTACGGCAGACCGGTGGCCATCAGCAGGGCGCCGAGGTTGGCGTAGCCGATGCCGAGCTGCCGGTAGGCCCGCGACGTCTCGCCGATCTTCTCCGTCGGGAAGTCGGCGAAGCAGATCGAGATGTCCATCGCGGTGATGACGAACTCGACGGACTTGACGAACTTCTCCACCTCGAAGCCACCGTCGGCGCGGAGGAACTTCATCAGGTTGAGCGAAGCCAGGTTGCACGAGGAGTTGTCCAGGTGCAGGTACTCCGAGCACGGGTTCGACGCGGTGATCCGCCCGGTCTCCGGGCAGGTGTGCCAGTCGTTGATCGTGTCGTCGTACTGCAGGCCCGGGTCGGCGCACTCCCAGGCGGCCTGGGAGATGGCACGGAAGAGGTTCTTGGCATCGACGGTCTCGATCGTCGCGCCGTCCAGCCGACCGCGCAGGTCGAAACCCTTGCCGTTCTCGACCGCCGACATGAACTCGTCGGAGACCCGGACCGAGTTGTTGGCGTTCTGGTACTGCACGCTGACGATGTCGGAGCCGCCGAGGTCCATGTCGAACCCGGCGTCGCGCAGCGCGCGGATCTTGTCCTCCTCGCGCGCCTTGGTGACCACGAACTCCTGGATGTCCGGGTGGTCCACGTCGAGGATGACCATCTTGGCCGCGCGCCGGGTGGCACCGCCGGACTTGATGGTGCCGGCCGAGGCGTCCGCGCCACGCATGAAGCTGACCGGGCCGGAGGCGTTGCCGCCGGAGGAGAGCAGCTCACGGGACGAGCGGATGCGCGACAGGTTGACGCCGGAGCCGGAGCCGCCCTTGAAGATCAGCCCCTCCTCCTTGTACCAGTCGAGGATGGAGTCCATCGAGTCGTCGACGGCCAGGATGAAGCAGGCGCTGACCTGCTGCGGCGACGGCGTACCGACGTTGAACCAGACCGGCGAGTTGAAGCTGAACACCTGGTGCAGCAGCATCCAGGTCAGCTCGTGCGCGAAGATCTCGGCGTCGGCCGGGCTGGCGAAGTAGCCGTACTCCTCGCCGGCGGTGCGGTACGTGCTCACCACCCGGTCGATGAGCTGCTTGAGCGACCACTCCCGCTCCGGGGTCCCCACCGCGCCCCGGAAGTACTTCGTGGTGACGATGTTCGCCGCGTTGACGCTCCACGACTCCGGGAACTCCACGCCCCGCTGCTCGAAGTTGATCGAGCCGTCCCGCCAGTTCGTCATCACGACGTCCCGGCGCTCCCACGAGACCTCGTCGTACGGGTGGACCCCCTCCGTCGTCCACACGCGCTCGATCTTCAGCCCCGCGCCTGCCTTGTTCCGTGAACGGCTCGTTGTCACGCCGTCGCCCCCCTCGTCTGCGCGGTCACCCACCGCGCGTCCTGATCTCTCGGAAAAACAGTGAAGTCTCAGTTGGTACGGCCGGCGGCCTCGACCGCGTCGGCCCGACCCTGCTCCCGGGCTCGCGCCGCAGCCCGCAGCGTCTCGATCTCGCGCTCGAAGTCGGCGAGCGAGTCGAAGGAGCGGTAGACGCTGGCGAACCGCAGGTAGGCGATCTCGTCCAGGTCGCGCAGCGGGCCCAGGATCGCCAGGCCCACGTCGTGGCTGGGGATCTCGGCGGCCCCCTTGGCCCGGACCGTCTCCTCCACCCGCTGCGCGAGCAGCGCGAGTGAGTCGTCGTCCACCGGCCGGCCCTGGCACGCCTTGCGCACCCCGCCGATGATCTTCGTGCGGCTGAACGGCTCGGTCACCCCGCTGCGCTTGACGACCGCGAGGACCGCCTCCTCGACCGTGGTGAACCGCTTGCCGCACTCCGGGCAGGAACGCCGCCGCCGGATGAGCTGACCGTCGTCGGCCTCCCGCGAGTCGACCACCCGGGAGTCGGCGTGCCGGCAGTACGGACACCGCATCGCGGACCCCCTAATCATGATCAATCGCGTCGTACCGGACACACCCGGGCACAGGCCGCCGCAACGGTGCCATGCGCTCATGGCGCCCGCTGTGATCGACCCTACGGGAGTGCGGTCGGTAGTCAGACCCAACCTGTGGGCAACTTACGCCCGTGTCACTACTACATCTAGGGGTCGACGGTATGTCGCCGACGAACCCGGGTCAAGTTGACCGGCGTGTCCGGCGCGTCACGGACCATCGGCGTCGTCCACCCCCCGCGAGACCAACGCCGACACCCCGCCCGGGTTACCGGCCACCCACCCCGAGCGCGACCGGAATCGGCCAACAATCGAACACGCGTGCTACTCGACGTACCATTTATCAGAACATCCGTACGAGGAGAGTGGTTTTTCACCCCGACACGCCGGTGAGAGGTCGTACAGATGTTTGAAAATGACCGATCTCACCTATACGGTCAGGAACAACCGCACGCACCACGAGCCGACGAGGCACCCAGCGCCGACCAGGGAGGACGGACGTGACCGAGGACCGGGCCAGCCGGCCGAAGAGCCCGCAGCAGATTACCGAGGCGGGCCCGCCGGCCACCCGACGCCGCACCGCCGCGCGCAGCCGGACGGGTCAGCCCGCCGTGCGCCCGGTCACACCGGTGGTCAGCGCCTTCCCCGACCCGGCGACGGTCGACCTGACCGCTCGCCAGCGCCGCATCCTGGAGTTCATCCGCACCTGGGTGGAGCGGCACGGCTACCCGCCGAGCGTCCGGGAGATCGGCGAGGCGGTCGGCCTGGTGTCCCCGTCGAGCGTCGCCTACCAGCTCAAGGAGCTGGAAAAGAAGGGCTTCCTGCGACGCGACCCCAACCGACCGCGCGCCGTGGACGTCCGCGCGCCCAGCGAAGCCATCGACGACGAGCTGTCCCGCGCCCAACGACCCACCCCGGCGTACGTGCCGATGCTCGGCCGGATCGCTGCCGGTGGACCGATCCTCGCCGAACAGGCCGTGGAGGACATCTTCCCTCTCCCCCGCGAGCTGGTGGGCGAGGGCGAGGTCTTCATGCTCCAGGTCAAGGGCGACTCGATGCTCGACGCGGCGATCTGCGACGGCGACTGGGTCGTCGTACGGCAGCAGCCGACCGCCGACTCGGGTGAGATCGTGGCCGCCATGCTCGACGGCGAGGCGACCGTCAAGACCTACCGTCGCCGGGACGGGCACGTCTGGTTGATGCCGCAGAACCCGGCCTTCGACCCGATTGCCGGTGACGACGCCACCATCATGGGCCGGGTCGTCGCGGTACTCCGCCGGATCTGACCGACACGCGGGTGGGTGCCGTCGGCGCTCACCCGCGTCGCTCGACTGTTCGCCCCCTGCTGACCGGGCAATCCGGCAGGACCGTCGCAGTGCGGCCAGGTGACGCCGATCGCGTCAGTAGCGGTCGCCCCGAGGGCCACGACCGCCGCCGGGATACTGCCCGTACGGGTCGACGGGCGCGTCATCGTCACGTCGGCGACCGGGCCGCTGAGCCCGGTAGTCCGGCTCCTGCCCACCGCGGCGCGGCGGCTCGGCCCGACCGCCACCGGCTCGACCACCGCCGGGCTGACCGCCGCCGGGCTGACCACCGCCGCCGTACACACCGCCGCCCGGCCGGCCACCACCGCCACCGGGCCGGCCACCTCCGGGACCGCCGGCACGGCCGCCGCCGTACACACCCCCGCCGGCCGGAGCGCCGGCCGGAGCGCCGCCACCCCCACCGGGCCGGGCAGCGCCGTAACCGCCTCCTGCCGGGCCGGCTGGACGCCCACCCCCGGCACCGGCCGGACGTCCACCCCCGCCGCTGGGGCGTTCGCCTCCGCCGCCGTAGACAGCACCGCCAGCGGGAGCGGGACCACCCCGGCCGGAGCCGCCGTAGACCCCGCCGCTGGCTGCTGCGCCGCCGTACACGCCGGCGTTGGGTCGGCCGCCGCCCGGCGGAACACGGTCGGCCCCGGGCGTGCCAGCGCGGTCGTCGGCGTCGTCCGCCGAATCGTCGGCGGCGGGCGGTCGACGGCGGGCGCGCACGATGCCGAAGATGCCGGCGCCGACGAGCAGCAGACCGAGTACGCCGACCGCGCCCACCAGATAGGTGATATCGGTGAAGCTGAGCCCGTCCATCCACGACTTCTTGGCCGCCGGCTTGTCGCCCGCGGTCGCCGCCAACGGCTCGGCCGCGCTGGTGGACGGCGTGTAGCTCAGGATGTCGACCGGCTCGTCGGCGGCGAACTGACCGGCGTCGGAGACCGTCACGAAGGACTTGCCGTCCGGGGTGTAGGAGATCGCCTCGCCGAACGGGTCGGCCAGCGCCGTCACCCGTGGCTTACCGGTGGTGAGCGCTCCCACGATGTCGTTGTTGGTGACGTCGTACTCGAAGGCGTCCGCGTAGGTACGGACGACGACGCGGGTGCCATCCGGCGATCGGGCGGCGCCGGTGATCGCGAGCCGCCCGTAGACGCTCAGCGGATTCTCGGTGGTGGTCTTCGGCAGCTTGATCTCGCCGACCTTCTTCATCGGCACCGGCGGGGTGTCGCCGTTGTTCAGCTTCGCCGACGGGGTGAAGATCTCCGAGTTGCCCTTCGCCACCTTCGTGATGATCAGTGGCAGGCCGTCGGCCCCCACCAGCAGCGCCTCCGCGTCACGGGGCTTGTTCTCCGGGTAGGAGAGCCGGTGCAGCACCGGCTGCTTGTTACCGGCGATCGGCATCGTCCAGACCGCGATCCGCGTCCGCCGCTCCTTGCTGGTGGCGTTGTCGCCGATGTCACCGATCCACAGGGTGTCGCCCTTCGGCGAGACGGCGAGATCCTCGGTGTCGAACGGCCCCGAACCCGAGTAGCGGACCGCATCCTTGGCGACCTTGCACTTGCTGTCGAGGAAGAAGATCCGCTTCCGCGAGTCGACCTCGGTGCCGTCGTTGATGACGATGTAACCGCTCTTGGTCGCGACCAGGCCGGACAGCTCCCGCAGGCGCTCGTCGGTGACCGTACAGCGCTTCTTGCCGGCGACCGCGGCGAGCGGCTGGGATGACACGGGAGCGGGAGCGGCTACGGCGACTCCGGCCAGCGCCACGGTTGCCCCGAACAGGCCGAGGGCAACCGTGACCGAGGAAACAACGCGGCGCATTCGGCCAGTGTCGCATGCCGCGCGTTTCCGATGGATGACGCCGGGGCCGCTCAAGGCCGGCTGCCGACCGCCTCGCCCTTGGGCGCCACGTCGTACGGCGCCAGCTCGGCGGCGAGCGCCGCGCTGACCCGGACGTGCAGCAGAGTGCCTTCCGCCAGGTGCGACGTGCTGAGCACCTCGCCCGAACGGTGCACCCGGGACACGAGGTCCCCCCGGTCGTACGGCAGGACGACCCGCACCTCCACGGCGGGTTGCGGAAGCCGCTCCTCGATCGCCGCGCGCAACCCGTCGACGCCCCGACCGGAGTGCGCCGAGACGAAGATCGCGTCCGGCCAGAGGCGCTTGAGCCGCAGCAGCGTGTCCTCGTCGGCGGCGTCGGTCTTGTTGACCACCAGCAGCTCGGGGAGCCGGTCCGCGCCCACCTCGGCGAGCACCTCGTGCACCGCCCGCACCTGCTCCTCCGGATCCGGATGGGTGCCGTCGACGACGTGCACCACCAGATCGGCCTCCGCGACCTCCTCCAGCGTCGAGCGGAACGCCTCGACGATCTGGTGCGGCAGGTGCCGTACGAAGCCGACCGTGTCGGAGAGCGTGTAGAGCCGCCCGTCCGAGGCGGTGGCCTTGCGGGTCGTCGGGTCCAGCGTGGCGAACAGCGCGTTCTCCACCAGGACGCCCGCGCCGGTCAGTCGGTTGAGCAGGCTGGACTTGCCGGCGTTGGTGTAGCCGGCGATGGCCACGGCGGGCACCGAGTTGCGGGTACGACGGGCACGCTTGGTGACGCGTACCGTCTTCATGCTCTTGATCTCGCGACGCAGCCGGGAGATGCGGTGCCGGATGCGCCGCCGGTCGGTCTCCAGCTTGGTCTCACCGGGACCACGGACACCCACACCGCCGCCGGCGCCGCCGCCGCGACCGGAACCACCGGTCTGGCGGGACAGCGTCTCACCCCAACCGCGCAGTCGGGGCAGCAGGTATTCGAGCTGGGCCAGCTCGACCTGCGCCTTACCTTCCTTGCTCTTGGCGTGCTGGGCGAAGATGTCGAGGATCAGCGCCGTGCGGTCGACGACCTTGACCTTGGTGCGCTGCTCCAGGTTGCGCAGCTGCGACGGGGACAACTCGCCGTCACAGATGACCGTGTCGGCGCCGGTGGAGAGCACCACCGCGCCGAGGTCGTCGACCTTGCCGCGACCGATGTAGGTGGCCGGGTCGGGTCGCGTACGACGCTGGATCAGCCCTTCGAGCACCTGCGAGCCCGCCGTCTCGGCGAGCGCGGCCAGCTCGGTCAGGGAATTCTCCGCGTCGGTCACCGTGCCCTCGGTCCAGACGCCCACCAGGACCACCCGCTCCAGCCGCAGCTGGCGGTATTCCACCTCGGTGACGTCGCTGAGCTCGGTGGAGAGGCCTGGGACGCGCCGGAGAGACTGCCGCTCCGACAGGTCCAGCTCGCCGGTGGTGACATCGTCGAACTCGTCCTCGACGGGGACGAAGTTCTCCTGGTCTCGCAAGCGGTTCTCCTGTCCGTTTTGATAAGTAGAACGTAATCCTGACACGTCACAACGCCCAGCGCACCTGCTATATGCCCGTGCTGGAGGTCGCCAAAAGCGGGGGCGAATACCAGTCGACCTCCACAACCCGGTAGAAATGCTCAGGCGGCGGCCGACCGGCCGCACAGCCGTGACGGAGGGATCCCGTGGCCATCACCCGACTGCCGAGCGCCGGATTTTCGATCACCATCCGGATCGCCGTGACCGCGGACGCATCCTCGATCGGTCGGCTCACCACCTCCGTCGGCGAAGCCGGAGCGATCGTCACGGCGCTGGACGTGGTGGACTCGGACCCGACCCACGTGATCGTCGACCTGACCTGCGATACCGCCGACGCCAAGCACGCCGACCAGGTGGTCGACGCGCTCCGGACGCTGGACGGCGTGGACGTGCGCAAGGTGTCCGACCGGACGTTCCTCCTGCACCTCGGCGGCAAGATCGAGGTGACCTCGAAGGTCGCCCTGCGCAACCGTGACGAGCTGTCCCGCGCGTACACCCCGGGGGTGGCCCGGGTCTGCATGGCGATCGCCGAGAACCCGGCGGACGCCCGGCGGCTGACCATCAAGCGCAACACCGTCGCGGTGGTCAGCGACGGCTCGGCGGTGCTCGGCCTGGGCAACCTGGGCCCCGCCGCCTCGCTGCCGGTGATGGAGGGCAAGGCCGCGCTGTTCAAGCGCTTCGGCGGGGTCGACGCCTGGCCGGTGGTGCTGGACACCCAGGACACCGACGAGATCGTGCAGATCGTCAAGGCGATCGCGCCCGCGTACGGCGGGATCAACCTGGAGGACATCGCCGCGCCGCGCTGCTTCGAGATCGAGGCCCGGCTGCGCGAGGCGCTGGACATTCCGGTCTTCCACGACGACCAGCACGGCACCGCGATCTGCGTGCTGGCCGCGCTGACCAACGCGCTGCGCGTCGTGGGCAAGCAGCTCTCGGACGTCCGGGTGGTCGTCTCCGGCGCGGGCGCGGCCGGCACCGCGATCATGAAGCTGCTGCTGCGTCAGGGCGTCGGCGACATCATCGCGTACGACCGCCAGGGCGCCCTGCACCGCGGCCTGACCGACCTCAACCCGGCCTGGCAGTGGCTGGCGGAGAACACCAACAAGGAGAACTACTCGGGCGACCTGCCCGGGGCGATCCGGGGCGCCGACGTGTTCATCGGGGTCAGCGCCCCGAACCTGCTCACCGGCGACGACATCGCCGGCATGGCGAAGGACGCGATCGTCTTCGCGCTGGCCAACCCCGACCCGGAGGTCGACCCGCGGGAGGCGCGCAAGCACGCCGCGGTGGTCGCCACCGGCCGCTCGGACCAGCCGAACCAGATCAACAACGTGCTCGCCTTCCCCGGGGTGTTCCGCGGCATGTTGGACGCGCACGCCGAGGAGTTCACCGAGGAGATGGCGATCGCCGCGGCGCGGGCCATCGCCGACGTGGTCGGCGAGGAAAAGATCAACCCGACGGTGATCGTGCCGAGCGTCTTCGACTCCCGGGTGGCCCCGGCGGTCGCCGCCGCCGTCCGCGCCGCCGCGCACAACCCCAGCCCGCTCCCGGCCGCCGACCCCGGCCCGGCGGACCTCCCCGAAATCGCCGCCACCGCCAGCGCCACCCCCTAAACCCCCACCTAGCCCCCTCCCCCGCCCGGCCCCGCTTCGACTTCCCCGGTGATCAAGAGGTTCGCGTCAGAATCGGTGCGAGTCTTGACGCGAACCTCTTGATCAACACGTGCGAAGGGCCCGGAGGCAGGGGGGGTTGGGGGGTTGGGGGGTTAGGGGGTTGGGGTGGGGAGGGTTACCTGGCCGGTTGCTACCAGGATTGCGGGGCCGGAGAGCCAGCAGGAGTCCTTGGTGACCGTTACGGTCAGGCGGCCGCCGGGGACGTCCACCGCCACCACACCGGTGTCCCGGCCGGCGTCACGCAGGACCACGGCCGCCACCGCGCAGGCGCCGGTGCCGCAGGACAGGGTCTCGGCGCTGCCGCGCTCGTACACCCGCATGAGGCTGTGCCCGTCGGTGTCGCCGACCGGGTCGCCCGGCACGATCAACTCGACGTTCACGCCGGCCGGGAAGACCGCCGGGTCGAACTCGGGCGCGACGGTCAGGTCCAGCGCGGACAACTCCACGCCACCGGGCAGGACGCACACCAGATGCGGGTTGCCGACGTCCACGACCGTGCCGGACAGGGTCAGACCACCCAGGGTGGCGGCCGACTCGTCGTACATCCGGGGTCTGCGCATCTCGACGGAGACCGCGCCGCCCTCGACCAGCGCGCGCACGACGCCGGCGCGGGTGGCCACCGGCAACGCCGCGCCGACGGGCGTGGCGAGCCCGGTGTCGAGCAGGTAGCGCACGAAGACCCGGGCGCCGTTGCCGCACATCTCGGCGAACGAGCCGTCCGCGTTCCAGTAGTCCATGAACCACTCGGCCTCGCCGGCCTGGCCGGCGCCGTCAGGATGCTTGGCCGCGCGGACCACCCGCAGTACGCCGTCCGCGCCGATGCCGCGACGCCGGTCGCAGAGCGCCGCGACCAGCTCCGGGGTCAGGTCGAGCTGACCGTCCGGGTCGGGCAGGAGGACGAAGTCGTTGCCGGTGCCGTGCCCCTTGGTGAACTCCACGATCCCATCATCGCGCAGCAGCCGGCACCAGGTGCAGGGCGGCCTCGATCAGGTCCGGCGCGGCCGAGTCGAGCCACTGGATGCGGGGGTCACGCCGGAACCAGGACCGCTGCCGGCGGACGAACCGCCGGGTGGCCCGGACCGTCTCGTCGTGCGCCTCTTCCTCGGTCAGCTCGCCGTCGAGCAGGCGCAACACCTGCTGGTAGCCGAGCGCCCGGCTCGCCGTCCGCCCCTCGGCCAGGCCCCGGCCGACCAGCTCGCGGGTCTCGTCGACCAGCCCGTCGGCCCACATCCGGTCCACCCGCAGCGCGATCCGCTCGTCCAGCAGGCCGGTGTCGAGGTCGACGCCGAGCTGCACCGACGGGTAGTACGGGGTGGGCTGCGGCAGCGACGCGGCGAACGGCGCGCCGGTCAGCTCGATCACCTCCAACGCCCGGACGATCCGCCGGCCGTTGCCCGGCAGGATGCCCTCGGCGGCCACCGGGTCGACGGCACGCAGCCGGGCGTACAGCGGCGCCGGCCCGACCTCGGCCAACTCGCGTTCCAGCCGTTCCCGCAGCGCCGCGTCGGTGCCCGGGAACTCGAAGCGTTCCAGCACCGCCCGCACGTACAGCCCCGAGCCACCCACCAGCAGCGGCACCCGCCCCCGGGACAGGATGTCGTCCACCGCCGCACGGGCCAGCCGCTGGTACTCCGCGACGCTGGCCGGCTCGGTCACCTCCCAGATGTCGAGCAGGTGGTGCGGCACGCCGTCCCGCTCGTCGACGGTCAGCTTCGCGGTGCCGATTTCCATGCCCCGGTAGAGCTGCATCGAGTCGGCGTTGACCACCTCACCGTCGAGGGCGTGCGCGAGCGCGATGCTCAGCGCCGACTTGCCCGCCGCCGTCGGCCCCACCACCGCGACGACTGTCACATCCGCTCCCAGGACGCCACGAAGTAGGCCACCCCGTAGGGCGCCGACTCGTGCAGCAACTCGCCGCGCCACCCGCCGCCGCCGACGCGGGCCGCGTCGGCGAGCACCTGCCACGCCGCCCGGCCGGCGACCTTCAACTGCGCCGACAGACCGGGGTCCAGGTCGCGCAGGGCGTCCAGGTCCGCCTCGGCCAGGGCCGTGGCGACCCCTTTGTCGTACGGGAGAGCGCGCTGGTCGTCGTACCCGGGAGCCTGCTGGCCCCGGCAGGCCGACCCGTCACCGAGCACCAGCAGCGCCACCCGGTCGCCGGCGGCGGCGACCTGGGCGCCGAGCGCGGCCACCTCGACCGGCCCGGCGTCGGCGGCCACCTGAACGGCGGTCACCTGCGCTGCGGTCTCGGGCCCGGCCGTCACCCGCGTCGCGGTCGCCTGCCCGGCCGTCGTCGGCGCATGCCGGGCCAGCAGCCACGCGCCGATGGTCAGGCTCAACGGCAGCACGGCGCCGCGGCCCGGCTGGCCGGGGACCAGGGGCACGTCCAGGTCGACCCCCCACGGCTGGAGCGAGCCGGTTGCCGGGGGTTGGACCGGGCCGGTCACCGGGCCGACGCCGAGCAGCACCACCACCTCCGGGCCGGTCGCCAGCAGCCGGCCGACGGCGAGATCGCAGGCCGACCGCAGGTCGTCCAGTTCGCTGGCGGCGGCACCGGCCACTTCGGGCACGAGCAGGGGCGGATGTGGGCAGACGGCGGCGGCGACCAGTGGCACCCGTTCACCGTAGCGGGAATCCCCGGTGCGTCTCCGCCGCGATCCGGTCAATCAGGCCCTAGGACACCGTATGGTCACGGTCGGCGATAGGCGCTCGACGCGGACCGGGTCGGACCTGTGACAATGCCGGAAGCAACTTGGCTGCGCCGTGGCGGCGACGGGGGACTGCTCCCTCGACGCCGGGAGAACGAGGATGGGCACATGAGCGACTGGACTGCCTTCGGACGGGTGGACGCGGACGGCACCGTTTACGTCAAGACCGCCGAGGGCGAGCGGGTGGTCGGATCCTGGCAGGCAGGAGCGCCGGAGGAAGGGCTCGCGCACTTCGCGCGCCGCTTCGCCGACCTGGTCACCGAGGTGGATCTGACCGAAGCGCGGCTCAACTCGGGCGCGGCGGACGCCGGGCACTCGTTGAGCACGATCCGGCGGATCCGCGCCACGCTGCCGGAGGCCCACGTGGTCGGCGACATCGACGCCCTGACCGCCCGACTGGACAAGCTGGCGACCCTCGCCGAGGAGAAGGCCACCGAGGCGCGCGCCGCCCGGGACGCCGCCCGCGGTGAGGCCCTGGCCCGCAAGACCGCCCTGGTCGAGGAGGCCGAGAAGCTCGCCGCGGAGTCGACCGGTTGGAAGACGGCCGGTGACCGCCTCAAGGAGATCCTCGACGAGTGGAAGACCATTCGCGGGGTCGACAAGAAGGCCGACGGCGAGCTGTGGAAGCGCTTCGCCGCCGCGCGGGACGGCTTCACCCGGCGCCGTGGCGCCCACTTCGCCTCTTTGGACGCGCAGCGCAAGCAGGCGCAGACCGTCAAGGAAGAGCTGGTCGCCGAGGCCGAAAAGATCAAGGAATCCACCGAGTGGGCCGCCACGGCCAACCAGCTCAAGGAGCTGATGACCCAGTGGAAGGCCGCGCCCCGCGCCTCCAAGGAGGCCGAGCAGAAGCTCTGGGAACGGTTCCGGGCCGCCCAGGACGCCTTCTTCAGCCGGCGCAGCGAGGTCTTCTCGGCACGGGACAACGAGCAGCGCGGCAACCTGGAGCGTAAGCAGGCCCTGCTGGCCGAGGCCGAGGCCCTGGACATCGACGCCGACCCCAAGGGCGCCCAGGCCAAGCTGCGCGAGATCCAGGCACAGTGGCACGAGGCCGGCCGGGTGCCCCGCGAGGCCGCCGCCGGCCTGGAGCGCCGGTTGCGCGTCATCGACGACAAGGTCCGCGAGGTGATGGACTCCGCGTGGCGGCGTACCACCAAGGAGGACAACCCGCTGCTCGCCCAGATGCGGGCCCAGGTGGCGGAGGCCGAAGAGCGGCTGTCCCGGGCGCAGAGTGCCGGGGACGCCCGGCGCATCAAGGAGGCCGAGCAGGCCCTCGCCTCCAAGCGACAGTTCCTCCAGCTCGCCGAGCAGGCCGGCTGACCCGACGCAATTCGCGAGCCCCCGGTCCCCGCGCGGGACCGGGGGCTCGCGCGCGTCCCGGGGTCGTCCACTCCGCACCACCTAGCCGCGCATCCCCACCTCATCCGACACGCACGCCCGCACGCCCACACACACGCACACCCGCACACCCGCACACCCGCACACCCGCACACCCGCACACCCGCACACCCGCACACCCGCACACCCGCACACCCGCACACCCGCACACCCGCACACC
>NZ_JBITMW010000005.1:0-453 GCF_044466585.1 Micromonospora sp. NPDC049359 | reverse complement strand
CACCCGCACGCCCGCACGCCCGCACGCCCGCCAAGATCCTCACAACATCCCCGAAGTTGCTGCCTCGGACGCGCGGGAAGCAGCAACTTCTCCGAAGTTGTGAGGATCTTGGAGCGGGCTAGCGCGGGGGGCGCGGGAGTCAGGCCTCGGGCGTCTGCCCATCGACATGATCGCGCTCGATCCTGGATCCAGTGGCTATCCAACGCGGTGACACCACTACTTCCAGGATCGAGCACGATCTTGCCGCCACCGGGCGGCGCGGGGGCGGCGCGGGGGCGGCGCGGGGGCGGGACCGGGCCGGACGGGGGCGGGACCGGGCGGGACCGGGCGGGACCGGGGCGGGACCGGGGCGGGACCGGGGCGGGACCAGGGCGGGACCAGGGCGGGACCAGGGCGGGACCAGGGCGGGACCAGGGCGGGACCAGGGCGGGACCAGGGCGGGACCAGGGCGGG